>JBJMGU010000027.1:0-46317 GCA_045807765.1 Blastocatellia bacterium
GAGCCGTTTCACAAAAAGATTCTTCTCGGAGTCCAAGCTATGACGAACTGGCAACAGAATCTCATCGAAACAGGCGAACAGATCAACGCCTTGCTACGCAACACCCGGCGCATTGCCGTGCTCGGAATCAAAACTGAACGGCAGGCTGGACAGCCGGCTTTCTATGTGCCCGACTACCTTCAGAAGGCGGGCTTTGAAGTCATCCCGGTGCCGGTCTACTACCCGGAGGTCACAGAGATTCTCGGACAGAAAGTCTATCGGCGGCTGGCTGACGTGGCCGTCGAGCTAGATATGGTCAACATCTTCCGGCGCAGCGAAGACATCGATCCGCACATCGAAGACATCCTCGCGAAAGCGCCCGGCGCCGTCTGGTTTCAACTCGGCATCCGCAACGACCGGGCCGCCGAGCGCCTCGCCCGCGCCGGCATTCAAGTCGTGCAGGATCGCTGCATTATGGTAGACCATATGCGGCTCGGCAGATAACCGAGTACAGCGAAGTTTTGCATTTGTGCAATCGAATGCCGGTTGTGGTAAACTAGCGGGCCGTTGGGTAGTCTTTCAGTTTCTCAGTTTGCAAGGCATCCTAAACAGGGGGAGCGCAGTTAACCTCGTCGAATGATTTCGGCTTTTCTGCGTAGGCTCGACCTACGCGGCGAAAGCTTAAGGAGACGACAGTATGGCAGCGACAGTAATGCGAGTTGACGACAAGGCGCAGGGCCGGGTGGCGGCGGGCTGGATCATCAGCCGCAAAGACGACCTCATCTGGTTCATCGGCAGCGTCGTGGCGAGCTACCTGTTTCTGGCGGCGAATCTGGCGCTAGTGAAGCTAGGGATATCGGTGATGCTGGTGGTATGGGTGTGGGCGCTCGGCTTCGATGGCCCGCATGTTTTCGGCACCGTCTCGCGCACCTACGCCGACAGCGACGAACGCCGCAAGCGCGCTCGCCTCTACTACGGCACCTTGTTGCTCTTCCTGCTCGGCCCTTCATTGCTGCTGCTCGACATGGTCTTGCACACCAGCAGCTTTGGCCCGGCCTTCTTCTTTTTCGCCTCGCTGTGGGCCTATTACCATCTGGTGAAGCAGCACTATGGCTTCATGATTCTCTACAAGAAGAAGAATCACGATCTGGCTGAAATCGATAACCTGATTGACCGCGCCTTCATCCTTCTCGGCATGACCTATCCGTTTGTGAGATTCCTCACACACAGCTACGCCGCCCGTGAGCGGCTGGATGCGATGCGGTTGCCGGTCGAATCAGGGCCGGCATGGTGGGTTGAAACTTTCGTCTTCTCGGCTTTCTTGATTTCGCTAGCGCTGTTCGTCGGACGGCAGGCGCATCGGCTCTATCAGCGTCAGCCGATCAACGTGCCAAAGCTGCTGCTGCTGGCTGCCTGCCTGCCCATGCACTGGATCGTGCTGCGGCTGCTTGAGCCGATGCAGCCGGCTGCCGCCGGCGCGCTGGCGGCGGTTGCGACGCTGACGATCTATCACAACCTTCAGTACCATCGCATCATCTGGTTTCACAACCGCAACAAGTATGCGCGCTCGGGCGCGACAAGCTACGGCGCGGCTTCGGTCATCAGCAAGAACGTCTGGCGCTACATCGGCTTCGCGCTGCTGTTCGGCGCCGCTTACCACATCCCGCATTACACGGTGGTCAAACCTGACAGCTTCTGGATGGCGTTCATTTGGGGTGGCGCTTTCACGCATTATTACCTCGACAGCAAGATCTGGCGCGTGCGCCGCGACAAACAGTTGAACGACAACTTGCAGATGAGCGATGCCCAGGCGCGCGCCTGATCCCTAGAAGCCATCACCTATGAAGTGCTTCAACCACGCCACGGCGGACGCCGTAGCGATCTGTAAGAATTGCAACAAGGCGATCTGCCATGCCTGCGCCGTAGATGTCGGCAACGGCATCAGTTGTCGCGGCAGTTGCGAAGACGAAGTGCGCGCCGTCAACGCCCTGATCCAGCGCAACAAGACGACCTCGCAAAAGACCGGTTATGCCTATCAGCGCAACGCCATCGTCTGCGCCCTGCTCGGCGCCATCTTCGCTTACCTGAGCCTTGACGCCTATCAATCACAGCGCGCGCCGCTGCTGGTGGTCACCGCCGGTTCGGCGTTAATATTTTTCCTGGCGGCTTTCTTCAACTATTCGACGAGCCGGAAATTTATGCGCGGAGGCAATTGAGGCGGCGATGAAATTGCTGCTGGGAATCTTGATCGGCGCCATTGTGCTAATCGTTTACGTGATGATCGAAAAGCGCCTTAACCAGCGGGCCTGCCCGGTCTGCGGCTTCACCATTTCAGCCGACGCCGTCAACGAACCATGCCCGCGCTGTGACGCGCTGATTAATCCCGCCGGCTGACGCGGCGTCAAATGACCAATGACGATGATTCGCCGTCTGCTTGATCACTGGCCGAGAATCGCTTTCATTTATCTACCGCTGCTGATCATCGCGGTGGCCGCAACCGTCCTTGTCCGCGAACAGCTTCAACCCGATACCGAGAAAGCCATCCGCCTGGTGCGCGAGAGCAGTTCGCGCAAAGAGAATTTCACTGTGCAGCAGTATCTCTACTCGACGGTCTTCTACCGTAAACGCCAGGGCGAAGCGATGCAGATTGATGGCTGGCGCGCCACCGCGTCACCCGAGCCGGCCAGCGCCATCGTCGTCCAGTTCAGCTATAGCGACGGCGGTGGCGCGCACGTGGCAACATGGGCCGCCGACGTGAAAGCCGGCCAGGCGACGCCGCTCGACGATGCGGCGCGCGAGCTGTCGTGGCATTGACCGGGGCGTTTCAGGGGCATTCGATATGACGATCTTCCCTTTGACCGGCAAACGTTTTCTCGGCTGGCTGCGCCTCGGACTTTGCGCCGCCGCCGCACTCTTCGGCGTCTGGGCCATCGCCTGCTCGAAGAAGACCACCGGCGACTGGCCAGCCATCAAACGCATGGTGCGTGACAAGTTTCCCGACGTGCCGCAGATGACGACCAGTGATCTGAGCCGGCATCTGGCGGCGGATGCCAGGCCGCCCATCCTGCTCGACGCGCGCAGCGACGAAGAGTACTCGGTCAGTCACCTGCCGAATGCGAAACTGGCGACTTCCGAACAGCAGGGACTCGCGGCGCTTAGCGATGCCGGCAAAGATCAACTGATCGTCGCTTACTGCTCGGTCGGTTATCGCTCGTCGGCACTCGTCGAGAAGTTGATCAAGCGCGGCTATACGAACGTGCATAACCTCGAAGGCTCGATCTTCGAGTGGACCAACGAAGGCCGCCCGGTCTTTCAAGACGAGCGGCAGGTGAGGGCCGTTCATCCGTATGATAAAACCTGGGGTGGACTACTCAACCGCGATCTGTGGTGCTTTTCGCCGGAAGCCGCAAAGTAGTGCTCACAGCAAATCATTAGAGCGAATTTCAATCGGGTGATGATTGCATGCTCGGTGGCGCTCTACGACCTTCAGGGAGCGTTGAAGTTGTATCGCGCGAACCTCTGGACTGCGGGCAGTTCCTGTCTATTGGCCGGGCCGCCGTTGGGAGCATAGCCGACGCGGGCCATAACTGCCGCCAGCTCCTTGCGGAGCCGGTTGAGTTCGGCGACCACCTCTCTCTCGGTCAGATTCCAGCTCTCGGGAATCCGACTCGGCTCAGGCACCGGCTCCCCGTTTCGCCAGCTCACGAGGTTGATGTCCTCCCCGGGGTCCTGACCCAGATAGTAGAGCTCCCACTGGTCGGGCTCGAAGTTCTTCGGGTCGGTCGATGTGGCATCGGCGCGCCGTCCATCGATGTATCTGACCAGCTTCCACGCCGCCTCACAGTAGGCATAAACGTGGTTGGGTTGAGCGATGGGGCCTTCGGTCGTCTGCTGTTTGTCCTGCGCGATGGCGTCCTTGACGATCTTTAGGTAGTTCACGAACGTGGCCGGCAGGCTGGTGCGGTCGGTCGGCAAGGTGATGTCGTCCTGGGTCACGAACAGGACACCTGCCGGCTCGTTGTTCCCTGTTGAAGCCGGCTCGCCGTGGATCGCGAGGCTGAGGTCCTGGCCGGGAAGCTCGTACACCTCGTGGCCCAGAATGAGCGGCTTGAGGGCCGACTGTTCGGCCTGGTGGTATCCCGCCAGACCCAGCAGCGTGGGGGCGAGGTCGATGTGGCTGGTGACGAAATCGATGTCGCGCATCCGGGCTTGCGCCGGGTTGACTAGCGGACTCGATACGATGAACGGCACGTGGATGGTCTCGCGATAGGCGTTGTGCCATTTCTCGATCTGCCCGCCGTGGGCACCGCCCATCTCGCCGTGGTCGGAGGTGAAGATGACAATCGTGCTGTCGAGAAGGCCGTTTCGCTCAAGGGTGGCCAGGACTTTGTCGATCTCCAGATTGACCAGGTACTGAAAGTAAACATAGGCTTGAAGGTGGGCGAGCAGCCACTCTTGCGCGCGCGCGGCGGACTTGTAGGGGAGCGGGGCCACCTGCCAGAGCTGCTGGGGCCACTGGGCCAGGAACCCCTGACCGATCTTGAAAGAAGCCTCGTATTGACAGGTGGGCTTCGTCGAGAGATCGCTATTCCAGTTCGGGGAAAGCACGCCGTTGTCTTGTGGGAAGCCTTCAGGATTCAGCCCCACCTGGTACGTCCCCCCGGACGGCGTCACGCTCCTGTCGCCCTGCTGCGGGATCGGGGCCGGGGCTCCGAGCAGCGCGCCGATCCGTTCGAAGCTGTCGTCTGAGGCGCTGGCGCCAGCCGTGGCCGGCAAAGGCTGGGCACCTCCGAGCCAGGGGAGCGGCCAGCCTGTGATATCGTGCGGGTTCACGAATGCGGCCACCGCCAACCAGGGCGTCTGGTCCGAGGTGGCGTTCGTGTTGTTGTAGATGTTCCGGACATTAGTCTCGTAGCCGAGCGCCTTGCGATTGAAAAAGGTGTTGGCCACGTCGGCAAAGCCGATGTCGCGAAAGATGCCCAGGTTACCGGGCCCGCCGCCCTGGCTGCTTGGCCACGATGTGGACCAGTCGCTGAAGCCCCACTCCTCCAGGCTGGGGACCGGCGGCGTCGTGAAGTCGTGACGGCCAAAATAGTGCGTGGTGTAGCCCACAGCGCGGAACCAATCGCCGATAGTAGGAACCTGGTTGTTGGGCAACCAGGGGAAGCCGGGATCGTAGTCCTGCTTGAACATGCCCGCCGTCTGCGTGACCAGGTGCCGGCTAGGGTACTGGCCTGTGATCAGCGTCGCCCGACTGGGAACGCAGGCCGCGGAGGCGATGTGGTGCCGGGCCAGGCGGACGCTGTGGCGGCGAAGACGGCGGAAGGCAGGGAAGAAGGGGAGGAACGGGTTATCGTCCTGCATGTGGGGGTCGAAGCTCAGGACCTGATTGAGTTCTTCCAGCCTGGGGGTGAGGTTGGGCTGGCTGGGCGGCATGCGCATCTGGTCCACGAGAATAAAGAGGATGTTCGGTTTATTTGCCATCATCATCTCCTGATAAAGTGCTCACAGATGGTTTCAGTTATAGGCATCCATATTCTTTTGCTTGAGAGTGCCCAGGATATGTCAGGGCGCAAGATATATCACACTTGATTTAGGAAATAAAGTACAAGACCATGCTTCGTGTGCCGCCCCTGTCTGACGGTTAATCAACAATTCTTGCCCTGACTGCGACGTGGTTGTTGATGATCTGTATTCATGTTTTTATCTGAGCAAATTAGGTACTAAGATAGTGATGTGCTCTGGTGCCTTAGTGGCGAAGACGATAAGCATTTGCAAACCGTTATAGGGAGCGAGACAGCCGTATGCAAGTAGGCGACGTGCGATCATGGCAGCGAACCTTCACGGAAGAAGACATCCGTTTGTTCAGCCGCGTATCGGGTGACGAAGGCGTGCATCACATGGAGTATGACGCGCAGGGTCGCTTGATGGCGCACGGGCTGTTGACGGCGACGCTGCCGACAAAGGTCGGCGGCGACATGAACTTCATCGCCCGCGAGCTCTGCTTTCAATTCCTGCGCCCGGTCTTCGCCGGCGACACGGTGACTTGCGAAGTGACGATCACTGTGTTGGAGACCGAAGAGCGCTTCATCCGCCAGTCATCAACTTTTCTCTGCCGCAACCAGCATGGCAAAGAAGTCATGACCGGCCACGCGCACGGCATCATCAGGACAGGAGGGGAGGGGCTAGGGACTAGGGATTAGGGGCTAGCAGGAAAAGGCGCGAAGCGCATCTGCTTCCCCCTGGTCCCTAGCCCCTAGCCCCTCTTCTGCGTGATCAGGCGTGCGCTTCGCCGCTCTCGAAGCTCGCTTCGGTGCCGGCGCCCACCGGCTCGGTCTCTGCCGGCGTGTGCGGCGCGCCTGCGCTTGGCGGCATCAGCGTTTGCGACAAAGCTTCGTCAATGTGCTCGACGAAGACGACTTCGAGATCGCCTCGCGCCTCTTCGGGCACGTCCTTCAGGTCGGGCCGGTTGCGTATGGGCAAGACGACGCGCTTCATGCCGGCGCGGCGCGCCGCCAGCACTTTGCCCTTGATGCCGCCAACGGGAAAGACCAGGCCGCTCAGGGTGATCTCGCCGGTCATCGCTGTGTCGCCGCGTACAGGGCGGTCCGAGCATAGCGACGCCAGCGCCGAGACAATCGCCACGCCTGCCGAGGGGCCGTCTTTCGGTATCGCACCCGCCGGGACGTGAACGTGGACGCCGTTCTTTTCGAAAACTTCGCGGGCGTTGATGCCCAGCTCAAAGCCGTGCGACCACAGGTAGCTGTGCGCCGCGCGCGCCGACTCCTGCATCACTTCGCCGAGCTGTCCGGTGAGCGTCAACCCCTTCGAGCCGGGCAGCAAGGTCGCTTCGATGAACAGCACTTCGCCGCCCATCTCGGTCACGGCCAGCCCTGTGGCAACGCCCGGCGGCAAGTTCTCGCGGCCCATCTCGCGGAAGAAGCGCTCGGGGCCGAGATAGGCTTCCAGGTCTTCGGGCTTGATCGTAAAGACATCGCCCTGGCCTTGTGCCACTTTCAACGCCACCTTGCGCGCCAGCCGTCCAATAGTGCGCTCAAGCTGACGCACGCCGGCCTCGCGTGTATAGAGCGCGATCAGCGCCTGTATCGCCTCGTCGGTGATTTGCAGTTGCTCGACCGCCAGGCCCGATTCTTTGATCTGGCGCGGTGCCAGGTAGCGGCGGGCGATGTGCAGCTTCTCTTCCTCACTGTAGCCGGCCAGTTGGATGATCTCCATGCGGTCGCGCAGGGCCGGTGGAATCGGCGCCAGCGAGTTCGCTGTGGCGATGAACATCACCTTCGTCAAATCGAACGGCAGGTCGAGGTAATGATCGCGGAACGTGTTGTTTTGCGCCGGGTCTAAAACCTCAAGCAGCGCCGACGCCGGATCGCCGCGAAAATCCATGCCGAGCTTGTCGACTTCGTCGAGCATCATCACCGGGTTATTCACGCCGGCGCGGCGCAAGGCTTGAATGATGCGCCCCGGCATCGCGCCGATGTAAGTGCGGCGGTGACCGCGCAGCTCGGCCTCGTCACGCATGCCGCCCAGCGACATGCGTTCGAACTTGCGGCCCATCGCCCGCGCGATGGACTGTCCGAGACTGGTCTTGCCGACGCCGGGCGGGCCGACGAAGCAAAGGATGGGCGCTTTGGTTCGCGGGTTCAGCTTGATGACCGCCAGATGTTCGAGGATGCGCTCCTTGATGTCTTCCAGATCATAGTGATCCTCATCAAGAATCGCCTTTGCCTTGTTCAAGTCGAGGTCATCTTCCGTGCTCTTGTTCCACGGCAGGTCGAGCACCCATTCGAGATAGGTGCGAATGACATGATAATCGGGCGCGGCGGCGGGCAGGCGTTCGAGCCGTTTGAGCTCGCGCTCGGCCTCTTTGCGCACGTCTTCGGGCAGGTCGGCCTTCTCGACGCGCTCGCGCAGCAAGGCGGCTTCGGCCTGCTCGGGCTCCGTCTCGCCAAGCTCTTTTTGAATCTGCTTCATCTGTTCGCGCAGGATGTAATCGCGCTGCGCCTTGCCGAGTTCTTCCTGCGCCTGGTTGCTGATCTTGCTGCGAATGTCGAGAACTTCGACCTCGTGCGCCAGGTACGAATGCATCAGCCGCAGCAGCTCGCCTTCGGTGTTGGCTTCGAGCAAAGCCTGTTCCTGCTCGACGCCGAGGTCGAGCATCGAGCCGAGGAAGTAAGCCAAACGCACGGCGTCTTCCGATTGCACGATGATGTTGCGAATCTCCTGCGGCACATTCGGCAGCAGCGTCAGCGCCCGCTGAATCAGCGCCTGAATGTTGCGCTGCAAGGCTTCGACTTCGGGCGTCTGCTCGCGCACAGGCTCGGGCAGAATCTCGACGCGCGCTTTGAAATAAGGCTCCTGCTCGGTAAAGCCGATGACGCGAAAGCGCTCCTGCCCCTGGACGATCAGATGCAGCACGTCTTCCTGGCCCGGCGCCCGCATCATGCGATTGATGACGACGAGCGTGCCGACTTGATAAAGGGTGCTGGCGGTCGGCTCGGCGTCCTGGTCGCCGCGCTGGGCGATGACGCCGAGCCGCTTCTCTTCGGTCGCCAGCGCCGCCTCTGCCGCACGTAATGACAGGGGCCGCCCAACCGTCAGCGGCGAGATGCCCGACGGGAAGACGACCGTGCCACGCAGCGGCAGGATCGGCAATTCGAGGGTTTGCGGTTCTTGCGGTTCTAGCGGTCTTTCAATATTCTCTGACATTCCTCTTTCCTCGGAAGTCAGGAGTCACAAGTCAGAAGTCAGAACGGAAAGGAAGAGCGGCAGCAGATAGTAGACTGGTCGCGCCTCCTTGCTCGTTCTGACTACTGGCTCCCGACTTCTGACTTCTCTGCGTTGCAATCAATGTGAAGGATGACCCAGCCGTCGGCGGCTTCGCTGCGTATCTCGGACTGCGACAGGTCGCAGGGGATTTTGATAACGCGCTCAAAGCGGCTATAGGTGATCTCTAGCTGGTAATAGCTCCATCCTTCGGTCATTACCGAATCGCGCCGGACGCCGCGCACCACGAGGGCGTTGTCGATCTGCAACACCTGAATGTCTTCGGGGCGGACGCCCGCAAGGTCAAACTTAATCTTCCAGCCTTCAGGGGTCTTGTAAATATCAACCGCCGGCTGCCACAGCGGGCCGCTCGGTCGGCGATAGCTGCCTTCGTCTCTGATGCGCTCGATGAAAATTTTTCCGGTCTTTGCCATGATGAGCCTGCCCTAGCGGTCATTTTCTTTCGGTTCATTGCGCGAGCTCAGCGTCGCATCGATCAAGCCATACTCGATGGCCTGTATCGGGCTGAGAATGAAATCGCGCTCGACGTCCTCGTCAATCTTCGCAAATGGCTGCCCGGTCGCGTCGGCGAGAATCTGCGATAGCAACGCCCGCATGCGCAACATCTCTTCAGCGTGGATGCGAATGTCGGTCGCCTGGCCGCCGATGCGACCCACAGAGGGCTGATGAATCAGGATGCGCGCATTCGGCAGCGCGAAGCGCTTACCCTTAGCACCCGCCGCCAGCAGCAAGGCCGCCATCGAAGCCGCCTGCCCCATGCAAATCGTCGCCACGTCCGGCTTGATAAAGCGCATGGTGTCATAGATCGCCAGCCCCCCCGACACCGAGCCGCCGGGGCTGTTGATGTAGAGCGAGATGTCGCGGTCGGGGTCTTCCGATTCAAGAAAGAGCAGTTCGGCGACGACCAGATTGGCGATCTCTTCGACAATCGGCGTGCCGATGAAAATGATGTGCTCCTTGAGCAGCCGCGAAAAGATGTCATAATGACGCTCGCCTCTGCTCGATGTCTCGATGACGGTTGGTACTAGAGCCATAGTCTCCTTAGTGACAAGTGACAAGTGACAGGAAATGATGAGTTGAAAGTGATGCGTGATGAGTTGAAAACGGCGCGGCTGAATGCTTGTTCCCCGCTCATCACGCATCACTCATTACTCATCACTTCTTAAAAGCGCAGCACCGCGCCGACGCCGGTGCCGGCGAGCTTGTCTGCCGCCGGGCCGGAAACGATCTGCACCTTGCCGGCCTGCTCGATGACGCGGTGCGAAGCGCGGTTAATCAGGTCGGGCGCCGCCTGCAAGTCGCCGCCGCAGAAGGCGCACTGCGAATCGCCATCAACGACCAGAACGTGACATGCCTTACACTCCTTGCCTTCCAGCCGATAATCGCGGGCGACGACCATGCGATAGACGCGCTGCTCTTGAATGGCCGCCAGCGTGTCGCCGATGCCGAGCACGGCGCGGTCGCCTTTCATCGCCGCCGTAATCATCGATTCGACCAGACGCGCTTCATCTTCGCCTTCGCTCTGCTGTTGCACCTTGTTCAGCTCGTTCGACAACCGCTCGTAGCTGGCGTCGAGCGGCACCGCAATCGTGCCGATGATCATCTGCTCCAGCCGCTTCGGCAGTTGATTGGCCAGCGTCGAAGTCGCTTCGACCGGGCCGCCGATGACCAGCCGCGACAGGCTCAGGCGATCCACCACGCCGGTCAGCTCGTCAATGACGCGATGCACGTGAGCGCGGACATGCTCGTCATGGTCGCGCTGCATCTGTGTCTGCGACATGATGTGATCGGTGCCGGTCGTCGCGTGCTTGTTCGGCACATCCGATAGCACTTCCGTGTGTTGTTGCATGCCGCTGGCGTCTACCGTAAGCACGCGGGCGCGCTGCTTATCGATCAAGACGACGGCATAGCGGTCGTGATCTTCAAGCAATTCCAGCAGCGGGCGCAGCCAGGGCTTTTGCGACCAGCGGACGCCGGTCGGCACCGCCACATGAAGGTCACGTTGCCACCAGAAGTCGCGCTTCGAATCGCTGAAGATAACCAGCCCTTTGCCACGCGCCGAGTAATCGCCGAGGAACGCCAGCGCCCGCTTGCTTTCGGCGTCGAGGCGCTCGCGGTGGTCGAGCTTCTCGTCTTCGGCCATCTGGCGGAAGAGGTTTTCGACCTGGGTGATAAAGCCGCGATTCAAGTTCGCGGCGTTCGACTGGTCAACGTTCACATACAAGCTAAGAATACAGGAATCGGGACCAGAGGGGTGTTGCTGCAACTGGCGTATGTCGTCGTAAGAGATCATTCCCATCCTCCTTGTTCTGCGTTGGACTCACTGCTACGAGCGCCGGCCAAACGGAATTAATCGGGCTAACCGCGCGCCGTCACCGCGTCAGCGACGCGAGTATCGAGCAAGAGCCGGTCGAGGGAAATCGCTCTCCCCCGGTCAAGATTAGCGTCCGGCGCGTCCTCTGCCATAAGAAAGAAAATCGCGTGCCGCTCTCCACTTATGGCACCGGCGATGCGCTTGATCAGCGCCTCGTCCAGGCGCGCGGGCGAGTAAGTCAGGAGCTCAGGATTGCGCTCTCGATAACGAGCGCAGGCGGCGCGGCTTGACCAGACGGGTATGCGTGGTTGCCCGTTGATCTCGCGGGTGAAGAGGTCGCCGTTTGCGCGTCGCATCACAAGCATCTCCGCCATGCGAGTCTGACCTCCTGCCACGGGCTCGTCAACCGCGTGTACTTCAATCATAGCACAGCGAGGGGAAGTAGACAGTAGGCAGTGAGAATCCGTCCTACAGCCCACCTGCACAATGCCGCCTCGGCATTGCCCCCGGCTCAGCCGGCGGCGTTTAGCTACTCTGAACTGCCCGCGGCCTCCTGCTTCCTGTCTCCCGACTCAGCCGCCAGTGGCTTGCTCTGAAAGGTGATCGCGCCGTTGGCAAGATCGGCAATGACCACCGAGTTGTCTTTCGCTTCGCCCTTCAAGATCGCCCGCGACAACGGCGTTTCGATCTCGCGCTGAATCGCGCGCTTCAACGGGCGCGCGCCGTAGACCGGGTCGAAGCCGGCTTCGGCCAGATGCTCTTTCGCCCGTTCGGTGAGCTTCAGCTTGATGCGCCGCTCGCCGAGCCGCCCGCGCAAGCGTTCGAGCTGAATATCGATGATCTTCTTCAAGTCGGCTTTCGTCAGCGCGTGGAAGACGATGATTTCGTCAACCCGGTTCAAGAACTCAGGCCGGAAGTGATGCCGCAACGCTTCAAGCACGCTGCCCTTCATCTCTTCGTACTGCTCGCCTTCGAGCCTGCCGCTGTATTCGAGAATCAAATGGCTGCCGATGTTCGATGTCATGATGATGATCGCGTGCTTGAAGTTCACCACGCGCCCCTGGCCATCGGTCAGTCGTCCGTCATCGAGGATTTGCAACAACACGTTAAAGACATCGGCGTGCGCCTTCTCGATCTCGTCAAAGAGAATCACCGAATAAGGCCGGCGACGCACCGCTTCGGTCAACTGCCCGCCTTCTTCGTAACCGACATATCCGGGCGGCGCGCCGATCAAGCGCGCCACGGTGTGCTTCTCCTGATACTCGGACATGTCTATGCGGATCATGGCGTGCTCGTCGTCGAACAGAAAGCCCGCCAGCGCCCGCGCCAGCTCGGTCTTGCCGACGCCCGTAGGCCCCAGGAAGATGAATGAGCCGATGGGCCGGTTCGGGTCTTTCAGCCCCGAGCGCGCGCGGATCACCGCATCCGATACGGCGCTGACGGCTTCGTCCTGGCCGACGACGCGCTCGTGCAGGTGCTCTTCGAGCGACAGCAGTTTTTGTAACTCGCCTTCCAATAACTTTGAAACCGGGATGCCGGTCCAGCGGCTGACGACTTCAGCGATGTCTTCTTCGTCCACCTCTTCTTTCAACAGCCTGCCGCGCGCTTGCTTGTTCTCCAAGCCCTCCTGATATTCGCGCAGTTGCTGTTCGAGCTGCGTCAGATTGCCGTACTGAAGCTCGGCGGCGCGGTTGAGGTCGTATTCGCGCTGCGCCTTTTCGATTTCGATCTTCGTCTGCTCGATCTCTGCACGCAGGGTCCGCAGCTTCTGCACGGACTCTTTCTCGGCCTGCCACTGCGCCGACATCTGGTCGGCATCGGCGCGCAGATCGGCCAGCTCCTTTTCGAGCTTTTCGAGCCGTCGCTGCGATGCCTCGTCAGTCTCCTTCTTCAGCGCCTCGCGCTCGATCTCAAGCTGCATGATGCGGCGCGATTTCTCGTCCAGCTCTGCCGGCATCGAATCGATCTCGGTGCGCAGCTTGGCCGCCGCTTCATCAACCAGATCAATCGCCTTGTCGGGCAGGAAGCGATCAGAGATGTAACGCTCCGACAGCACCGCCGACGCCACCAGCGCCGAATCCTTGATGCGGACGCCGTGATGCAACTCATAGCGTTCGCGCAAGCCGCGCAGGATCGAGATCGTGTCTTCGACCGTCGGCTGATCCACAATCACTGGCTGAAAGCGCCGTTCGAGCGCCGCGTCTTTTTCGACATGCTTGCGGTACTCGTCCAGCGTCGTCGCGCCGATGCAGTGCAGCTCGCCGCGCGCCAGCATCGGCTTGAGCAGGTTCGAGGCATCCATCGAGCCTTCCGCCGCGCCCGCGCCGACAATCGTGTGCATCTCGTCAATGAAGAGAATGATCTCGCCTTCGCGCGCCTGAATCTCTTTCAGCACCGCTTTCAAGCGCTCTTCAAACTCGCCGCGATACTTGGCGCCCGCCACCAGCGCGCCCATGTCGAGCGAGACGATCTTTTTATTCTTCAAGCTCTCCGGCACGTCGCCGCGAATGATGCGCTGCGCCAGGCCTTCGACGATGGCGGTCTTGCCGACGCCCGGCTCGCCGATCAGCACAGGGTTGTTCTTGGTGCGCCGCGAAAGCACCTGAACGACCCGGCGGATCTCGTCGTCGCGCCCAATGACCGGGTCGAGCTTGCCCTGCGCGGCAGCTTTCGTCAGGTCGCGCCCGTAGCGCTCCAGCGCCTCGTAGGTGGCTTCAGGGTTCTGCGAAGTGATGCGCTGATGGCCGCGCACTTCGACCAGCGCCTTCTCGATGCGGTCGCGGGTCGCGCCGGCAGTCTTTAAGGCGCGCGATGCCGCGCCGCCTTCGTCAATGATGGCGAGCAACAGATGCTCGACCGAAATGTAATCGTCCTTGAGCTTCTTCGCCTCGTCTTCGGCGGCGACAAAGACTTTGTTCAAGCGCGCCGTGATGTAGACCTGATCCACGGGTCCCGAAGGGCCGCTGACTTTCGGCAAACGATCCACTTCGCGCTCGATGGCCGCATGCAGCGGCTCGGTGTTGACCCCGGCGCGCGTCAGCACCGAAGGCACCAGCCCGCCCTGCTGTTCGAGCAAGGCGAGTAGCAAGTGCTCAATCTCGATCTGCTGATTGCTGTAACGCGTCGCCAGAGTCTGGGCGGCGCGCACCGCCTCTGCCGCTTTCTCTGTAAATCGGTTGATATCCATTATGATTCCCCTCATTCACTTGCCAGTTCTCAGTTCTTAGTTCTCAGTTGGGTCAGCCGTTTTGCTGGCAACTGGCAACTGGCAATTGATAACTGGTCACTGCTATGTCACCCTCTCGGCTTGAACTGACTGGCTGAGGCCAGCTCTTGATAGAGCTGCTTCTCGCGCTCGTTCGGGTGCGTCGGCACGACGATCTTCAAACGGACGTAGAGATCACCGCGCCCGCCGCCGCGTTTGTTCAAGCCCTGCCCGCGCAGCCGCAAGCGCTGACCGCTCTGCGAGCCGGCGGGCACTTTCATTTCCGCCTTGCCGTCAATCGTTGGCACTTCAATCGTCGCGCCGAGCACGGCTTCCGACGCCGTCAACGGCACATCGGCGGTCAAATCGTCGCCCGTCACCGTGAAGATCGGGTGCGGTTTGAGCTGTAGCCGGACGAACAGGTCGCCCGCCTCGCCGCCGCCGGCGCCGGGCTGTCCCTGCCTCGGCAGCTTGATGACCGAGCCGGCGCGCGCCCCCGGCGGAATGTTCACTTCAATCGTCTTCGGGCTCAGCACCTGCCCCGTGCCTCTGCACGTTGTACAGACGCCGCCGCTCGACATGCCTGTGCCGTTGCAGGTCGGGCAGGCGCGCACTCCTTGCAGGGTGATGCGGTGCCGCCCGCCGCGATGCGCGTCTTCAAGCGCAATCTCCATTTCGGCTTCGGCGTCCTGGCCGCGCGCCCGCCCGCGTGGGCGCGCCCGCCGTGGGTCGGCAGGGCCAGCGTCGCGGCTGCCGCCAAAGAGCATTTCAAAGAAATCGCTGAAAGCGCCGCCGCTCGCCCCTGCGCCCTGTGCGCCCGCCGCGCCACCGAAGATGTCGCGCAGGTTGCCGAAATCAACATTCACCTGGCCCCAGCCCGGCGGCGGCGTAAACTCGGCGCCGTCGCGCCAGTTCGCCCCTAGCTGATCGTAACGCTTGCGCTTCTCGGGGTCGGAGAGGACTTCGTTGGCCTCATTGATCTCCTTAAACTTTTCTTCAGCGGCTTTGTCTCCGGGGTTCAAATCCGGGTGGTGCTTGCGTGCCAGCTTGCGATACGCCTGGCGTATCTGATCCTCTGTGGCCTCGCGCTTCACTCCCAGAATCTCGTAATAATCTTTAAATTTCACCGCTCTCTTGCCTCAATTCCCTGCCAACCCCAAGCATTGACGCCGCATTCTATTGTTTATTCAAACTGAAATTTGCAACAATAACAGCATAAAATATGAGTCTGTCGTTGTCAAGTTTATCGAGAAGAAAAGTCGGCTGGCGAGAAGAATTCGCATTGCGGCCTCTCAGATAAGGATTGAAGGCAAGTCCGGTTCCGCGCTTTTACGAGCGCCAACGGACCAGGGAGGCATCGCCGCAAAAAAAATGGGCCGACCCTTGAGAGTCAGCCCATCCAGCTCGTCTTTTTATCTTTCCCTTAACGCAGCGTGATCTGGCGTATGCGTTGATTCTCCGTATCCACGACATAGAGGATGCCGTGCAGACGGTCTATGGCCAGACCGCGCGGGTTGTCGAAATACGAATCCGCGCCGGTGCCATCGCGGAAGCGTTCAGCCCCTTTGCCAGCCAACGAGGTCACATTGCCTTGCGTGTCAATGCGGCGAATGTCGTTGTTGAGCACTTCCGAGACATACACTGTCCCGTCCGTATCCACAGCCAGGCCAATGGGTTGATTGAAGCTCGATTCGCCCCGCGGGCCGTCGTCCTGACCGGCGGCGCCGCTGCCGGCCAGCGTGCCGACGCGACGCGTCGTCAGGTCAATGCGGCGGACGCGGTGATTGTTGGTGTCGGCGACATACAGCGTCTGCCCGTCGAGCGATAACGCCAGCCCGGTCGGCGTGTTGAAGCGCGTATTCGGCCCGATGCCGTCGGCAAAGCCCGGCACGCCGTTGCCGGCGAGCGTTTCGACAACACCATCGTGAATGCGACGAATCGCATGGTTGGCCGCGTCTGCAACGTAGATCGAGCCGTCCGGCCCAATCACCATATCGTCGGGCAAGCGGTAGGCCGCGCCGATCAGCTGGTCGTCGTGGAAGCCATCCAGACCGATCTTCGTGCTGTTGAACGCCTTCTGCCGGTCGGCGCTGCCGATCTCGCGGTATTCGCCTGAGAAGGTGTCAACCGTGATGCTGCTTCCCGAACGGCGGATGCGGCGGATGACGTTGTTGCCGTTTTCGCTGACGTAGACGGTGCCGTCGGCAGCGACGACAACGCCATTCGGGTACGAGAAGGTCGGCGCGTCGGTAGTGTCCGCCGAATCCTTATAGCCTTCCTTACCGGTGCCGGCCAACGTGCAGACTTCGCCGGTCGCCGGGTTCAGCGTGCGGATCACATGGTTCTGCTGGTCTGTGATGTAAAGCAAGCCGTCCGGCCCCAGCGCGATGCGGCGCGGGCGGCGGAACATCGCCGTCGCGGCTGACACGCAGGCGTCGGTGTTATAGCCTTCGCGCGCCACGCCGGCAAACGTCGTCACTGTCACATCGGGCACCACCTGGAAGGTGAAGCTGCTGGTTACCACGTCGCCCTTCTTGACCTGCACGGTGTGCGTGCCGGGGGCGGCGAGCAAATCGCTGCTGATCACAACAGTCAAGCGGCGTTTGCTCAGGCCCTTGATCTTAGCTTCCTGTCCATCGATAAGCGCCGTGGTGCCGTCGCCGAAGTTGTCGCCGACGACATCAATCGTCGCGCGGTCTTCGCCGACGCGAACGCGCAGCGGTGCCACCGTAAAGATGAAGGGATCATCAGACGGGCTGACCGGCAGAATCTCGTCTTCCGACTGCACGCCCTGCTGTTCGACGCGGACGATCAACTCGCCGGGTTGCGCCACCAGGCTGCCCGGCAGGGTTGCTTCGAGATGGCCTTTCCTCGGCGTCGTCGGCAGCGCCACGCCGTTGACAACGATCTGCGCGTTGTCGTCGAAGACGCCGAAGACCTTCAGCAAAACGTCTTCGGTGCCAACGTCGAGGCGGGTCGGGTCGAGAGCATTGATCCTCGGGGCGCGCGGCACGATGAAAAAGATTTCGGTGTTTGAATACTCGCCCTGTTTATTGACGACGTTGATGGGGATGCGCGCCGGCACGTTATTGAATTTCTGTGGGACGAGGAATTGCAGGCGGGTATCGCTGATGGTGTCGAAGTTGACCGACTTGCCGCCGACGAAGACCTTCACCACCTTATCCAGTCCCTGGCCGGTGAGAAACGGCGCGATGACGCCGTTGGCGCCTTCCTGCACAGAGTTAATCGGCAGGCGGATGAAAAAGTCTGTGTTCGGATCAACCACTGTAAGCGTCGCCGTCTGGCTGCTTTGGCCATCCGGGTTGCGCACGAAAAAGCTGTGAGTGCCGGGGGCGGCGACCACCGAAGCGTCCACTTCGGCGACGATCACTTTCTTGCTGACCACGCGGCTCGAAGCGAGCGGCTGGCCATCAAGCACGATGACCGAGCCGTCAACAAAGCCGCGCCCTTCGATACGCACCGTAAAGGTCGGCGCCCCTGTGCTGATCGTGTCGGGGCCGAGCTTGGTCAATTCCGGCGCATCGGCGGCTTGCACGATGGCGCGGCGGCTGATCTCAGGCAATAGCAGCAATGACAGCGTCAAGGCGATTGCCAGCGAATAGGTAACTGCTTTTCTCATTCTCCCAATCTCCTTACTACGTTGGCGCAAGCCGACCGAATCAACCGGGCGATAATGGGCTGACGGATTCGGAGAGACACAGGCTGCGCTTTAAATCCCCTGTCCCCTTGTTCGATTGCTGGTTCGCCCTACGATAGAAATCGCGGCGAGCGAAATCTTGCAACAGAAAACCTGCAAAGACCGGCAGGCAAAGCTTGAATCACATTGGTTCATCAGTGCGCCTTGAGAGGTCTGACAGCGACTTAAAATTATACCGACCCGCCGACGGATTCCACAAGCATAATGTCACAAGGCTGTCAGCCGGCTTGGCCAAGCACCGCGCCGGGTGGTTAGAATGCTATTTTCGACAAAGGAGGCGATGGCGATGAAGATCAAGCGATTGGGGCGAACCGGCCTGAAAGTCACCGAAGTCTGTCTCGGCACCATGACATTCGGCCATCAATGCGACGAGCCGACATCGTTTGCCATCATGGATGAAGCCGCCGAGCGCGGCGTCAACTTCATTGATACGGCGGACGTTTACCCTGTGCCGGTGGCGCTCGACAGCGTCGGGCGCACCGAAGAGATCGTCGGGCGCTGGCTGGCGGGCAAGCGCGCCAATTTCATCCTGGCGACCAAATGCCGCCATCCCGTGGGCGAGCGCCCGAATGACGCAGGGCTGTCGCGTAAGCACATCCTCGACGCCATCGAAGCGAGCCTGCGCCGCTTGCAGACCGATTACGTTGATCTCTATCAAGTCCACGCGCCCGACCCCGACACGCCGATTGATGAAACGCTGCGTGCCCTGGACGCCATCGTGCAGAGCGGCAAAGCGCGTTACGTCGGCTGCTCGAACTTCAAGGCATGGGAGCTGGCGAAAGCGCTGTGGACGAGCGAGCGGCTGCGGGTGGCGCGCTTTGATTCGGCGCAGCCGCGCTACAACCTGTTGTCGCGTGACATTGAGGCCGAGCTGTTACCGCTCTGCATAGATCAAGGCGTCGGAGTGATCGTTTACAACCCGCTGGCCGGCGGCCTGCTGACCGGCAAGCATCATCGTGACGAGCCGCCCGCCGCAGGCACGCGCTTCGCGGTGGCAGGCCGCCTGTACCGGGAGCGTTACTGGAACGATGCCAACTTTGCGGCGGTCGAGCGCCTGCAAGAATTTTTCGCCGCGCGCGGCAAGGCGCTGACGCATGCAGCGATTGCCTGGGTCTTGCGGCAGCCAGGAGTAACCTCGGCCATCCTCGGCGCCACCAGCGCCGCGCAGTTCCGCGATTCGATGGAAGCGGTCGCTACAGAGCTGGACGACGAAGAGATGCAGCAGCTCGGCGACGTCTGGTACGATCTGCCGCGGTAAAAGCGACGCGCCTCAGTCGCCGCTGTCGGAGGCTTCTTTGAGCTTGCGCTTGGCGAGCTGTTGACGGATGCCCTGGGTGTAGAGCTTGGCGAATTCGAGGATCGACAGTTTCTGCGGCGCGCCTTCGTAATAAAACGTGCAGGCGTTGCCGACTTCGCGTTGCAGCAGTTTCAAGTCCGTAGGGTCGAGCGGGAACTTCAGACAGGCATGCGGCGCGGCGGGCGTCGTGTAGATGGCGCAGCGCGTGTTGAACGGCCCTTCGTCAATGAAGAAGGGACACTGGAATTGAATCTTGCAGCACAGACCGCAGCGGTTGCATTCGCCGCGCTGGTAGGCTTTGTAACGATAGAGCAGATTGTCGGGCAGGAAGTTAGAGAGAAGCGTGCGCCGCATCGCTCCCCAGGTGTGGATCGAAAACGGCGCGCGGATGACTTTTTTGACAACGGCGCGGAACATTTGGCCGTACATCCAGCGGCGCGAGGGCACTTCAGGCGGCAGGGCAAACTCCTTTGACGCGGGCACGGAGATGTTGGTGAAAACGTGAAGCACGCGCCCGCCCTGCTGTTTTTCCTCAGCCATTATAAATCCTCATAAGACGATTAAGATGATCGAATGCGCGTCCAGATGATGATTCAAGATTTGAACTCGCGGGAATCTAGTCAAGTACTTGAAATGTGCAAGCGCTGTTCCGACCCGAACAGTCATACTAGCACCAAGATTCAGGCTCCGGCAAACATAAGTCAGCTCTGGTAATTCGTCCGGCGACGTGCGGCGACGCGCCTTGTTCGATTTCAATTTCGCGCTTATGCTGTTTCGGTACACCCGGTCCGTGGAGCAAACAGCCATGCCGACACCGAAATTTTGCAGCGAATGTGGCGCGACCTTGCCGGCTGCGCGCCGCCTGACACTCGCCTGGGCGCATTGCGCCACCTGCGCGCCGCGCTTTCGCACCCGGCGCGCACTTACCCTCACCATCCTGTTGTTGCTGGTTGTCTTTGCGTTCGGCAGCGGGCGCTATCTCGCCCCGCAACGCACGGTTTATCTGATCGGCACGCCGATTGAGCCGCTGGCCGCTGCCGAGCCGGACGCGAGAGCAAACGCCCCCGCTTCATCCTCCACACACGAAGCGCGGGCGGCGAGTTCGACGGATGAAGTCGTGACGATTTGCGGAGCGCCGACAAAATCGGGCAAGCCATGTCAGCGCAAGGTGAAAGGTGGCGGCTACTGCTATCAGCACCGCGACCGGTACGGACAGAAAAATTCCGGCGCGCCTGCGCAATGAGCTTAAAGTGAGGCGACGCGCCGCTGAAGCTCGCGGGCAATCTGCGCCGCGTCAGCGTCACGCGCAAACGTGATCGGCTCGCTGATGCTCACCTTGACTTCGCCGGGACGCGCGAAGTAGCGGCGCAGCGTTTTCATTTCGTATAAGCCATCCAACCTGATCGGCACAACCGGCACGCCGAGATCGGTAGCCAGCAACCCGATGCCTTCCATAAACGGCTTCAACTCGCCGTCCGGTGTGCGCCGGCCTTCGGGAAAGACCAGCACGCTCATGCCGCGATCCATCGCTTCGCCGGCAAAGGCGAAGCTGCGCCGGAAGCCGCTCTTCTGCGGCAGCGGGAACACATTGAACAACGACACGACGAGAAAGTATTGCATGTAACCGAGCAGCCGCCGCGCCAGATGTGTGCCACGCGGCGGGCGGCGCCAGTTGCGCAGCTTCTCGCCTTCCATCGCAATCAATAGCCGCAAGCGATAGCGCGCCGGCAGCGCATATTGAATCAACGACTGGTCAATCATCGAAACGTGATTCGCCACAAACAGCAGCGGCCCGCGCGCCTCTTTCAGTTGCGCACGGCCTACGACGCGGGCGCGGCTCATCAGCCAGATGATCGGCATCATGACGAGATAAAAGACCGCGGCGCGAATCCAGGTCACGGGGAATCGGCGCGGCCATTTCGGATACGGGTATTCTACCGCTTCGCCGCGCACGCCTTCGCGGATCATGCGCTCAATGTCGCCAAGCGTAGTCGCAGCGGTGAATGCCGCTTCGTCAAGGTCAACCTGATAGTGATCTTCTAACGCGCTCAACAGCTCGACGCGGCCCAACGAATCGAGCTTCAAATCCGCCGCCAGATTGGCCGATGCCTCGACCTGCTCGACGGCTTCGCCGCTGACCCGCGCCACTTGCTGAAGAATGAAGGCGGGTGATGGGTGTCGGGTGTCGGGTGTCGGATGCGGACGTAGGTCTTCACCATTCCCTGTTACCTTTTCCGCTTGCTCCCCAACACCCGACACCTGATACCCGACACCCAACCGCGCGAGCACGAGCGGCTTACGAATCTTCTTCGTCGGCGTCAGCGGGAATTCGGGCTCGGGCCAGATCGCCCAGCGGCGCAGGCGTTGATGCTGGGCGAGTTGCTGGTTGGCGCGAGCGATAGCGGCTGCCGGGGCTGCCGTTTCGTCGTTCATAATCAACACCGCCAGCGGCTCAGGGCCTTGCGCGGTCTCTATGCCGATGACGGCGCTGTCGCGAATCTCCGGCTGCGCATTCAGCGCCGCTTCGAGATCGTCGGGATAGATGTTCAGGCCAGCCGCCGTGACGATGGTATCTTTCTTGCGGCCTTTGAAGTAGAGGTTTCCCGCCGCGTCCATCTCACCGACATCGCCGGTGCGCAGCCAGCCTTCATCATTCGTAGCCGAACGGACATCGCCGCCCCAGTAGCCGGGCGAAACATTATCGCCGCGCACCAGGATTTCACCGCTTTCGTCGAGCTTCATCTGCTGGCCGGGCATCGTCTTGCCAATCGAGCCGCGCCCCATCTTAAACGGATGATTGACGCTGATCAGCGCTGCGGTTTCCGTCATGCCATACCCTTGAACGACCGCGTAGCCGAGCCGCCGCCAGAACCCTTCGGTCTGCTGATTGAGCGCCGCGCCGCCGACGACAAAAGCCCAGAACTTCCAGCCGAATTGCCGGTGGACGCGGCGGAACAGCCACCAGCGCTTCAAGAAATGTACGCGCTCGGCGGCTTCGAGCAGATTGTAAAGCGCATCACTTTCGCCACGCGCCGCGTAGTCCCGTTCGATCTTCTGGCGCAAGGAATCGAGCAAGCGCGGCACCGTAACGACGACCGAGATGCGCTGTTTCTTAATGGCGGCAATGATCTCCGACGGATTGAGTGAGTCTTGAAAGTAGACTTCGCCGCCCAGCAATTGCGGCACGAAGATGCCCATAAACTGGCCGAAGATGTGGCTGAGCGGCAGCAGATCGAGAAAGCGAATCGGGTGAAAAGGTCGCTCCCACTTCAGGTACTTGTTGATCTCGCGCTCAAGGGGACCGAGGTTCGCCAGCAGATTGCGCGGCGTGATGATGACGCCTTTCGGCTCGGCGGTCGTCCCCGATGTGAAGATGATTTCGGCGATGTCGTTTTCGGAAATGTCTTCGCGTACGAAAGGCGTCGCTTCGTGATGGGCGATAGCGTCGGCTAGTTCATCGAGTCGGAGCCGTGGCAGATCAAGCTGACAATCCGTGCTGTGTACGAGCAATCGGGCATTGACTTGCTGTTGAACGCGGACGACAAAATCGGGCGCGCTTTCAACGTCGAGCGGCACGACGATCACGCCGCGCGCCATGCAGCCGAAGAAGGCCGCCACCCACTCGGCGCAGTTGTCGCCCCAGAGCAAGAGGCGCTCGCCTTTCTGAATGCCGCGCCGCTCAAGCTCGCGCGCGAACTGAAAAGCGACCTCGTGCAGTCGCTGATAAGACCAGCGCTCCGTGCGCAAACCGCGCCGGTGCGCGAAGGCAGTTTCATTGCCGCGCACGGCGGCGTCTTCGAGAAAGCTGATGAGATTCGTTCGCATGGTCTTTGCTGACGCCAGCCCGCGGCCTGCGTCTGATTCATCCCTCTTTATGATAAGCCGCGCGCCACCGGGGCGGCCATCGCGGTTGTGACACTTGCGCGAGGTGTCACGGCGGCAATTTGTCGCGCCTTCAGGCGCTATTGTAAGATGGATGATTAGAAGGGCTGCTGCTGCCCGCGTGCTCGCCGCATAGTTCAAGCATCAACCCGCGCTTGCTTCAACACACATGAAGAAATCGCTTCTGAAATGGCTGCAAATCGTCTCGTTCGTGGCGGGCTTGGCGCTGTTCGCTTATCTCATTCGCCAGACCGGCGTCGATAACATCATGCATTACCTGGCGATGATGGGCTGGGGCTTTACCGCCATCATCGCGCTGTCAGCCGTGCGCAACCTGCTGCGCGCCGCGTCGTGGTATTACGCGATTGACCCGCCGCATCGGCAAATCACTTTCTGGTCGCTGATGAACGCCATGCTGGCGGGCGAAGCGATCAAGTACCTGACGGCGACAGGCCCCTTGTTGGGCGAGCCGGCGAAGGCGGCGATGGTGCGCCGCGAAGTGCCGCTCATCGCCGGCTTCTCGTCGGTGATCGTCGAGAACCTGATCTACAACCTCACAGTCTTTCTGGTGATGCTCGGCGGGCTGCCGGCGCTCGCCTGGTTGATTGACGTGCCGCACCGCTTACAGGTCGCCGCCTGGCTGTTTGCCGCAACCTTGCTTGCGGCCATTGGATTTGTGTGGCTGGCGGTGCGCGGGCGCTGGTTCATCCTGGCGCGCATGCTCGAACAACTGCGGCGGATGACGGCGCGCCGCATGACCGCTGAGCAGGAAAGTCCATCCTCGCGTTTTGTCACGGCCATCGCCCGCGTCCGCGAAGTCGAAGCCAACGTCTACGCATTCTATGAGCAAAGGCGCGGCGCCTTCTTCGGCATCTTTGCCGTCAATCTGCTGTCACACTTGATTAACGTCATCGAAGTCTGCCTGATTCTTGCGCTGATGGATCTGCCGGCGTCGCTTGCTGCCGGCTTTGTCGTCGAGGCGGTGACGAAAGTAATCAACGGCGCGTTCTTTTTCGTGCCGACGCGCGCCGGAGTTTACGAGAGCGGCAACGCGCTGACGCTCCAGGCGATTGGCCTGGGGTCGAGCGCCGGCGTGGCGCTGGCGATCATTCGCAAGCTGCGCGCTTTCGTCTGGATCGCCTACGGGCTTGGCGCGATTGCCGCCATCACATTCAGAGAGCGAAGAAAGAAACCACCGATGAACACCGATGAACAGAGATCAAATAGCGGGTGGTGAATTCTCTTCTCCATCGGTGTTCATCGGTGGTTCCATTTCGCGTTTTGGTTGTCAGAGCCGCTGCCGAACTCTAAAATTTAGGATTTGAAGTCGCGCAACGAATGCAATCATGGATAATCTGGTCATTTCGAATCTGCTCTACCGCAAGACGCGCACGGTGACGACGATGGCGGGTGTGGCGCTCGGCGTCGTGCTGGTCGTGTTGACGGTCGGCATCGCGCATGGCTTCCTCAACGAACAGGGGCGGCGCAATGCGGCGCTGACGGCAGAAATTCTTTTCGGCCCGCCGGGCACCGTCTTTGGCTTGAGCCTCAACCCGACGTTATCGATGAACGTGCAGATCGCTGATGAACTGCGCACCATCGAAGGCGTCTCAGACGCCGTGCCCATCGGCCAGAACCTGCAAGGGCGAATGATCGATGGCATCGATTTCGACCGCTTCGGGCACGTTTCGGATATTCGCGTCGTCGAAGGCCGGCCCATCAGCGCCCCTGACGAAGTGATGATTGACCGCATTCAACAGCGGCAGAAGAAGATCAAGCTCGGCGACGAGATGGAACTGCTCGATGGCCGGTTTCGCGTCGTCGGCATCTACGAGCCGGAATCATTAGGCCGCATCAAGATTCCGCTGGCGACCATGCAGACCTATCTGAATCGCCCGAATCTCTGCTCGACGATTCTTGTGAAGGTCAGCGACCCGGCGCGTCAGGACGATATCGCCGAGCGCATCAAAGCGCGCTTCTCCGACCATAGCATCACCATGACGCGCGACCTGCCGCTGATCTATTCGCAGGGCACGCCGGCGCTGCAAACCTTCTTGAAAGTCGTCATCGCGCTGTCGATCATCATCAGCTCGCTGGTCATCTTGCTGACGATGTACACGACGGTTGCCGAGCGTACGCGGCAGATCGGCGTCTTGAAGAGCCTCGGCGCGTCGCGCGCTTTCATCGCCGGCGAGATCGAAAAGGAAGCGTTGTTAATCAGCGCGTTCGGCGTGCTGGTCGGCTTCACGCTTTCGGCGCTTGGCAAGCTGTTGATCACGCGGCTGACGACGATGAATGTCGAGCTTGAGCCGATGTGGCTGTTGTATGCGCTGGTCTTAGGGATGCTCGCCGGCGTGCTCGGCGCGCTCTACCCGGCGTTGCGCGCCGCCAATCAAGACCCGGTCAAGGCGCTGGCTTACGAATGATTCTGTTGCCCGCTTAGAATTGACATGCCTAAAAGAATCGACATCAAAAAAATTCTCATCCTGGGCTCAGGGCCGATTGTCATCGGCCAGGCCTGTGAGTTTGATTACAGCGGTACGCAAGCCTGCAAAGCACTGCGCTCGGAAGGCTTCGAAGTCGTATTGATCAACTCGAACCCGGCGACGATCATGACCGACCCGGAGCTGGCCGACCGCACCTACGTCGAGCCGCTCACTCCAGAAATCGTGCGCAAAGTGATCGAGCGCGAGCGACCCGACGCGCTGCTGCCGACCGTGGGCGGCCAGACGGCGCTCAATCTTGCCGTCGCGCTCGCCGAAGACGGCACACTCGATCACTTCAATGTTGAATTGATCGGCGCCAAGCTCGACGCTATCAAAGTCGCCGAAGACCGCTTGCTGTTCAAGCGCGCCATGGAAGAGATCGGCTTGAACATGCCGCGCTCCGGTTTCGCCAAGACGATGGAAGAAGCTCGCGCGCTGATTCAGATGGTCAGCTTTCCCGCGATCATCCGCCCGTCGTTCACGCTCGGCGGCACCGGCGGCGGCATCGCTTACAATGCCGAAGAGTACGAAGAGATCGTCGCCCGCGCGCTCTCGGCGTCGCCGATTCACGAAACCATGATCGAACAATCGATCATCGGTTGGAAGGAGTACGAGCTTGAGGTGATGCGCGACATGGCCGACAACGTCGTCATCATCTGCTCGATTGAGAACTTCGATGCGATGGGCGTTCACACCGGCGATTCGATCACGGTCGCGCCGGCGCAGACGCTCAGCGACCGCGAGTATCAGGTGATGCGCGACGCGGCGATTCAGGTGATCCGCAAAGTCGGCGTCGAAACCGGCGGCTCGAACATTCAATTCGCCTTGAGCCCGACGAACGGCGACCTGATCGTCATCGAGATGAACCCGCGCGTTTCGCGCTCGTCGGCGCTGGCTTCAAAGGCCACAGGCTTCCCCATTGCCAAGATCGCCGCCAAGCTCGCCGTCGGCTACACGCTCGACGAAATTCCCAATGACATCACGCGCAAGACGCCGGCGAGCTTCGAGCCGACGATTGATTACTGCGTCGTGAAGATTCCCAAGTGGGCGTTCGAGAAGTTCCCGGCCTCTGACCCGACGCTCGGCACGCAGATGAAATCCGTAGGCGAAGCGATGGCTATCGGGCGCACCTTCAAGGAAGCCTTTCAGAAGGGACTGCGCTCGCTCGAAGTGCGTAGCTCGTTTCGCGTGCCGGAAAGCATCGATGAAGTCGAGCTGCGCCGCCGGCTGGTCGTGCCATCGGCAGAGCGCGTCTATTTTGTGATGCACGCGCTGGCGCACGGCTACACGGTCGAAGAGTTGCACGAGCTGACGAAGATTGATCGCTGGTTCCTCGACAACCTGCAACAGATCAGCGAGCGCGAAGCCGAGCTGCGGCAGAAGCCGCTTGAGCAGGTGACGCGCGACGAATGGCGCGAAGCCAAGCGCATGGGCTTTTCCGACCAGCGGCTCGCGGCGCTCTTAAACACGACCGAAGACGAGGTTCGTCAGGCGCGGCGCCATGTGAACGTGTCGCCAGTCTTCAAGCGCGTCGACACCTGCGGCGCGGAGTTCGAATCCTACACGCCTTATCTCTACTCGACCTACGAAGACGAAGATGAAGCGGCGACGACTGACCGGCGGAAAGTCATGATCTTAGGCTCCGGGCCGAACCGCATCGGCCAGGGCATCGAATTTGACTATTGCTGCTGCCACGCGGCCTTCGCGCTCAAAGAAGAAGGTTATGAATCGATCATGGTCAACTGCAACCCGGAGACGGTTTCGACCGACTATGACACCTCTGACCGGCTCTACTTCGAGCCAATCACTTTTGAAGACGTGATGGAAATCGTCGAGCGCGAGCGGCCCGTCGGCGTCATCGTGCAGTTCGGCGGGCAGACGCCGTTGAACCTGGCGATGCGCTTATTCAAAGCCGGTGTGCCCATCGTCGGCACCTCGCCCGAAGCGATTGACCTGGCCGAAGATCGCAAGCGATTTGGCAAGCTGCTCAGGGACCTGTCGATCCCGCAGCCGCCGAACGGCACCGCCACGTCTCTGGAAGAGGCGCGCGAAGTCGCCGCGCGTATCGGCTACCCTGTGCTGGTGCGCCCAAGTTATGTGCTGGGCGGGCGGGCCATGCAGATCGTCTATGACGAGACCAGCCTCGACAACTATATGACGCACGCCGTCGAAGCTTCGCCCGAGCATCCGGTGTTGATCGATTCTTTCTTAGAGAGCGCCGGCGAGATTGACGTCGACGCGCTGGCTGATGGCGAGTCGGTAGTCATCGCCGGCATCCAGCAACATATCGAAGAGGCCGGCATCCATTCGGGCGATTCGTCGTGCGTGCTGCCGCCTTATGAAGTGAAGGCCGAGCATCTGGAAGCGATGCGCCGCTATACGAGAGAGCTGGCGCGGGCCTTAAGCGTCGTCGGCTTGATGAATATTCAATTCGCCATCGCGGGCGACATGGTCTACGTGCTGGAAGTGAACCCGCGCGCCTCGCGCACCGTGCCGTTCGTGTCGAAAGCCACGGGCGTGCCGCTGGCGAAGATCGCCGCCAGGTTGATGATTGGCCGCAAGCTCGCGGAGTTTCATTTACCGGATGAGCTGGTGGTAGATCGCTTCTACATCAAGACGCCGGTCTTCCCGTTTGTGAAGTTTCCCGGCGTTGATCCGATACTCGGCCCCGAGATGCGCTCGACCGGCGAAGTGATGGGCGTGGCAGAGAATTTCGGCGGCGCGTTCTTGAAGGCGCAGCAGGGCGCGGGCTTGCGCCTGCCGCGTGAAGGCGCAGTCTTCGTCAGCGTCAACGATCAGGACAAGGGCGAAGTCATCGAGCTGGCGCGGCAGCTTCACGAGATGGGCTTCCGTCTGGTGGCGACGCGCGGCACGCAGCGCCGTCTGACGAGCGCAGGACTGTCGTGTGATGTAGTTTACAAAGTCAACGAAGGCCGCCCGAACATTGCCGACCTGGTAAAGAGCAAGCAGATCGATCTGATCATCAACACGCCGCTCGGGCGCGTGTCGTTTTACGACGAGCGCGCCATTCGCCGCGCCGCCATGCAGTATGCCGTGCCCTGCATCACGACGCTGACGGGCGCAAAGGCGACGGTCGCGGCGATCCGCGCCCTGCGCGACGAAGAGCTTCAGGTGCGCTCGCTCCAGGATTACCACACCCAGGCCGCCAGCAAGTAGCCGGTCGAACAAGCTGCATATCTTATTGTCTTAAGATTCGCTCCTCGTGGTATAAAGTCTGCCTATGCGCGCTGTCGTTCAACGAGTCACGTCAGCAAAAGTCGAGGTGGATGACCGGACGGTCGGCGAGATCGGCGCCGGGCTGCTGGTGCTGCTCGGGGTCGCGCGTGAAGACGAGCAAACAGACGCCGATTATCTGGCGGACAAGATTATAGGCTTGCGCATCTTTCGCGACGAAGCCGGCAAGATGAACCGCTCACTCGCAGACACCAACGGCGCAATGCTGGTCGTGTCGCAATTCACACTCTACGGCGACACGCGCAAGGGTCGCCGGCCCTCTTACATTGACGCCGCCGAGCCGGAGCGCGCCAATGCGCTT
This sequence comes from Blastocatellia bacterium, assembly GCA_045807765.1. Taxonomy (GTDB): domain Bacteria; phylum Acidobacteriota; class Blastocatellia; order UBA7656; family UBA7656; genus DATENM01. Next base: position 29,243 of record JBJMGU010000027.1, read on the forward strand.
TACCAATACTTCGTCAGCCGGGCGCGCGTCCAGGGCATTAAAATCGAAACCGGCATCTTCCAGGCGATGATGCAAGTCAGCCTCGTCAACGACGGCCCGGTGACGATCCTGCTCGACAGCCGCAAACTCTTCTGAGTGACAAGAGGTGATGCGTGCAGGCGCGCGCCTAACCGGCAAGCGGGACGCGCCGGATATTCACGACCCGAGGCCGTTGCGGTTGAGCAGGTCGGCGAACTGCGGATCATCGCGCAGCGGCTCGAATACCGAATCGACCGCAAGCGAAAGCGAAACGAACGTCCGTTTGTCACACGCCTTGCGCAGCCATTCGAACGCCTCGGCCCGCTCACCGAGTCCCAGATGAATGACGGCGATGGCATCGGGCGGGACATAACCGCTCTCGGACTGGTTGAGCAGCTCGGCGAGCGCCTCTCGCGCCTTCGACGTTTCGCCAGCCCTGGCGTACGCGGAGCCGAGAAAGCCCGTCGTCAGTGGATTGTTCGACTGCTCGCAGGCTATCCGCAGTTCGCTGATCGCCTCGGCCAACTCTCCGGTCTGTAGCAGCACCAGCCCTAAAAAGACGTGCGCGATGTAAAAGTTGTTTTCCAGCTCGACGACTTTCTTCAGTTGCTCAAGCGCCTGCTCATAATGGCCCGCCCAGTAGAGAATCGTCCCATAGTCGCAGTTGGTGGCGAGCGACAGCGGGTCGAGTTCCATGGCCGTGCCGATCTCGGCGAAGGCTTCGTCGAAGCGCCCCGCCTGCGCCAGCACGCCGATGGCGTACCAGTCATGCGCCAACCCATAGCCGGGCCTAAGCTCGATGGCGCGCTTGAACTCTTTCTCTGCCGTGCGCCAGTCGCGGTCATAACAGAGACTGACGAGCGCGAAGGCATAGTGTGCCTCCGCGAGATTGCCGTCAAGCTGCAAGGCCCTGAGGGCCGCCGCTTTTGCCTTCGTCCACACGTCGGTCGGCGAGGACAGGAAAGAGAGGTTGAAGTAGGCTTCGACCAGGCCGGCATAGGCCAGCGCATAGTCCGGGTCGCTTGCAATCGCCCGGTTGAAGTAGTCGAAGCTCTTCATCAAGCCAGCGGGCGTGAATTTGTAAAGCGAGTAGTAGCCCTTCAGGTAGAGCCGATAGGCCTCCGCGTTTTGCGTGTAACGCCGGGCGAGTTGCTCCTGTTCCCTGCTCGAAAGCTGCAACCGGAGGTTATCGGAAATCTCGCGGGCGATCTCCTCTTGAACGTCCAGCACATCGGCGAGCCGGCGCGTGTACTGGCGGCCCCAGAGATGTGTGCCGTCGGTCGCGTCGGCCAGCTCGGCGCTGATGACGAGGCTGTCGCCGAGCGGCTCGACCCTGCCGGTGACGACCGCGCCAACGTTGAGCGCTTTGCCGATCACCTGCGGCGCCACGGCTTCGCGCCGTTTGTAGCTGAAGACGGTGCTGCGCGCCAGCACCCGCACCCCGGACAGTTGCGAGAGCGTGTTGATGATGCCGGCGGTGATGCCGTCGCTGAGATATTCGGCGTCGGCGCTGGCGTTGACAAAAGGCAAGACGGCAATCGAATTTGCCAGCGCGCCGCCAGTCCTGGCAGTCGCCGGCGGCGCAAGCTCGGCGATGAAGCGGTAGCCGCGTTTCGGGGCGGTCTCGATGAAGCGCGGCGTCGTAGCGTTGTCGCCGATGGCCTGGCGTATCTCTTTAATGACCCGCGTCAACGCGTTATCGGTGACGAACGCGTCGCTCCAGAAACGATCGAACAGCTCGCGCTTCTCAACGAGCCGACCGCGGTGTTCGATCAGAAACAGCAGCACGTCGAAAGCGCGCGGCGTCAGCGGACACGCCCGATCGCCTTTTAAAACACGAAAGCCGGCGCGGTCAATCGTCACGTCATCGAAGCGGTCGTGTGCATCAGCCATCACTCCACCTGCCTGGGATGAATGGCACCGGCCAAATATCACCTCTTTGTCACAGGTCTGTCATTACCCGCCGGCGCGCAACGATTATATTCGCAGCGGGTTGTTTTTCAAATTTTTTGGAAAGCGGCTAAATAAATCTGGGAGGAGAAAATTCAATGATTAAGAAGAGTCTGACAAACACCATCGCACTGAGCATACTCATCACCGCGCTGGCCATGACGGGAGCTTCCCAGTCGGGCCCGGGCAATTTCAAGATTCAGGATAAGACGGCCAAGATGCTGCCCGGCTCCTACGCGGTGCTGGGCGAGACGGCGGCTCAGGGACAGTTTAAGGCGCTGCTCACCTTCACGTCGGATGGCAATGTCATCGGCGACGAGCCGAGCGCCTTTGAAACCGCTGCCCACGGCAACTGGGCCAACATCGGCGGCAGCCAGGTGGCCTACACCTTCACTTCGCTCATCGGCGGCGCCGACAGCCAACTCAGCGGGTCGCTCAAAGTCATCGGCACGCTGCGGCTCGATGCGGCGCAGGACAAGTGGAGCGGGCCGTTCAAAGTCGAAGTCTTTGACGCCAGTGGCAATGTGGTTTTCACAGACCGCGGGACCTTCACGGGAACGCGCATCCAGATCGAATCGCTCGATTGACTCGATGTCAACGCGCCGCCGCCACGACAAAGATTGACCGCGAAAAAGAAAGGGCCGCAAGCAGCAGGTTGCTGCTTGCGGCCCACGGCTTAGGAGTCGTTGATTCTTACGCTCTGGCGTCACCTGGAACCGGGAGGATCGGGTTGAGCACAGACGGGCGCGGCTCGCTCTTCGGCTTGTCGGTGCGCGTCGGTGTCGGCTCGTCGTCGTCGAGCGGCAAGCCTGCGACCAGCCGGCGAATCTGCACCGAATCCAACGTCTCGCGTTCGAGCAGGGCTTCAGCCAGACGGATCATCGCCTCTTTGTTTTCGACAATGATCTGCCGCGCGCGGTTGTACTGCTCGGTGACGATGCGGTTGACCTCCTGGTCAATCTTGATTGCCGTGTCTTCGCTGTAATCCTGATGCTGAGCGATCTCGCGGCCCAGGAAGATCTGCTCTTCCTTCTTGCCATAGGTGATCGGTCCGAGCGTTGACATACCGAACTCACAAACCATCTTGCGCGACAGCTCCGTGGCGCGCTCAATGTCGTTCGACGCGCCGGTCGTCATGTGATTCAAGAAGGTCTCTTCGGCGATGCGCCCGCCCATCAGGATGGCAACCTGGCCTTCGAGATAATCTTTAGTGTGCGAGTAACGGTCGGCTTCCGGCAATTGCATGGTCACGCCCAGAGCCATGCCGCGCGGGATGATCGAGACTTTGTGAATGGGGTCGGCGTTCGGCACCTTGATGCCGACCAGCGTGTGACCCGCTTCGTGATAAGCCGTGTTGCGCTTCTCTTCGTTCGACATGACGATGGAGCGGCGCTCGGTGCCCATCAGCACTTTGTCTTTCGCCCACTCGAAGTCGAGCATGGCGACGGTCTTGCGATTGTAACGCGCCGCGTTCAGCGCCGCTTCATTCACAAGGTTCGCCAGATCAGCGCCCGTAAAGCCCGGCGTGCCGCGCGCGATCACATTGATGTCGACGTCATCGCCGAGCGGAATCTTGCGCGTATGAACGGCGAGGATGCCTTCGCGGCCCTTGACGTCGGGGCGATTGACCACGACGCGGCGGTCGAAGCGGCCCGGACGCAGCAGCGCCGGATCGAGCACGTCCGGGCGGTTGGTCGAGGCCATCAGGATGACGCCGTCGTTCGATTCAAAGCCGTCCATTTCGACAAGCAACTGATTAAGCGTCTGCTCGCGCTCGTCGTGGCCGCCGCCAAGGCCGGCACCACGATGCCGCCCGACCGCGTCAATTTCGTCAATGAAGATGATGCACGGTGCGTTCTTCTTGCCCTGCTCGAAGAGGTCGCGGACGCGCGAAGCGCCGACACCGACGAACATCTCAACGAAATCAGAGCCCGAAATCGAGAAGAACGGCACATTGGCTTCGCCGGCGACGGCGCGCGCCAGCAAGGTCTTGCCGGTGCCCGGAGGTCCCATCATCAGCACGCCCTTCGGGATGCGCCCGCCGAGCTTCTGGAACTTCTGCGGCTCTTTCAGAAATTCGATAATCTCTTGTAATTCTTCCTTGGCTTCGTCAACCCCGGCGACGTCTTTGAAAGTAACGCGCTTCTGTTGGTTGCTGAGCAGCTTGGCGCGCGACTTGCCGAACGACAGCGCCTTGTTGCCGCCCGATTGCATCTGCCGCATCATGAAAATCCACAAGCCAATAAAGACCAGCAGCGGCGCGTAGCTCAACAGGCCGATGAGCCACTGGCTCGATGACGAGCTCTTGAACGAAAAGTCCACGCCACTCTCGTTGAACTTCTTGGCAAGCTCGGCCTGAATGAACTCGTTGGTCAGATCGATATTGAACGTCTGGCCGTCGGTGAGTTCGCCGCGCACCCCGCGCCCTTCTTCGATGGTCGCGTTGCGAATCTGTTTGTCCTGCGCTTTCTGGAGCAGTTGCGGATAATTGATCTTGGCGTCCCTGGTCGTCGTTTTGCCATTGAAGACCTGATAGAGCAGGAATGCGCCGCCAATAATCAGCACCCAAAAAATGATCTGTCTAACAGTTGAGTTCACCTGATACCTCCAAGAAAACTGCGCCTTGCGCGCGTAATTTCATTCTAACTGACTCCATTTTGATGCGCAATAACCTGCCCCCGCAGCCTGTGTTGTGCTTTTGTTGCGAAAACAGTAGGCAGCAGGCAGCAGGCAGTAGGCAGTTTTCAAAACGCAGATGTTCCGTCGCGTGGCCGTGCTTCACAAGCAATTCCTAACTGCCTATTGCCTGCTGCCTGCTGCCTACTCACTTCGTCACTGCCAAATACGGTAGCTGGCGGAATTGGTTCTGTAATCCTAGCCCGTAGCCAAAGACGAAGCCGCCGTCGCCTTGAAAAGCCGCAAAGTCAGGCCGAATGTCAACGCGCCGCTCGCCCGGCTTGTCCACCAGCATGCAGGTACGCAGTGATTTGATGCCGCGGTCGGCCAGATGTTTGGTCACATAATCGAGCGTCACGCCGGTGGCGACGACGCCGCCGACGAGCAGGATGTCGCGCCCGCGCGGGTCGAATTCGCTGGTGAACATCACTTCCGTCTGGCCGCCGTGACGATGGCGGCTGACTTTCATGAAGCAACAACTGAGCGGCAGGTCGAGGGCGCGAATGAGGTCGGCCAGGAAGACGAACGCGTCATCGAGCAGGCCGACGACTGTAAGCTCGCGCACGGCGACCTGATTGCGGATTTCGGCGGCAAGCTCTTGAATGCGGTTTTGAATCTCCTGCTCGCTACGGACGATTTGAAGGTTGTTATCCATCGGTGCTCCTGCAAAGGGTTAGAGGTTCCGAGGCGCGCACGATGGCAAGGGAGCGGGTGGCGTCGTGCGCCGCGAAGTCAACGGCTGGGGGCAGTCCCGGCGACCATACATAGCGTTGATCGGTCGTCATCACAACCGGCCATGTAGCCCTGCGGCTGACCGGGATTGTATGGGCAATCATCAGCTTTTTCAACTTAATTGTTTTTTGGTGCCCCGCCAGACGGGCGCGCGCGCCTTGCGGGCGCGGACAAACGGTCAAGCTCGCAGGCAGCGCCTCGTCGTCGAGAACGGCCATCAGCCAGTCGCGGCGGTGCTCGGTTTTCAAGCGCGCGGCCTGCTCGATGAGCGCCGGCATCTGACTGGCCGGCAAGCCGCGCTCGATGATGAGCCGCAGACCGCCGCCTTCGACCACAGGCTGCGCGGCACTCAATTCAAAGGCATAGTCGTCTGCCGCTTCGCTGGCGCGCTTGAAGATGAGAGCCTCGAATTCACGCCAGACTTCCAGGCCACCGGAGAGTTGAATGCGTTTGCCGCGCATCTTTTCATCAAGCAATGATTGAAGTGCGGCGACATGCTTTGCGGTGATCTCTTCGCCGACGACGCGCGCGCGCCGCGCCGCTTCAAGCAGCATTCGACTCTGCAAACCGGCGGGCGGCTCGCTGAGCGCGGCGACGCGATACGCGGCGATTGCGCTTTCGCATGATTCCTCGGAAGGCTCGACGCGCGCCGCATCAAGAAAACGATTCGCCAGCTCATCAAGCGCTTCTTCATCGGCGGCGAGTTGTTCAGCCGCGCGCGCAATGGCTTCGACCACCTGCGGGTTAATGGCTTGCAGCGCCGGCAGCACGTCGCGTCGCACGCGGTTGCGCGTGTACTCGCCGACCAGATTCGTCGCATCCAGCCGATAGCTCAAGCCACGCCCGTCGCAGTAGGCTTCCACTTCATTGCGCGTGATGCAGAGCAGCGGGCGGATGAGTGACACGGAGACGCGGAGATACGGAGACGCGGAGACCGTATCACTTGGATTTATTGAGTGTGCGGAAGCGGCATTGTCTGATGAACAATCCCTCGCCGCGTCCCCGCGTCGCCGCGTCCCCGCGTCGCGCGCCGGGACGGCGCTCACTGGGCGCATCGCCGCAAGACCGCGCGTGCCGGCGCCGCGCATCAGGCGCATCAGGAAGGTTTCGGCTTGATCGCTTCTGGTGTGGCCTGTTGCGATGCGGTCGGCGCCGGTCGCGCGCGCGACGCGTAGCAAGAAGTCATAGCGAATCGCCCGCGCCATGTCTTCAATGCCGCGCCGCGCATGCTCAGCCGCCGCGCGCACGTCGGCGCATTCTACCGTCACTGGCAAGCCGAGCTGTTCGGCCAGCCGCCGCACAAACTCGGCGTCTTCGTCTGAATCACTGCCGCGCAGCTTATGATTGAGGTGCGCGATGTGAATAGATGCCTGCAAACGCGCGAGCATGTCAAGCAACGCGACGGAATCCGGCCCGCCCGATACCGCGACCACGACGCCGCGCGTCTCTTTGAGCAGCGCGTAGCCTTCGACGTAGCGATGGACTTTGGCAAATGGTTTCATCGTTTCGCGCGACGGCCAGAAGCATCGCATGCCGGAAAGAGGCGCGCAACGCCAAACAAAAAAGGCAAAAGCGATGGCGCAGAATCGCGCGGCGCTTTTGCCTTGCCTCAAGCTTTGTGTCGTCTGCCTTACTTGCCGACGTACTCCCAATGCCACGGCTCGTAGAAGTACGGGCGGAAGCCGAAGCGCCCGGCGTTCTTCACCAGCCAGCGATACGCCCTGGTCTGCGTCTGAATGGCGCGATTTTCGTCTTTCGTGCTGACCGGCTCGCCGCCGACATACAGATCAAGCGCGCGCCCGGTAAAGTGCGGACTGTTGACCGCAAGCCCGGCGCGTCCGCTGTTGGGCGACTGCGACCGCAACTGCGCCTGATATTCGGGCGTGCGCAGCGCCGAGACCACTTTGAAATATTTCTCGCTGTCAGCGAGCTGACCGTCGCGCGTCACCTGTAAGCCGAGCGAAGGGTCCGAGGCCGCCGCCGCAATCATCTGCTTGTACGCGGCATAGGTGCGGCGCTCGACCTGGCGCAAGGCTTCGGGCCGCGACGGGTCGTAGCACTCTGTCGTCGGGATCGTCACCACTTCTTCCGCCGTCGGGCGGCTGTGATCTTTCAAGCGGTTCGCCTGCCAGTTGGAGACCATCTGCGACCAGGTGGCGCTATCAAGGACGCCGTTTGCCGACGCGCCGTGCTGCTGCTGCCAGCGCGATAACTGCGCCGCGAAATCACCGCTCGTCTGCGCGCCGTCGGCGCCGATCAAGCCGCCAACTAGCGGCGCGTAGAGCCGCCAGCCGCGCTGCGATTTGCCGCCGAAGGCCCACGTCAGGCTGTCCTGCAAATCAGCATTGCGCGAAGCCGCCGAGGCAAACAGCCCCGCCGCTGCCGTGCTCGTCTCTGCCGCCGGTTTTGCCGCCGCCGACAAACGCTCGATGCCAACCGCTGAGGCCGGCGCGTTGCTTTCGTTGCTCGCCGCTTGCGCCGTCTGGATGCGCGCCGATTGCCCGACCGCTTTCCACTGGAAGCCAAAAATCGCGGCCACGGTGGCCAGTACAATCGCTACCCCGATCACCAACCCTTTGCTTGATTTCATCCGTTGAATCCCCCTGAAGAAAGCTACTGATATAATCTTACAGGAGTCCGCATGGCGGGTTCAATACCCTTGTCTGGACGCAATAAAAACGAAACATTTCACGCTTTTGCGCGCTGCCGGTCAAATCTTGTGAAACTTGTCAAAAGGATGTAAAAAGCAAGCGGCGTGTGCTTTGCGCCGGCGCCGGCTGCTGTATATTAAACCACGCGGAAGGGAACCGTTGAGATGGAGAGGCTGAAGACGTTCCTAAAAAAACGCGCTCTCTTAATGGGCACACTCGCGGTGGCCGTTCCGCTCGTCTTCATCATTTACTGGCAATACCGCTCGCTGAAGTCGCTGGAAAAGACGCTGCCCATCTACCGCAAAGAAGTCATGCGCGATTACCTGCGCACTGTCGTCAAAGAGGTTCACACCTTCTATTACGACAATGCCGTTGACGCCTTGAGCGTGCCGCCCGAAGCCATCAGCAATCGCGCCGGCGGCGAGATTCAAGCCAAAGACGACGCCGCGCTGATCGCCGCTTTGCAGCCCGTCGCCGCGCACTTCTCACAAAAGAACATTCCCGGCGCGGGGCGCTTCTTCGTCGTCGTTGACACGACGCGCAACGGCGTCAATCAAGGGGCAGTGCTATTCTACGACCCGGCGACGCGCCGTATGCAACTAGAGCCGGCGGCGCCGGAGCTACAAGCCATCAACGTCGCCTGCGCCGCTTATCTGATCTACATTCGCGGCGGCACCCAGGTCGTTTCCATGCCGATGGGCAATGATCGCAATCCGTGGTATCCGCTGGTCGTCAAGCCTGTGGTCGAGGCCAATGAAAAGATCGTCGCCGTCAGTGGCATGGTGATCGATCAAAAATACTTCCTCAAAGAAGTGTTGCCGGGGGCGATTGAGCGACCGTTGCGCGAGACCTTCCCGACCGACTATCAGGATGTCATCGTCGCGATCAATGACGAGCAGGGCGATCCTATTTACGGCGAAGAGCGCATCGCATCCGAAGACGAGGAAGCCTATATGCGCTTCTCTTTCATCTTCACGCGCTGGTTCCTGGCAACGCGCATGCGCGGCATGACCGAGGCACAGTGGGCGCGGCGCAACTTCGTGATGAACCTGTCGCTCGGCGTGGCGATGACGCTGTTTCTGATCGGCGGCATCGCGCTGACCTTGCGCACGGCGGCGCGCGCCATGCGCCTGTCGCAGATGAAGTCGGATTTTGTCAGCAACGTCTCGCACGAGCTGCGCACGCCGCTGGCTTCGATCCGCGTCTTCGGCGAGTTCCTGAAACTGGGGCGCGTCAAAGACGCCGCCAAGATGCGCGAGTACGGTGAGTACATCGAAACCGAGAGCCGGCGGCTGACGCAGTTGATCAACAACATTCTCGACTTCTCGCGCATCGAGTCAGGGCAGAAGAGCTATCACTTCTACCCGACGGCGCTCGGCGAGCTGGTCGCCGATACGCTGAAAGTCTTCGAGGTGCGCTTCAAGCAGGACGAGTTCACGATTCACTTCGAGGCGGCGGCCAACCTGCCACGCGTCGCCCTTGACGCCGACGCCATGACACAGGCGCTCGTCAACCTGCTCGACAACGCGGTGAAGTATTCCGACGCGGCACGTGACATTTATCTCAAGCTCGCCCGTCAAGACGAGTGGGTGACGCTTGCTGTCAGCGACAGCGGCGTCGGCATCCCCGAAGAAGATCAAGAGAAGGTCTTCGAGCGCTTCCACCGCGTCAGCACAGGGTTAGTGCATGACGTGAAGGGGAGCGGCCTGGGGCTGGCCATCGTCAAGCACATCATCGAGGCGCACGGCGGCAAGGTGATGCTCGACAGCCGCCCCGGTCGCGGCAGTACCTTTACCATCTACCTGCCGGCGCTCGCCGACGCCGGCAGCGAACGCGACGCCAGCGCGCCGGGAGTGGCAACCGGCGGCCAATCATTGGCGCGCGGCTGAATGAGGAGAAGAGTCCAGTGACAATGGCAAAAGTGTTAGTGGTCGAAGACGACAACGCGATGGCGGTGGCGCTCAACGATGGCTTTCAATACGAAGGCCACGAGGTGACGCTGGCCAGAGACGGCGCGCAAGGCCTCGCGCTGGCCGCCGATGGTCATTTCGACATCATGATCCTCGATGTGATGCTGCCGAAGCTGAGCGGCCTGGATGTCTGCCGCCAGTTGCGCAGCAAGGGCAATCGGATTCCCATCATCATGTTGACGGCGCGCGGCCAGGAGATTGATAAGGTGCTCGGACTGAAGATCGGCGCCGACGATTACGTCACCAAGCCGTTTAGCTTCATGGAGCTGGCAGCGCGCGTCGAAGCCGTGCTGCGCCGCGCCGCCAACAATAAAGAGTTGATTGATGTGCTGCGCTTTGGCGACATTGTCGTGGACTTTAAGAAGAATACTGCGACGAAAAGCCAGGCGCCGCTTGAGCTGTCACCACGCGAGTTCCGCATCCTGAAATACTTTGCCGAGCATCCCGGCGAAGTCGTCACCCGCGACCAATTGCTCGATCACGTCTGGGGCTATGACAGCTTCCCGCTGACGCGCACTGTAGATACGCACATCGCCAAGCTTCGGCAGAAGATCGAAATCAACCCTGGCGACCCCAGGCATATCGTCACCGTGCATCGCGCCGGCTATAAGTTCGTCGGCTGAAGCGGCGCTGATTAACCTCGTTTTTTGATGGGCCGTTGCCTGAGTTGCACAGCCGGCCTTCGAGCCTTTGTCGCTGGTCGAAGAGGTCAAGCAGATGCAGCAACAGTGAAGTGGGTTGGAGCGGTCCGGCTGCGTTGGTCGGACGTAAGCGGAATGGCAGCCAGCGGGAGGATACAGTGCATCCTTAGAACCCCTCCCACTGGTAGTCGAGAAACTCTTTGAACTTGCTCTGTGTTTCAGCAAGGATTCTACGGCGTAGGGATGTAAATGTGTTGACGCCGGTGTAAAAAGCTGTAAAAGCTGTCAGCGGATTGCAAAATCACGCTGACGGCTAGGCCGCCGCCAGCTCCGAGGTGCAAAACGGGCAGCGCTTGGCCTCAAGCGGAATCTCGGTCGCGCACATCGGGCAAGTCTTCTTGGTCGGCGGCGGCTCGTCTTTGACGCCGCGGATGCGATGAACAGCGCGGATGAGCATGAAGATCACAAAAGCGATGATCAGAAAATTGATGATGTCGTTGATGAACTGGCCATAGGCGAAGACCGGTATGCCTTTCGCTTTGGCGTCGGCCAGCGACGCCGGCTCGCCTTTGGCGTGGTCGAGCACGACAAACAGGCCGACGAAATCAACCTTGCCGAGCATCATGCCGATGGGCGGCATGATGATGCCTTCGACCAGTGAGGTGACGATCTTGCCAAAGGCCGCGCCGATGATGACGCCGATGGCCAGGTCAATGACGTTGCCGCGCGCGATGAACCTCTTGAATTCTTGCCACACCCTTCACGCTCCTTTGCGCAAAGCCACGCTGATTGCCTGGCGCTTTTTATTTGTTGATTTGCGAGCCGCTATCTTATGCGCGCGGCGCGCGGGCGGTCAAGAGAGGGAGACACGGGGACGCGGCGACGCGGGGACGCGGAGAAAGGAAGACAAGCCGTCCGTCTCTCTGTCTTCCCTCGCCGCGTCTCCGCGTCTCCGCGTCATCTTTGTATTGGGCTATCCGGCCATTGCCTGCGGCGTGCCGCCCAGGTGCCGCTCAATGCACTTGAGCAGGTTGGCGACCTCGAAGGGTTTGGTTAACAGCTCATCGGCGCCGTAGCGGTCGCGCGCCTCAAAGCGGTAGTTCAGTTTTGTATAGACGGCGGTGAGCATGATGACTTTCGGTGCGGGCTTCATCTCTTTCAGCGCCTTGCAGACCAGAAAGCCGTGCATCTTCGGCATCAGCCCGTCGGTGATAACGAGATCGGGCTTGATCTCGGCGGCTTTCTCGACTGCTGCTTTGCCGTCTTCGACAAGGACGACGTCGTAGCCGGCAGAGGTAAGAATCTTGCCGAGCACGCGGCGCAGCGGCGGGTCGTCGTCAGCAACCAGGATGCGACCACGGGGCGGTGTGGCCGGCACTTTTTGCGCCGTCGCCAGCGCCTCGACTTCAGGCCGCATCACGGCGCGCTCTGTCAGTTCACTATTATCAATCAAGCGCAGGCAGAGGCGTTCCAGACCGTCATCCTTAAGAAAGCGATTGCAGACGACGGCGTAGCTTTCGATGCCGCGCTCGGGGTAGCTGACGCGCACGAACTCGAATTCGGGAGGCGCGCCCTTGACAGCGATGCGCAGCCCGCCTTCGCTGACATCTTCGGTGCGCCCGGCCTCTTGCCGCAGGCATTGCAGGTCTTCTGTGAAATACTCGACCCAGATCATCTGACCGCCGGGCTTGCGCGGCGAGCGGCGGCGCTCGGCACCGGTCCAGGGTTTAGTCTGAAAGGTCGCCCAGGGCTTATCGAGGTAGCCGACCGGCGGATGCTCGCCGACGAATTCGAGGGCGGTAGTGCGCATGCCATCTTTGACCGGGTGAACGCGCCGCACCAGCGCATAGACGCGGTAATTCGGCTCCTTCAGGTCATGGCTGCGCAGCCGCTCCGGCAGCGGCAAGGTGACGTAAAGAATAGTGCCGTGGCGGACACGGTGACGCAGGCGCAAGGTGACCCCTGTGCAACTGGCGTCTTCGGTTTCGACTTCTTCGGCCCACTTGCCTGCCTTGCGGTTATAGCCGATAACCGTCGCGGCCACAGAGAGCGGGAAGCGCTGGCTGCGGCGGCGATTCTCATCGGCGGCAGTCGGTTCCGCCTCGGCGCTCGCATCTTCGAACGTCGAGGGCTCGGCTTCCGATGGGCTACTGGTGTCCGACGGATTGGCGTTCTGTGGCTCGGCGGCGGGCGGCGCGGGCGCGTCACTGATCGGCGACCCGGGCGCTCTGACAATGACGAAGCGGTCGTACTCGACGCGCTTGTTGGGATTCGACAGCACCGAATAGGCATGCGCCAGGCGGCTGGTGGCCAGCTCGACGCGAGCAAGCGCGTCACTGGCGGCTTCGCCTCTGGTTTCCAGGGCGCTGCGCCACGGCTGCAATACGGCGGCGGCGCGTTGATAAGCGGCGATAATCTGCGCGTCGGAAGCCGAGCGCTCAAGGCTCAAGGCTTCGTAATGCGATGTCGAGCGTTCGACTTGCTGCAACAGATGTTCGAGCCCCGGCGATTCTGGGCTCGTGTGTTCGCCAGTGGATTGCTTCATCATTGCCTCACCTTCTGTTCGAAGCAGAAATGCTGGCTGGCTCATTCAGCTGACTTGCGGCTGAAGGCGATTTCGCGCCTGATCAAGTCGAGCCGGTGATTGCTCCATGCGTTTGCGAAAAGACCTTTTGGATGGGGGGCATCACTCAGTTTGCATTCAGATGCCAGGGACTTTACAGGTCTCCGGGGAAAGCATCAGTGCAAGCGCGGTGCCAGCGCCGCGGCAGCGCACGCCGACGACAGGCTGCTTATTTGGCAGGCAGTTAGCTACTTACTGTTGTGGCTCAATCATCACCACTCCTTCAGTATGAATGAATACGTTGACGGCTTTCGGGCAAGATAACAGCAGGGGCTAGGGACTGGGGACTAGGGGCTAGGGTCAGGAGAAGGGCCGCGGTGGCAACCATCTCAGCATAATTTCCGGCCCTAGCCCCCAGCCCCTAGTCCCTAGCCCCTTCCCTGTGCTAGTTTGTCTGCCGATGACGATCACCGAAGCGATCAAGCAGACGGTCGAGCGCCGCAGCCTGAGCAGTGAGCAGGCTGAATCGGTGCTGGAACAGATCATGAGTGGCCAGTGTAGCGATGCGCAGATCGCCGCGCTGCTGACGGCGCTGCGCATGAAGGGCGAGACCGTTGACGAGATTATCGGCTTTGCGCGCGTCATGCGCCGCCGCGCCGCGCCCGTCCGTCCCCAGAGTATTGTCGGCTCGGAGATCGCCGGCACCGAGCGCGAAGCCTTGATCGATACCTGCGGCACGGGGGGCGATGTCAGCGGCAGCTTTAATGTCTCGACGGCGACCGCGCTGGTCGTCGCCGGCTGCGGCGTCCGCGTCGCCAAGCATGGCAACCGTTCGGTGTCGAGCCAGTGCGGCAGCGCCGATGTCGTCGAAGCGCTCGGCGTCCGCATCGAGCTTGCGCCAACGCTGATCGCCGCCTGCATTGACGAAGTCGGCATCGGCTTCCTGCATGCGCCGCTGCTGCACGAGGCGATGAAGTATGTCGGCCCGACGCGCCGGCAGATGGGCATCCGCACGATCTTTAATATGCTGGGGCCGCTGACGAACCCGGCGGGCGCCGACACACAGGTGATCGGCGTCTATGCGGCGCCGCTGACCGAGATGCTCGCCGCCGCCTTGCAGGCGCTGGGCAGCCGGCGCGCGCTGGTCGTTCATGGCAGCGACGGGCTTGATGAGATCAGCATCAGCGCCGAAAGCAAAGTCACCGAGCTTGCCGAGGGCGAGCTACGCACCTACACGGTCATGCCCGAAGATTTCGGGCTGCGGCGCGCGCCGCTCGAAGCAATCCGCGGCGGCGATGCGCGGCAAAATAGCGCCATCATCCTGGAGGTCTTGGGCGGCGAGCCTGGCCCGCGCCGCGACATCGTTCTGCTGAACGCGGCGGCGGCGCTGGTCGCCAGTCGCCGCGCGGGCGATTTCACGGAAGGTGTGCGCTTGGCCGCCGAAGCGATTGACAGCGGCAAGGCGATGATGAAGCTCGAACGGTTGATCGAATTTACCAATGCCCGGTGAAGAGATTCCACGCGCCGCTATTCATCCGAATGACAAACCGAGTTTGCAATCCGCTATTAGCCGCCAAATACCTGCCACCACTTTTTCTTCTTCGGCAAGATGGGTGCGGGGCGCACGGGGATGGAGCGACCTTCGACGACCGCCAGCGGGTTGTCCGCGGCGTAAGCCTCGGCGTAGCCTTCGCCGATCAGATCGGCCACTACTTTGACCGCTTCGCTCATGCCGGGCAGGCGATTGCGCGTGTTGTGGCAATCGCTGGCGATGAAATGAATCAAGCCGTGCTCTACCATCACGCGTGCCGCCTGCTGAACGCGCTTGCCGAACTGGCCGGTGATCGAGCCGGTGTCCAACTGGCCGAGCACCCCCAGTTCGACTAATTCATAAAACCGCTCAGGCTCGGCCATCAGCATCAGGTTGCGCTCAGGGTGAGCGATGATCGGGCGTATCTGGCGGCTCAAGAGATCGAACAGGGCATGCTCAGAGCCGAGCGGCACGACTTGATGCGGGAACTCGATCAGCGCGTATGGCCCGTCGTTGATCGTCGGCGCGCTTTTGGTGTTGCAGAGGTGATTAACCACATCATGGGTAAAGCGCAGTTCGCAGCCCAAAACGATGCGCGGGCGGCCTTCGAGCTGCCCATTCAGCTCGTCCACTTTTTCGCGCAGCAAGGCCGGCGCGTGCGTCGTGTGAATATGGTCGTGAGCGTGCGGCGTGGCGACCATGACCGTGACGCCGTCGTCCGCCGAACGGCGGCACATCTCCAGCGACTCATCGAGGCTGTGCGCGCCGTCATCGGTCTGCGGCAGGATATGACTGTGAATATCAATCATCGGCATCATAGCAACGGCTTGAAAATGTCCGTCTGATACTACGCCAGAAGACGGCGGGCGACAAAGGTAATTGCGATTGTTGTGATTGTGATGCGGCATGAAGGAAGTCTTGACACTGTAAAAATGCGCCAGCTATCATCGATTTGAGCAATCCCGACTGCAACCCGTGGCATCAATCGGCGTTCTATCAAGTGTAGAGGACGCATTTTAAAGGTGATCTGTTGGGCAAGTGGTAACTTCTATGAGACGTATCTTCGCCGCGCTATGCTTTATCGCCATCCTCACCATGGTGGCGCTGGCTTCTGACCCCGACGCCAAACTCATGCCGGTCAGCGACGTGAAGCCGGGCATGAAAGGCTATGGCATGTCAGTCTTTCAGGGCAATAAGCCCGAACGCTTCGAGGTCGAAATTCTCGGCACACTCGAAGGTTTTCAAAACCCGCGGCAGAGCATCATCATCGCGCGGTTGAGCGGGCCACTGGTCGAGCGCACTAGCGTCTTCGCCGGCATGAGCGGTAGCCCCGTTTACATTGACGGCAAGCTGGTCGGCGCAGTCGCTTATGCCTTCCCCTTCGAGAAAGAACCCATCGCCGGCATCCAGCCCATCGGCAACATGATTCAGGTCATCGAAGAAGGCCGCAAAGAGGAGCCGCGCTCGACGGCAAGCCCGCTCAGCTTCAACACGCTGGTGAGCGCGGCGGCGCGCTTGAATATGCCCGGCGGCATGACCGAATTATCCGGCGCGCAGATCGGCCCGCGCGCCGCAAGCAGCAGCCCGCAGCTCGCGTCTTTCGTCGGCCACACCATCGTTCCCATTGCGACACCTGTGACCTTTTCGGGCTTTTCGCAGACCGCGCTCGACGCCTTTGGCGAAGACCTCAAGCGGCTCGGCATCCAGCCCATCGCCGGTGTCGGCGGCTCGTCGAGCATCACGCCGATGACGCCGGCTAATGCCGACACGCTCGCGCCCGGCACTTCGGTTAGCGTCCAACTGGTGCGCGGCGATTTCACGATTGATGCGTCGGGCACAGTGACCTATCGCGACGGCGAGAAGATTTACGCCTTCGGGCACCCGTGGCTCAGTTCGGGCCGCACCTCTTGGCCGATGGCCGAATCTTCGGTGGTCACGGTCGTGCCGAACCTCAACAACTCGTTCAAGCTGGCGGCGGGCGGCAATCTGGTCGGCTCGATCAATCAAGATCGCTCTACGGGCGTCTTCGGCCAGCTCGGCGCCGCGCCGCGCATGATCCCTGTGAAGCTCACCGTACACACGAGCCGCAACAAGACCGAGATTTATAATTTCGAAATGGTCTCCGATTCGCTGTTGACGCCGGTGCTGGCGCGCATCGCGTTCTTTTCAGCCATCACCGCGACCGAGCGGCAGGTCGGCAATCAGACCGTCGTGCTGAAAGGGCGCATCGCGCTGAACGGCCAGCCTGACATCATCATTGATAACAGCTTCTCGTCGGCTAACGGCACGGCGTTGTTTGCGGTCAACGACATCGCGCGCCCGCTGGCGATGCTCTACAACAGC
>JBJMGU010000028.1:0-30367 GCA_045807765.1 Blastocatellia bacterium
CGTCCGGCCATCGGCGTTGAACTCGAAGCGTGCCGCGCCATCTTCGCGCGCCGTCGCCGTCGGGTTGAACTGCCAGCCGAGACGGCTTGCCAGCCAGCCGCCGAGCAACAAAGCACGCGTCGAAATCGCTGCCGGGTCAGCCGCCGGCGGCGCATATTCAATCGTCACGCGCTCCATCTGCTTGAGCAGCGGGCGATACTCCGGCACGTCATAAAAGCCTGCAATCAGCGCCCGCCAGGCGGTCAGCCGCGCCCAGTTCATGTCGCTCAGGGCCGGGCCGCGCCGCCCGCCGCCCAGCACCGCAGCCATCTTCGCCAGGTCGCCTTCGGGTTCGTTGAACTTCGCCGAATCGATGACCACGCGGTCGGCGATGTCTGTGAGCCAGCCGTAGAGCTCTTTGTCCTCGGCTCGCGGCTCGGCGCGCCACCAGAGGTAAACCGGCAGGTCGGCAATCAGCAGCGGCACGATGGCGCTCGGCGCTTCGTCCAGATGATCCTGACTCGCGGTAATCGTCACCTGTTCGCAGCAAACCTGCTTCGAGGTTGGCGTCGGCAGCGTACAGCGCGACGTGACTTCGGCAGTGAGCTTCGACTCCTCGGAGGCGCGGTCGGCGACCAGCGCGATGACGCGGCAGGGGTGCGACGCCGTCACGTCTATCACGATGTCGTCAACCGCGGCGATCTCTGCCGGGTCGGGCACGAAGACGATCAGGTTGAGAATCGAGGCGCGCACGACACCGCCGGTCTCGTCTTCCGACGCCTGCTTCCACAGCGAGGTTAATTCCTTCTCGATGGCTCCGACGTTGATAGTAGATGTAGCACTCATGTTTTTCCCCTCGATAACAATTTGAAGCCTTCAGCCGAAGATTTCAAATCGTCAAGGACGCCGCCATTCTTTCCCGTCGCGCTCAATCAACTCCTCAGCCTCTTTCGGCCCCCAGGTGCCCGCCGGATAATTCGGGAAGTTGGCCTTCTTGGCGGCCCAGGCGTCGAGGATAGGCTGGACGATTTCCCAGCCGCGCTCGGTCATGTCGCGACGCGCATAGAGCGTTGAATCGCCGAGAATGCAATCGAGCAGCAGGCGTTCATAGGCTTCCGGCGACGACACGCCGAACGACGCGCCATAGCGGAAATCCATGTTGACCCAGCGAATGCGCGTTGTCTGTCCGGGAATCTTGGCACCGATCCTCAACGTGATGCCTTCGTCGGGCTGAATGCGGACGATCAATACGTTCGGCTCGAACTGCTGGTCGGGGATGTTGCTGAACAGTTGCAACGGCGCTTGCTTGAACTGAATGGCGATCTCGGTGACGCGCTTCGGCATACGCTTGCCGGAGCGAATGTAGAAGGGCACGTCGGCCCAGCGCCAGTTGTCGAAGTAAAGCTTCAGCGCCGCGTAGGTCTCGGTGTTCGATTCAGGATTGACGTCCGACTCTTCGCGATAACCCGGCACCTCGCGGCCTGTGACTGATCCCGGCCCGTACTGGCCGCGCACGGCGAACTGCTCGACCTGATCCATCGGCATGGGGTGGACGGCGTGCATGACTTTAATCTTCTCGTCGCGCACCGCATTGGCCGACAGGTTGATGGGCGGTTCCATCGCCACCAGCGACAGCACCTGAAAGACATGATTCTGAATCATATCGCGCAGCACGCCCGACTGATCGTAATACCCACCGCGGCCTTCGACGCCGAGCGCTTCGGCATTGGTGATCTGCACGTGGTCAACGTAGCGGCGGTTCCAGATCGGCTCGAAGATGCCGTTGGCGAAGCGGAAGACCAAGAGGTTCTGCACCGTCTCTTTGCCGAGGTAATGGTCAATGCGGTAGACCTGCTCTTCGTCAAAGACCCTGGCGACGTCCTTGTTTAAATCCCTGGCGCTTTGCAGATCATGGCCGAACGGCTTTTCGATGATGATCCGCACCCACGAGCCTTCCTTGGGCCGGGCGAGGTCCGCCGCGCCGAACTGTTCGATGGCTTCGCTGTAGAGCGACGGCGCGGTCGATAGATAAAAGACGCGGTTGCCGGCGGTGCCGCGCTCGCTGTCAATCTGTTCGAGCCGCTCCTTGAGCTGCTGGTAGGTCTTCGGGTCATTGATGTCGCCGGCGACGTAATAGATGCCCTGCGCGAAGCTCTGCCAGACCGACTCGTCTACGCTCTTGGCTTCGGAAAACGTCATCACCGCATCTTTCATCTTGTTGCGGAAATCGTCGTCGCTCATCGCCGAGCGGGCGACGCCGATGATGCCGAACTCAGCCGGCAACAGCCGCTGCTGCACCAGCCGGTAGAGCGCCGGCACCAACTTGCGCTTGGTCAAATCGCCCGACGCGCCGAAGATGACAACAACGCATGGCTCTGCCGTCTTCTCAAGCCGGATGCCCTGTCTTAATGGATTGTCGTTTGTGTTCGTGCTCGACATGGTTTCGATCCTCGATCAGTTATCAGTTGTCGGTTGTCAGTTGTCGGTTGTCAGAGATCAGAAGTCAGTTGCCCACCTCTGACAACTGACTTCTGATCTCTGGTTACTGCTTCTCCAGGTCTTCTTCCCATTCGGTGTGAATGAACTGGCCGCTCGCGTCGTCCACACGCTGGTAGGTGTGCGAGCCGAAGAAGTCGCGCTGCGCCTGCGTCAGGTTCAGCGGCAGGCTCGCCGTGCGGTACATATCGAAGTAAGAGAGGCTGCCCGACATTGCCGGCACCGCAATCCCCATGCTCTGGGCGGTCGTCACCGCCTGCCGCCAGCGGGGCTGCGCTTCCAGCGCCCAGGCTTTGAAATCCGGGTCAATCAGCAGGTTCGGCAGATCGGCGCGGCGTTGATAGGCTTGCTTGATCTTGTCGAGGAACTGGGCGCGGATGATGCAGCCGCCTTTCCAGATGCGGCTCAGCTCGCCGAGGTTGATCCCCCAGTCGTATTCGTCCGAGCCGCGACGGATCAAGTTCATGCCCTGCGCGTAAGAGCAAATCTTCGACGCATAGAGCGCGTCGTGAACCGCGTCAATCATCGCCTGCTTGTCGCCATCATAACGCGCCGTCGGTCCCGGCAGTTGCTTGCTCGCTTCAACGCGCTGATCTTTCAAGCCCGACATCACGCGCGCATCAACCGCCGCCTGCATGGTCGGAATCACCACGCCGAAGTCGAGCGCGACCTGTGATGTCCACTTGCCCGTGCCTTTCTGGCCGGCGACATCGAGAATCTGATCAACCAGCGCGTGGCCTGTCTGCGGGTCTTTCACCTGGAAAATCTTGGCGGTGATCTCGATCAGAAACGAGTTCAGCTCGCCTTCGTTCCATTTGGAGAAGATGTCGCCAAGCTCAGAGGCTTCGAGGTCGAGCGTCGAGCGCAGAATGCTGTAGGCTTCGGCGATCAATTGCATGTCGCCGTATTCGATGCCGTTGTGAACCATCTTGACGAAGTGGCCGGCGCCGTTCGGGCCGACGTAGGTGACGCAGGGGCCGTCGTCGACCTGCGCGGCGATCTTTTCCCAGATCGGGCGCAGCTCTTCGTAAGCGGCGCGGTCGCCACCGGGCATCAGCGACGGCCCCCAGAGCGCGCCCTTCTCGCCGCCCGAGACGCCGCAGCCGATGAAGTTGAAGCCTTCGCCCTTCAACGTCTTTTCGCGCTGCACGGTGTCTTTATAAAAGGAGTTGCCGCCGTCAATGATGATGTCACCCTGGTCGAGATGCGGCTTGAGCTGTTCGACGACCGCATCCACGGCGCCGCCGGCCTTGACCAGCAGGATGATCTTGCGCGGGCGCTCTATGGATTCAACGAACTCCTCGATGGAATAAGCGCCGATGACCTGCTGGCCTTCGGCGTGCGACTTGGCGCGGTCGAGGAACTTGTCCACCTTCGTGGTGTCACGGTTGAAGACGGCGATGGGATAGCCGTTGCGGGCGATGTTGAGAGCGAGGTTTTCGCCCATGACGGCGAGCCCGACCATCCCAATTTTGGCGAGTTCAGGTTTGCTCTGTGCAGTCATAATTATTATCCTCTTTGCCGCCGGCGGCGGTTCGTTGTGGGTTTATGTTAAGCCATTGATCGAATAGCTCGATTCCCGATGCCCAGGTGGTGAGCTGCTAAGATTCTGCCGCGTGTGGCTGCGTGAGCCGCGCGGCTGCCGCTTCGTCCACCATCCAGAGCAGCGAGCCGTGTTGCGGATGGATAAGCTGGCTCGGATAAAGCTCCGGCTGATAGGTGCCTTCCAAGACTTCGTGAAGCGGCTCGGCTTTGTCGCTGCCGGCAGCCACGAAGGTGACGTTGCGGGCGTTGTTGATCGTCGGCGCGGTCAGCGTGATGCGATTGGCGCTGAACTTTTCGACGTAATTCGCGACGACTGTTTTGTCGGTGACCTGCAAGGCGGTGGTGCCGGGGAAGAGCGACGCCGTGTGGCCGTCCGGCCCCATCCCTAAAAAGATCAGATCGAATCGCGGCCTATCGATGAGCGGTGTCGTGCCTGACGCCGACGCGTGCCGGGCAAAGAAAGCACGCAAAGTTTCAGCGTACTCCTCGGCGGCTTGCTCGGGGTCGGGCAGCTCAGCCGGGATGCGAAAGATGTTTTCCGCCGGCACCGGCACGCGTGAAAGCAAGGTTTCGTACGCCATGCGGTAATTGCTGTCGGCGTGGTCAGGCGGCACGCAGCGCTCGTCGCCCCAGAAGAAATAGATCGCTTCCCACGGGACGGTATCGGCAAACTGCGCTTCCGCAAGCAGAGCAAACATGGCGCGCGGCGTCGAGCCGCCCGACAGCGCCACGGTGAAACGGCCCGAGCCGACGATATACTGATCGGCCAGCCGCGCGAAGTGGCGCGCTGCCTTCAGCGCCACCTCGCCGGCGTCGCGATAAACGCGCACCTGCGCGTCCGAACGGTTCAACATCTTCGTAGACATCCCTTCACCCCATCTGAGAGTAATGCGTGATGAGTTGAAAGTGATGAGTAAGAAGGCGCAGGGATTGTCACGCACGCTTCACGCATCACTCACCACTCATCACTCATCACTTTCAACTCGTTACTCGTTACTTTTTACTTTCGCGCGCCACAGCCATGCGCCGCCGCGGACGCCGTATTCATTAGAGATGACCTCGACGTCCGGTTCCAGCTCGAAGGTCAACTTATCAGAGTTGCCGCCGCCGATATAGAGCCGGTCAAAATTCGTCAGGATGCGCAGCACCTTGATAGCGCGCTGGACGCGACGGTTCCAGCGCTTCTTGCCGATCTTCTTGCGCGCTTCGTTGCCGACCTGCTGGTCGTAATCCTCGCCCTGGCGAAACGGGATATGCGAAATCTCCAGGTGCGGCCCCAACTCGCCATCCAGAAAGAGCGCCGTGCCGAAGCCTGTGCCGAGCGTGGCGACCATCTCGACGCCTTCGCCCTTGATCGCCGCGAAGCCTTGCATGTCGGCATCGTTTAAAACGCGTACCGGCTTGCCGAGCTGCTTTTCGAGTGCCATCTGTAGATTGAAGCCTTTCAATTGCTTGGTGCCGAGATTCGGCGCGGTGATGATCACCCCTTTGCGCACGACGCCGGGAAAGCCGACCGATACCACGTCATAACCGCTGAGCGGTTCGACCAGCTTCACGAGCGCCTGCAATAAGCCGTCGGGCACCAGGCTTTTCGGCGTTTCGACGCGTACGCGCTCGCTCAACATATCGCCGTTGAGATCGAGGATGGCGGCTTTCAAGCCGCTGCCGCCGATGTCAATTGACAAGACGCGCGCGTCTTCTGCCAGGACGACATCGTCAGGGGTAATCGTATGTTGCGGTGCAGTCATTTGCTCCTCCGTTAGGGGAAACGATGAGTGATAAATGATGAATGATGAACGGAAGAGGAAACGGAAGCCGGATTATCTATAAACAATCTCCTGCCTTTTCCTCTGTAATTCATCATTCATCATTCATTATTCATCATTCATCGTTTCCCCCTCTGCCTATTAAGTTGTCCATTCCGTGTGAATATGGCCGCGCTCCAGATGATCGATTCGCTCGTAGGTGTGCGAGCCAAAGTAATCGCGCTGTGCCTGCGTCAAGTTCTGCGGCAGGCTCGCCGTGCGATAGCTGTCGAAGTAAGCCAGGCTCGCGCTCATCGCCGGGATGGCGACGCCCATGCCGGCGGCGGTCTTCACGGCCAGTCGCCAGTTCGCTTGCGCCGATTCGATCCAGCGGTTGAACTCGTCGTCAAGCAGCAGGTTCGGCAGATCGGCGCGGCGGTTGTAAGCGTTCATGATTGCATCCAGAAAGCGCGCACGGATTATACACCCGCCTTTCCAGATTCGCGCCATCTCGCTCAGATTAATCGCCCAATTATGCGCCGCCGAGCCTTTGCCGATCAGGCTCATGCCCTGCGCGTAAGAGCAAATCTTCGACGCATAGAGCGCGTCGTGAACCGCCTGGGTGATCTTCTGCCTATCGCCGCGCGTTGCTTGCGAGCGCGGGCCGCGAATACTGCGGCTGGCAACGACGCGCTCGTCTTTCATGGACGAGAGAAAGCGCGCTTCGATGGCCGAGCCGATGGTCGGCACCGGCACGCCTTCGATGATCGCTTCCTGCATCGTCCATTTGCCAGTGTCTTTCTGCTCGGCCTTGTCGAGAATCAGATCAACCAGAGGCTTTCCGGTCTCTTCATCTTTGACGCGCAGGATGTTGGCAGTGATCTCGATCAGGTAGGATTCGAGCTGGCCGCGATTCCACTCGCCGAAAATCTCTGCCAGTTGATCGGCAGAGGCCGACAACGCGTGGCGCAGAATGTCGTAGGCTTCGGCGATCAGTTGCATATCGCCGTATTCGATGCCGTTGTGAACCATCTTGACGAAATGGCCGGCACCGTCCGGGCCGATATAAGTGACGCACGGGCCGGAATCGGTCTTTGCCGCGATGGCTTCAAAGATTGGGCGGATATGTTCGTAGGCGTCACGGTCGCCGCCGGGCATCAAAGACGGCCCGAAGCGCGCGCCAATTTCGCCGCCCGAGACGCCCGAGCCGACGAAGTTCAACCCGGCGGCCTTTAAATCGGCCTCGCGCCGCTGCGTGTCTTTGAAGTGCGAGTTGCCGCCATCGATGATGATGTCTCCGGGCGCGAGAATCGGCTGCAAACGCTCGATGGTCATATCGACGGGCGCGCCGGCCTTGATCATCATCATGATGCGGCGCGGGCGTTCGAGCGCGGCAATGAATTCTTCGAGCGTGTGTGTGCCGATGAATTGCTTGGCGGCGTTTTCGCTGACGAAGCTGTCCACCCACTCGGTTTCGAGGTTCCAGACGGCGACCGGAAAACCATGCTCTTCGACGTTGAGCGCCAAGTTGCGTCCCATGACGCCCAGGCCGATCATGCCGAACTGTCCCTGCTTCGCTTTTGCCTGTTCTGATGACATCCTGATTCCCCTTGTTTAACCTAAACGCCCACCGTTTGTGCCGCGCCCAGGACATACTTTTCAATGCCGCGCGCCCAGCCGTCGTTGTCGTTTGAAGAGGTGATGAAGCGCGCCGCGTCGATCACTTCGTCTACGCCCTGACCCATAGCGATGCTGATGCCGGCTTCGCGAAACATCTCGATATCATTCGGCCCGTCGCCGATGACCGCGACCTGTGCCGGGGTGACACCAAACACACTGGCGATGCGCCGCACGGCTGAGCCTTTGTGAATGCCGTAAGCCGTGACGTCAAGAAAGCGCGGCTTTGAGCGCGACGCCGAGATGTCGCCGGCTAGCTCCGCGAGGGCACGCTGCTCGGCCTGCGCCACCAGCTCAGGCCGGCCAACGACGGTGAGCTTGGTGGCTTCGCCTTTGAGCCGTTCGTCGTAGCCTTCGATGCGCGGGGCGAATCCCGAAGTATGTTCTTCGCGCTCGACGAAGGCATCGCGCCCGGCGACCCACCAGTCTTCTTCGTCGTAAAGCCAGACGCCGATGCCGAACTCATCGGCAATGGCTTTGACGCGGGCAATCACCTCGGTCGGAATCGTGCTGCGCAGTTTGACTTCGCCGTCGGCGGTGATGATCAACGCGCCATTGAAGGCGGCGAACGGCGAGCGCAGCGCGAGAGTTTCGGCCAGCGGGCGGATCGAGCGCGGCGGGCGCGAGCTGCACAGCGACAGGTTGATGTCGCGCTCGTAGAGCCGCAACGCCGCCTTGCGCGTTGATTCGGCAATCTCGTGGTTCGAGGTGATCAGCGTGCCGTCAATGTCAGAGATGACGAGCGCAATGGGCAATGCGGCGGGCATCGGTTCAGTCATAACCATCCCATCCATTTCTCGGAAGAATCGTTGGTCCCTGGTCATCGTTCTTTGCTCGCCGCCTACGGCGCGACAGCGTGCCAATGACCAGGGACCAACAACGAGGCTTTAGAGCGCCTGCCCCTGAATGAGCGGCAAGCCATCCTGGACGATTTCGAGCAGCGCCCTGAGACCGGCGGTGACGTCCTTGCCGAGATGTACGCGAATGGCGCGGCGACGGCGCGAGGCGAGCGATTGGAAGTCGCCGAGCGCCTGCGCCTGCTTCAAGACGCCGAAGGTGAACGGCTCGCCCGGAAGCCTCAGGTCTGCCACGTCGTCCGCGGTCAACTGCACGAAGACGCCTGAATCCGCGCCGCCTTTATGGAGCTGCCCGGTCGAATGCAGGAAGCGTGGGCCGTACCCCGTTGTCGTCGCGACCGTGAGCGCATCGCGCAGGTGCGTGCGCAGGGCTTGGAGCAACTCGTCATGCTCCCTGGTCTCTTGAATGTAGCCGAGCAGCGCAATGTAATCACCGCGACCGGCGCGCTCCAGGTGCCCGACGATGACATCGGCAAGCGACGACGTGCCTGCCATCAGCACCTGGCAGGTCTCCGCGTCCGAGTAGACCCGCAGACCGTTGTCTTCGATGGCCAGTTCTTGCTCGGGCAGCGCGCCCTTCTGCTTGTACTCTTCAAGCAGCCGCCGCGTGTTGTCTTTGCTCTCCTGCACGTTCGGCTGATCTAAGGGGTTAATCCCGAGACAAGCGCCGGCAACCGCCGTCGCCAGCTCCCAGATGTAAAACTCTTCGCCGAGGTCGAGCGGGCTGCGGAGCCTGCGGCGCACCACCGGGTGGCCGGCGCTTTCGAGTGCCGCAAGCTTGCTATCCGTGTCAGGGTCAATGTCGCCGACGCTGATGTAGACGAATAAGCGATCATCGCCGTAAACCGAAGGGCTGCCGAGCTGTTCGCCCGCTACCGGGATGATGCCGCGCCCTTCTTTGCCGGTGCTTTCAGCAAGCAGTTGCTCGACCCACAATCCGAGCGAAGCAATATCAGGCGAAGCGATGAGCGTCAGCTTGTCGCGTCCGGCTGCCGCCATAGTGCCGATGATCGCGCCGAGCCGCGCCGCCGGGTTATCCGCCGTCGGCACTGCGGGCGAGCAGGCGTGCATGGCGCGGGCGGCGCGGTCGAGCAGGGTCTTAAAGTCGAAGCCCTGCAAACAGGCCGGCACCATGCCGAAGAACGACAGCGCCGAATAACGCCCGCCGATGTCTGCCGGGTTGATGAAGATGCGCCGGAAGCGGTCGCCTGTGGCCATCGCTTCCATCAACGTGCCGGGGTCGGTAATCGCGACAAAGTTATCACCGGCGCGCTCACCTTTGATCTCGCGCAGGCGCTCGAAGAAGTAACGATAAAACATCAGCGGCTCGGTCGTCGTGCCCGACTTGCTGGCGACGATGAAAAGCGTCGTTTCAAGATTGACGCGCTCTTCAAAGCTCCTGACTGTCGCCGGGTCGGTGCTGTCAAGGACGTGGAGGGTCGGCGCGCCTTCGACGTTGCCGAAGGTGCGGCGAAAGACTTCGGGGCAGAGGCTGCTGCCGCCCATCCCCAGGAGCATTATGTCTGTAAAGCCGTCGCTGCGAATGCGCTGGCTGAAGGCTGCAAGCTCGTCGGCGTTGGCTTCCAGAAGGTCTACGACCGTCACCCAGCCGAGCGCGTTACGGATGATCTTCTGATGATCTTCATCGCTCTTCCACAGCGTCGGGTCTTTGCGCCAGATGCGCCGCATCCAATCTTCCTTCTCCATGCGAGCGAGCGTCTGCTTGACGGCATCCGTGTGCGCGCCAAGCGACGCCGTCTGCCGGTCGAGCAGGCCGCTTTGAATGGCCGCCTGCTTCGAAGCGATGCTATCGATTAAGCTGCGGAACGAATCGATAAAGGTCTGCACGCCTTCGTCCTGCAACTGCCGCATCACCGCCGGCAGGTCAACGCCGGCTTCCGTCAGCTGCTCGATGGTAGCGCGGGCGCCGTCAATATCTTCTTCGAGGCTCAATCGCACCGCGCCGTGATCGCGGTAGGCGGTATAAGTCGCAGGCGGCACCGTGTCAACGGTGTCGGGGCCGATCAGCTCTTCGACGTAGAGCGTGTCTTTGTACGCCGGGTTCTTGGTGCCGGTGCTGGCCCAGAGCGGGCGCTGCAATTGTGCGCCAGAGGCGCGCAAAGGGGCAAAGCGGGCGTCGTTAAAGATATGCTTGAAGCGTTGATAAATCAGCCGCGTGTTGGCGATGGCCGCCTTGCCGAGCAGCGCATTGAGCTTATCTTTTTCGGCGTCATCATCAAGTCGGCGAGCGCGGAAGGAGAGTTGATTATCAACCGCCGCATCGATGCGGCTGACAAAAACGCTTGCGACCGAAGCGATGTGATCAACCGGCTCGCCCGCCGCGGCGCGCTGTTCGAGGCCGCTGATATAGGCATCGGCTACGGCCTCATAGACCTCTTCGGAAAAGATCAGCGTGACGTTGACGTTGATGCCGCTAGCAATCACTTCGGTGACCGCGGGCAATCCCGCTGCGGTCGCCGGTATCTTGATCATGACGTTCGGGCGGTCGAGCGCCGCCCACAACCGCTTGGCTTCCGAGACGGTGCTTGCCGTGTCATCGGCAAGCAGAGGCGAGACTTCGAGACTGACGTAGCCGTCGACGCGGTTGGTGCGCTCGTAGACCGGGCGGAAGAGGTCGGCGGTGCGCTGAATGTCTTCGATGGTCAGGGCGTCGTAAATCTCATTGATGTTGCGGCCCTCGGCAATCAATTGGCGCATGGCCGCGTCATAATCGGTGCTGCCGGCAATCGCCTTCTCAAAGATCGAGGGGTTCGAGGTGACGCCGCGCAGGTCGTCCTGTTCAATCTTGTTGGCGATGTCGCCCGTATCGATCAAGGCGCGGCGAATGTTGTCATACCAGATGCTCTGTCTGTGCTTTTGCAATTCAACCAGTGGGTTGCTCATAGGTGCATCCTTTCCGTGAGGAAGAGGGGCTAGGAACTGGGGGCTGGGGGCTAGGGAGAGATAAAAGCCGTGTATCCTGAATTCGGCTATGGAAGCCCTTTTCAAGTCTATCGCTTTTTTATTGCGAGTCCCTAGTCCCTAGCCCCTGACCCCTATCCCTTGCTCTGTTCGATTGCTGCCCGGGCTTCAGCGACGACGTTTTCGACGGTGAAACCGAAATGCTTGAGCAGGTCTTTAAGCGGCGCTGATGCGCCAAAGTTGCGGCGCGCGATGATGCGGCCAGCGCGCCCGACGAATTTCTCCCAGCCGAGATTCGTTCCGGCTTCGACCGCGACGCGCGCATTCACAGCCGCCGGCAGCACCGCTTCGTGATACTCCGCCGACTGGCGCTCGAACAGCTCCCAACAGGGTAGACTGACGACGCGCGCCTTGATGCCTTCGGCGGTCAGTTGCTCGTAAGCCGCGACGCAGAGCTGAAGCTCGGAGCCGGTGCCGATCAGAATCACTTCGGGCGTGCCTTCTGAGTCGGCCAGCACGTAAGCGCCGCGCTGCGCGCCTTCAGCCGCCCCGTATTGGGTGCGGTCAAAGGTCGGCATCGGCTGGCGGCTGAGGATGAGCGCCACCGGATGATTCTTCATCGTCATGATGATCCGCCAGGCTTCGCTGACTTCGTTGGCGTCGCCCGGTCGGATGACGTGCAGGTGCGGAATGGCGCGCAATGACATCAACTGCTCGATGGGCTGATGTGTCGGGCCGTCTTCGCCGACGCCGATTGAGTCGTGCGTGAAGATGTAAGTCACCGGCAGCTCCATCAGCGATGACAGGCGAATCGGCGCGCGCATGTAATCCGAGAAGATCAGGAAGCCCGATCCGTAAGCCTTCAACTTCGCCAGCGCCATGCCGTTGAGGATCGCGCCCATGGCGTGCTCGCGAATGCCGAAATGAAAATTGCGCCCGGCGTAGGAGTCGGCTTCAAAGTCGCCCTCTTTCGTCAGCCTTGTTTTGGTCGAAGGCGCGAGGTCTGCCGAACCGCCCAGCACCCACGGCACGCTCGCGGCGATGGCGTTCAACACCCTGGCGCTGGCATCGCGGCCCGCAACGCCTTTGGCATCGGCAGGGAAACTTGGAATCGCCGCTTCCCAGTCATCGGGCAATGCGCCGCTGTGCAACCGTTCCCATTCAGCGGCCAGCTCAGGGTGCGCTTCTTTGTAGGCGGCGAATTTGGCGTTCCATTCGGCTTCGTACTGCCCGCCGCGCTCGATTGAGCGGTTGGTGTAGGCGCTGACTTCGTTCGGCACCAGGAACTTGGCGTCCGCAGGCCAGCCGTAGCGCTGCTTGGTCAAGCGAATCTCTTCTTCGCCGAGCGGCTCGCCGTGCGCCGAGTGGGTGTCCTGCTTATTGGGCGCGCCCCAGGCGATGTGGCTGTCAACGATGATCAAGGTCGGGCGCTCGCTCTCTTTCTGCGCCGTGCGGATCGCTCCGTCGAGCAGTTCAAGATCGTTGGCGTCGCCGACTCTGAGCACGTTCCAGTGATAAGACATGAAGCGCGAGGCCATGTCATCGCTGAAGGCAAGCGAGGTGTTGCCTTCGATGGTGATGTGATTGTTGTCGTAAATCCAGACCAGGTTGCTGAGCCGCAAATGGCCGGCGAGCGAAGCGGCCTCTGACGAGACGCCTTCCATCATGCAGCCGTCGCCGGCGATGGCATAGACGCGATAATCGTCGATGTCATGGCCGGGGCGGTTGAAGCGCGCCGCCAGCCAGCGCTCGGCAATCGCCATGCCGACCGAGTTGGCAACGCCCTGGCCGAGCGGCCCGGTGGTGGTTTCGACGCCCGCGGTCAATCCGTACTCGGGGTGGCCCGGCGTTTTCGACTCCCACTGGCGGAAGCGCTTGATCTCTTCGAGCGGCAGGTCGTAGCCGGAAATATGCAGCATGCCGTACAAGAGCATGGAGGCGTGACCGGCGGATAGCACGAAGCGGTCGCGATTGGGCCATTGCGGGTTGTGCGGGTTGTGGCGCATGTAGCGATCCCAAAGCACATAGGCGACCGGCGCGAGCGCCATCGGTGTTCCGGGGTGGCCCGAATTGGCTTGCTGCACGGCGTCCATGGCCAGTGTGCGAACCGTGTTAATGCATAGCTCGTCGAGCTGGCTGTCATTTCTGGGGGTGTCTGTAGGCATCGACGCTGTACTCATGATTTGCTGATCTCCTTGCTAAGAATCTCTCAAATAAAACTCTGGAAGAAGCCGTGAATGCCGGCTGTCGAAGCGGCTGATAGTGTATCACTCAAGGGCTAAAGTCCCGAAAGCTTTTTTGACAATTTCGCTGCCGATGACAGCCCGGCTTCCGCTACTTGCAAAGATGTCGCCGGGGAGCCGGTTTATTCCTGAATCTCGCGGCTTAAAAAAAATCGGGGCCACTATGATAGTGACCCCGGAGGAATGAGAAGGAAACTATTAGCGCCCGGCGCGGGGGAGTGCGCCGGGCGGCTGCCGGCTTAATACCGGCCTGTGATGTTCGGGAAGGCGACGTCACCGACCATGCCCCACTGCGCGAAGACGAAGCTCGTGTAGTTGGAAGACGAGGTCGGAATGATCCAGATGCCTTGCGATTCGCGCCAGATGCCGGGGTCGGCTTTGCCGTCACTGTCGTAGTCGCCGACGATGGGCGTGTCGCCAATTGACGGGAAGCCGGCGGGCACAAACAACGGCTGGCCCGGCGCAAAGCTGTAGCTGTGGCTCGACAGCAGAATGGCATAGGTCGCGCTCTGTCCTCCTGCCGGCGGATCCAGATAGCCGATGTCGGCTTTGCCGTCGCCGTCAAAGTCGGCAATGACTGGCTGCTTCTGCGCCGCTCCCCAGCTAAAGAAGAGCGGGCTGCCGGTGCTGTACGACTGCGACGACTTCAAGATGCCCCACGTGCCATCGCGGTAGTAACCGAGGTCGGCCTTGCCGTCCATGTCAAAGTCGCCGACCACCGGCACATCACCCAACTGTCCCCACTGCGCGAAGATGAAGCTCGTGTAGTTGGAAGACGAGGTCGGGATGATCCAGATGCCCTGCGAGGCGCGCCAGATGCCCGGATCCATTTTGCCGTCGCCGTCGAAATCACCGACGACCGGCGTGTCGCCTAACGAGGGGAAGCCGGCGGGCACAAACAGCGGCTCGCCCGGCGCGAAGCTATAGCTGTGCGTCGAGCGCAGGATCGCATAGGCCGCGCTCTGACCGCTCGACGGCGGCACGATGTAAGCGATATCGGCCTTGCCGTCGCCGTCAAAGTCGGCAACGATGGGTTGCAGGTCGGTCGCGCACCAGCTAAAGAACTGCGGGCAGCCGGTGCTGTAGGATTGCCCCGACTTCAGGAAGCCCCACAGGCCGTTGCGATAGAAGCCGATCTCCGACTTGCTGTCGCTGTCGAAGTCCGCCCGCTGATAGCTGACCGAGGTGATGCCGCTCTGGCGCACCGTGAAGGTCTGGCCGGCGATGGTCAGCGTCCCTGTGCGCGTCGCGACCATCTGGAAGGCGTCCACGGTATAGTCCACCACGCCGTTGCCGCTGCCGGTGGCGCCGGCAGTGACGTGAATCCAAGAGTCGTTGGCCGTAGCCGTCCAGTTACAGCCGACGCCGGCAGTGACGGCGACGCTATTGCCGCCGCCGGCAGCCTGGAACGAGTGACGCGCCGGCGTCAGCACATAAGCGCAGACGACTTCATCAGCGCCGATGGTCGGCGTCGCCGGACGCGATTCGCCGTCAATGTCGATGATGTTGCCGCTGTTCGTCATCCCCATCCCAATCAACGTGCTGGTCGATTGCAGATGCAGATCGGTCGCCGAGACGAAGACCGGGTCAACCGACTTCGAGTTGCCATCCTGGCTGGTCGCCGTCTGCCAATCGCTGAGCGTCACCCTGGCGCTCGTCAGGAAGCCGACATTCTGCGCTTGGTAATCGTTGAAGTTGATCATCGAGAAGACCCCTGCGCCCGAGGTCGAAGCGTCGTAGACCGCGTAGCGCGTGCCGACGGTTTCGCCGTTAATCAGGATGTTGTTGCGCAGATTGATTGACATGACCGTCGGCGCCGCCTGCGTGCCGATGTGGCGCTCGCCAGCCGTTCTCGGCGTCTGGTCGTGGCGCAGATCGGTCGCGCCGGCAAGGGTCACCGCTGCCGCGATGTTGATGGCGGCGGTGATGCTGTCGCCGGCCACCTCGTTGGTGCTCATGCGGATGGTGTTGAAATCGATGTTATAGCCGCCGCCGCTATTGACCATGATGCCATAGCCGTTGTCGACGGAGGTCACGCCGTTGAAGCCTTGCGAGGCGACATCCGAGATGAAGTTGTTGATGACCGTCAGGTTCGACGCTGTGGAGCTGGCGCTCAAGAAGATGCCGTTGCTGCCCCAGCCCTCGGTGTTGTTCTGTTTGATGTCGCTGATGCGGTTGCGGCTGATGGTGCCGCCATTGACGACAAAGGCGACCTGGATGCCCGTCATCGTCGAGGTGCTGGTGGCGCCCGATGAGACCCCACTGATGATGTTCTGGCTGACGGTGAAGTTCTGAGCGTTGCCGATCAGCATACCGCGGAACGTCATCTTGTCGGTGGCGACCGCCGAGCCGAAGGTATTGCCGATCACCGCCCAGTTCTGATCCGGGTTGATGGTGTTGCCGCGCAGGTACACGGCGTTCTGTGCTTTCGAGATGGCGTTGTTCTGGATCGTGTTGTTCGAGTTCGGGAAGTCGGCCTCGTTGCCGAGCGCCGCGCCGCTGCCGGCGAGGATGCCGACGACGCCGCCGCCGCCGTTGATGACGCCGTTCTTGATCGTGTTGTTGGTCGCCCCGTTGGATGCCGAGGCGCTGGCGATCCAGATCACTACGCCGCTGGTGTTGCCGTTCATGATCGTCAGGCTGCGGTCTGTGCCGCCGTTCATCGAGCCGTCAATCGTCACACGGTCGGCGCCGTTTAAAACGATCAGGCCGCCGCCGGTCGAAGTGCCCGAGACGGTGCGCGCCGCGCCGTTCGGCTTGATCGTCAGCGTGTAGCCACCCGCGCCTTCTTCGGCTAGTTGATTCAAGACGACGGCGCCGGTCTCTACGGTCAAATCCGAGTTGAGGTTGATGGTCAGGTTGCCGGTCAGCACGCCATTGTTGAGCGTCTGGAAGAGGCCGCCGGCATTCGTTAGCGATGTGATCGCCTCGCCCGTGCCGACGTTGAGCGAGCCGGCGTAGCTGATGGAGATCAGGTAGCTGTTGATCGTCCCGACGATGGGCGCTTGCGCGGCGCCGAGGCTGACGCTGGCGGGCGGCGAGGCGAAGGTGCCGGAGTTGATGCCGACGTTGGCCGGCGTTGCCGTGTCCTGCGCGACGACGAAGTACTGAATGGTGTCGCCGGTCATCACCGCGCCGGTCAACAGCGCATAGTTCAGCGTGAACGTGAATGGCGAGCTGCTGTCCGAGGTCTCGACGAACTTCCAGCCGTTATCGCCGCTGGTGTTGCCGACAAAGGCATTGGCCTCGGTTGATTTCTTATAGTAGATGCGCGGACGAGTGCCGGCGGTCGTATTTACACCGGTCGCATCGGTGATCGTCACATCGGTCAGCATTCGATTTGCCGTGCTCGTGGTGTTGACGAGCAGCGTGTAGTTGATGGCCGGCGGCGCCGTGTCGGACGCGGTCTCGTAAGCGCCGATGGTCGGCGTCGTCGCGTTGCGGGCGTTGCCGTTGATGTCTGTGGTGATCCCTATAATCGGCGTGCCCATGCTGATCAACGGCGAGCCGGATTGCGGTTGCAGAATGGTCGCCGAGTTGAACAGCGGGTCAGCGGCTATGGAACTGGCGTCCTGGTTGGGCGTGAACTGCGTGCGCCACAAAGCGATGGTCGCAACGTCCGTGAACGGCACCGTGGTGCCGATGCCGCCCAGGACCATCTGCGTGTTCGACCCATTGACGAAGTAGTCGTTGTTGTTCGCGGCGCCTATGCCCCACGCGTAACTCGTCGCGGGCGCGACGATGGCGTAATGCTTCAGCGTCGCCGTGTTCGAAGTCTGGTCAACGGAGATGGCGTTGTCCTTCAAGTTTAAATTCGATGGCGTAGTCGAAGCGATACGAATGCCCGCTTCGCTCTGGGTGGCCGTGGTGCTGGCGCCGGGGTCTATGTCTCCGGTCATCGAGATGCTGTTATAAGCCACGGTGTCGCCGTTGCCCGCCGAGATGTCTATGCCGATGCCCTGGTCGCCGCTGGTGCCATTGGTGCGGACGTTGTAAATCACGTTGTTGGCGACGACGTTGCTCGACGGCGTGCCGGTGCCGGCGAGCACGATGCCGAGGGCTGAGAACGTCTTCTCCTCGATGATGTCATGGACCATGTTGCGCGTGACCGTCGCGCTGCTGACGTTGGTCGTAGGCGGCGTCGGGCCGTCATTGCCACCGACGCCTATGCCGATCCGGTCATTGCCGCCGGCTGTCTGGGCGACCAGGTTGCCGACGAAGCGCACTTCGTTCTGGGTGATCGAAACGCTCGTCTGGTGTTGAATAACGATGCCGCCCCTGCCGATCTCATCGCTGCCGAAGGCCGCCGGCCCGATCAGGTTGCCCGAAATCGTGTTGCTGGTGTTCGAGCTGCTCGCCGAGCCGCGCAGGTAAATGCCCCAACGCGCCTTGGTGATGGCATTGTTCATGAAAGTGTTGCTGTCGTTGTTTGCGCCGTCGTTGGTCGTGATGATCGAGGTGCCTGACGAGAGGATGCCGAAGGTCTCGTTGGTTGATGCCGACTGGTCAACGCCGCAGGCGATGTTGCAGTTCTTGACGGTGTTGCTCATCGCGCCCGCGCCACTGCCGAGGCTCGACAGCCAGATGGCCGCCGTGCCGGCTGTGGTGGCGGTGTTGGTGATCGTCAGGCTGCGGTCTGTGCCGCCGCTCGTCGAGCCGTCAATCGTCAGGCGGTCAGCGCCATTGAGCTTGATGAGCGCCGTCGCCGAGGTGCCCGATATAGTATGTGGCGCGCCGCTCGGCTTGATCGTGACGGTGTAGGAGCCAGCGCCATCCTCTGCCCACTGATTCAACGCCACGACGCCGGTCTCCGCCGCCAGGTCGGAGGTGATGTTGATGGTCATGTTGCTGGTGAGGGCGCTCGTGTTGATGCTATCGAACAGGCCGCCGGCGTTCGTCAGCGAAGCGTAATCACCACCCGCGCCGACTGTCTTGGTGCCGGCCAGCGCGCCGACGATCTGGTAGCTGTTGGGCGTGGTCGGCGGCGTCGCAGCCGCTGGCGGATTGGCCGTGAAGCCGCCGCCTGCCGCCGGGTTCGTGGTGATATTGGGCGTCGCGGCGGTGTCCTGCGCCGCAACGTAGTACTGGATCGTGTCGCCGCTTGTGACCGAGCCACCTGTGACCAGCGCGTAATTGATCGTGAAGCTGTAGCTGCTGCCACTCACAAACATCGCTTGCGTCGAAGCGAAAGCGCCCGCCACGCCCTTGCGGTAATAGATCACCGGTAGACCTATGCCGGTTGTCGGCACGCCGGTCACGTCGGTAATCGTCGCCATCAGATTGCGGTTCGTTGTGACTGAGGTGTTCGCAAGCGGCGTGTAGTTGATGGCCGGCGGCGACAGGTCAGCGCCCATGAAGTTGCCCGCGTCGGCGCCGATGTCAACCGGCGTGAGCGAGGCGCGCGTCTGCCCGTCGAAGTCGTTGGTGACGCCGACATCTGCGCCATTGGCCTCAATGATGGTCGTGGCTGAAGGGTTGATATGCAGGTCGGGCGTCGAGGCGGTCGGCGCCAGGTATTGCGGGTCGCCTGTAAAGCTGTTGCTGTCCTGGCCGACCGCCGTCCTCCAGGCGCTCAAGTCGGCCACGTCGGCGCTATTGAAAAAGCCGAAGACTGCGCCCGATCCGCTCGCCAGATAGACGTTGTTGTTGATCGTCAGGCCGGCCGGGCTAGCCGTTGTGCCGCCGACCCTGACGGCGTAATGCTTGCCGGTCGCGCCGCTGTTGGTGCGCGCATTGACGAAGATGTTGTCGCGGAAGCTGCGCGTGTTGGTCGTCACCGTGCTGTTGAAGGCAAAGGACGGGCCGACGCCCGCGGTCGCCGTGCCGCCGACGTAAACGCTGTTGTGGAAAAAGCTGTTGGTGCCGCTCGGCTCGTTAATGCCGCTGATGCCCGCCGTTGAGCCCGTGCCGATGGCGTTCGCGACGCCCGCGCCGACGGCGATCATGTTGTTGCGGTAGACAGTCGTGCCGCCCCCCAGGCGGATGCCGCTGATCTCGGCTGCGGTGCTCGTGGAGGCGGCGGTGAGCCCGTAGATCAAGTTTCTCTCGACGAGGTTTGCGGTGCTGCCGGTGAACAGAATGCCGATGACGACGCTGGCCGCCGTGGCGTTGGTGTTCGACAGGTTGAAGATGGTGTTCTGGGATAACGTGTGATTCGGCGTGGACGTGGTGGTACTGATGCCGATCACCGAGGCGCTGGTCGTCGTCCCCGTGCCGATGTTCGTCGTCAGGTTCCTGACCACGTTTGAAGTCAGCAGGAGGGGGCAGTTGCTCGTGAACATGCCGACGACCTGCGAAGAGGTTCCCGTCGCGTTTAACTGAATCGAGTTGGCGACCGTCCCGCCGACGTTGTTAGAGGTCGCCGTCCACGTGGTCGTCGAGGCAGTGAAGGCCCGCATGCCATAAAGCAGGAACGTCCCCGAAGCGCCGAGGTTGGTGACTGAGATGCCGCCGACGTTATTCGTATTCGAGGTCCATGCATTCGAGCTGAAATTGTAGATTCCGTAGACGTCGGCCGACGAGGTGGTGGTGGTCGAAAACGTCAGCGAGCCCGTCGCCGACTGGCTGCCGATGGTGTTGCCGTTCGTGATGCCGTTGCCTTCCTGGAAGAGTATGCCCGTGAAAGGGGTGCTTGTGCTCGTTCCAGAGCCCTGGACTCCAGTCATGCTCACGGAGGCGACCGTGTTGTTCGACACGGTCGAGGTCGTCCCCGTCGAAATGCCGTTGAAAAGGATGCCGACGAACTTTGTGGCGGTGACGTTGCCGGTCAAGGTATACGTGCCGGTCTGCGTGTTGGAGGCGTACCCGATGATGTTGCCGGTAATCGTGAACGCTTGCGCGCCGCTCGTGGTGGTTGTGCTGGAAATGTTAATCGGCGCATGAAGCGCGCCGGTCGTCCAGGTCCGCGTCGCGGTCTGGTAGAACCGGTTGTTGGTTATTGACCAGGTGTTGCACCCGCCATTGACCGCGACGCCCGCGCTCGTGACCGCCGCGCCGAAGAAGTCGAAGATGTTGTTATTGTTGATGACGACGCCGCTATTGCCGATAGCCGTTGTCGAGGTCGAGCCGTTGCCGAGAATGGCTTTCGTCGGCAGGTTGGCGCCCGCCGGACCGATGTTGTTGTTGGAAATCGTGTTGTTGTCATTGCCGTTGGCCGTGTTTGCGTCGGTGCTGAAGAAGACCGTCGCGCCGTTGGTCGCGACCGAGGACGAGACTGAGCCCAACAGAGTGCAGTTAGTGATCGTATTGCCGGTCGCGCCGCCGATGAATCGCACCGTGCTTGTGCCCGAAGTCGCCGACGCCGTGGTGTTTGAAATCGTCAGCGCGTTGCCGCCGGTGTTGAGTCCGTCAATCGTGACGTTGTCCGCGCCGTTCAGATCGATCAACGGGCTGCCTGCCGCAATCGCACCGCTGATTGAGCGCGCCGCGCCGCCCGTCGGCTGAATGCTGATCGCCGTATAAAGGGCCGAGCCCGCGCCGCTGGCGTTGAGCACCGCAGGCGCCGCTTCGCTGGTGTCGCCGGAGATGACGATGCTGATCGTCCCTTGATGCGTCCCCAGGTTGATTGCGTCAAATGCGTCTTTGAGCGTTGCGTAGTCTGTGGGGCCGGTAGTGCCGGCGCTCGCCGTCACCGTCACCGGGCCGACGGCCAGCGAGCGGCGCGTTGAAACCATAAAGACAGTCGCCATTACGGCGGCAATCAAAAAAAGACTGATCATGCGATAGGTTGTTCGGGCATATCTTTTCGTCATGGGGGAGACTCCTCAGTTAAAATTGCCTTTGGGGATAAGCGGACATCGAACGGCTGATGCCCACACTTTGAAATGAACCGACGCGCGGTACACCACGCCCGCGCGAGCGCAATTGCTTCGACTACGAATTGCTTGCCACTTGATTCGACGATTCGCCCTGCTCGCTGTGCAGGCCACTATCTTTACCACAGAGAGTGACGCTTGCTACGAGCCGGCATCTGCTGAACCCGCTTGCCAGGGCTCCTCGATTGAGCTTGGGCCGTGACCTTGATGTAACGGCTGCTAATTCCAAATGGGCCTAAGATCGCTCGGTGAGTGGGCGCGGTTATATCAAGTATGCCAACAATAGTCAAGCAGATTTAAAATCACAACGCTTGACAGTGGCGCGAGTTACCTGATGCAGCCGCGGAGATTTTCAGAGGCAACCGGCGGCAGTTGCGCGTTCGCCTGTGAAGTGCTACTAAACCTGTGGCGCTCGCTTCGGCGAGCGGCTCCGACACCAAACGTTGAGGTGAGCCAATGATTCGATTCAAAGTCAATGGCGTCGAGCGCACCTATGAAGGTGACGCCGAGATGCCGCTGCTCTGGTACGTTCGCGATCTGCTCGGACTTACCGGCACCAAGTTCGGCTGCGGCATGGCCATGTGCGGCGCTTGCACGGTTCATAAAAACGGCGAAGCGATCCGCTCCTGTATGACGACAGTGGGCTCGCTTGCCGGGGCCGAGATCGTCACCATCGAGGGTCTTGCCGGCAACAATCTCCACCCGGTACAGCGCGCCTGGATGCAGACGAACGTGCCGCAGTGCGGCTATTGCCAGTCGGGCCAGATCATGCAGGCGGCGGCGCTCTTTAATAAGAACCATCGGCCCACTGATCAAGAGATCGATCAGGCAATGTCGGGCAACATCTGCCGCTGCGGCACCTATCAGCGGATTCGTGCGGCGATCAAAGCCGCCGCGGAGGTCAAGGCATGAGCAAGATTGAAAATGTCAGCCGGCGCGGCTTTCTCAAAGGCGCGCTCGCTAGCGGCGCTTTCGTTCTCGGCTGCCAACTGGTGCCCAAATTCGCTCGCGCTGATGGTGCTGTAGCCGCCACAGGCATAGATGACACGGTCTTTCGTCCCGATCTTTTTGTCGGCATTCACACGGACGGCACGGTCACCATCATCGCCCACCGCTCAGAGATGGGCACAGGCATCCGTACGACACTGCCGCTCATCCTTGCCGACGAGCTTGACGCCGACTGGCAACGCGTTCGTGTCGAGCAGGCCGTAGGCGATGCGCGCTATGGCTCACAAGACACGGACGGGTCACATTCAGTGCGCGACTTCTTTGACGTGATGCGCCAAGGCGGCGCGACCGCGCGCTTGATGCTCGCGCAGGCCGCAGCGGCCCAGTGGCAGGTGCCCGTCAGTGAGTGCGAAGCGAGCCTGCACACCATCGTACATCGCCAGTCGGGCCGCAAAGCCTCGTATGGCGAGTTGGCGCTGGCCGCTTCAAAGCTTCCGGTGCCAAAGAAAGAGGAGTTGCAGTTTAAGCCGAAAAGCGCATGGCGTTATATCGGCAAGCCGGCGCCGAGCGTAGACCTCCGCGACCTTTGCACAGGCCGTGCCGAGTTCGGCATGGACGCGCGCACAGAGGGGATGCTTTATGCTTCGATTGAGCATCCCCCTGTGCTTGGCGGCAAGATCAAGTCCCTAGACGATAAAGAGGCGCTCAAGGTCGCTGGCGTACAACAGACCGTTTCGCTCGATCCTTTTAAAGCGCCGCATGGCTTTCAGCCGCTCGGCGGGGTGGCGGTAATCGCTAATAACACCTGGGCGGCCTTTCAGGGACGCGAGAAGCTGAAGATTGAATGGGACGATGGCGCCAACGCCTCGTACAACTCCAATGACTACAAAAAGCAGTTACAAGAGACCGCCCGCAAGCCGGGCAAAGTGGCGCGCAACGCCGGCGACGTAGACGCCGTGTTTGCCAAAGGTGGCCGGATCATTGAAGCCGATTATTATGTGCCGCACCTGGCGCATGCTTCGATGGAGCCGCCCGTCGCGCTTGCAGACGTGCGCGGCGACAAGGTTACGGTCTGGACGGCGACGCAGAACCCGCAGGCCGTGCAAACGGAAGTCAGCCGCGCGCTCGGCGTTCCGAAAGAGAATGTCATCTGTCACGTGACGCTTCTCGGCGGCGGCTTCGGTCGCAAGTCGAAGCCCGATTATGCGGTCGAAGCGGCGGTGCTTTCAAAGAAGGTTGGGCGCCCGGTCAAAGTCGTCTGGCGCAGGGAAGACGATATCCAGTTTGACTACTATCACGCCGTAGCGGCGATGTATATGAAAGCGGCGCTCGACGACAAAGGGCGCCCGACCGCCTGGCTGCAACGCTCGGTCTTTCCGACTATCTCTTCGACGTTTGCGCCGAATCAGACCTATGGCGCGCCGTTTGAGCTGGCGATGGGCTGGACCGACGTACCGTTTGATGTTGCCAATCTGCGCGTCGAAAACGGCCCGGCTGAAGCGCACGTACGCATCGGCTGGCTGCGCTCGGTAGCCAACATCTATCATGCCTTCGCCGTCCATTCCTTTATAGATGAGCTGGCGCATGCCGCCGGTCGCGACCCACTCGCCTATCTGCTCGAAGCCCTCGGCCCAGCGCGACAGATTGATCTGAAGGCGATCGGTTATCCGAACTATGGCGGTGCGCCCGATGCCTATCCGATTGACACCGCCCGCATGCGCCGCGTCACGGAGATGGCAGCAGAGAAGGCCGGCTGGGGCAAACGCAAGATGGGGCGCGGCCACGGCCTCGGCATCAGCGTCCATCGCAGTTTCCTGACCTACGTGGCAACGGTCGTCGAAGTCGAAGTTGACGATAAAGGCAAGCTGCGCATCCCGCGT
The DNA here is from genome assembly GCA_045807765.1 of Blastocatellia bacterium. Taxonomy (GTDB): domain Bacteria; phylum Acidobacteriota; class Blastocatellia; order UBA7656; family UBA7656; genus DATENM01. Next base: position 24,107 of record JBJMGU010000028.1, read on the forward strand.
GTAGAAACGGTGGTAGATGCAGGCATGGTGGTCAACCCCGATGTCGTGCGCGCGCAGTTTGAAGGCGCCGCGGTCTTCGGCACAAGCATCGTGCGCAGCGGCGCGATCACCGCGACGGCGGGTCGGATCGATCAATCGAACTTCCACGATTACCAGGTGGCGCGCATGAATGAAGCGCCTTACCAAACCAACGTCACCATCGTTGAAAGCAGCGCGCCGCCGGCAGGCGTAGGCGAGCCGGGTGTGCCGCCGTTTGTTCCGGCGCTAACGAATGCGATCTTTGCGGCGACCGGCAAGCGCGTTCGTGAGCTGCCGCTTACACGCAACAAGCTTACCGCCTAGCTTAAGGAGTTTGAAGGAGCTTGAGTCGTATGGATCATCCGAATCGCTGGCGCGTGGTCGCCTTGCTGTTGCTGCTTGCCTGTGTGCCTGTCGCGCCAGGACAGACCTTGAAGCCGGGGCCGCAGGTGCTGACGATCTTTTCAGACGTAGACGATACCGAGCAGCCTTATGGGCTTTATCTGCCGAAGAACTTCAACCCGAAGAAGAAGTATCCGCTCGTCGTCATGCTGCACGGCGCGGGGTCGAATCATCGGCTGTCGCTTCGGCGCGTCTTTGGCAAGAGCAACAGTCAGGGCGAAACCGATGTCGAAGCGACGCGTTATTTTCCCGAATGGAAAGACGTCGATTTCATCGTCGCTTCGCCTTATGCGCGCGGCACCGTAGGCTATCAAGGTATTGCTGAACGCGATGTCTTAGATGTGCTCGCAGACGTCAAGCGGCGTTTTCCCATAGATGAAGACCGCATTTATCTTACGGGGTTATCTATGGGCGGCGGCGGCACGCTTTGGATCGGACTGACGCGTCCGGACATTTGGGCGGCAATCGCTCCGGTCTGCCCGGCGCCGCCTGAAGGGACACAAGAGCTTGCGCCCAACGCCTTGAACTACCCTGTGCATTTCTTTCAAGGCGGCGCCGACCCTGTGGTTAAGCCCGAAGGCACGCGCGAATGGGTGAAGCGGCTTGAAGCGCTCGGCACCCGCGTCGAATACACCGAATACCCCGGCGTCCAGCACAATAGCTGGGAGAACGCTTACAAAGACGAAGCCATCTTTGACTGGTTCAAACAGTTCCGCCGCAACCGCTATCCCGACCGCGTGCGCTTTGCGACCAGCCGTTACAAATACACCTCGGCCTACTGGGTCGCAATCGATCAACTGACGCCGGGCACCCTGGCAAGCGTTGATGCGCGCTTTACTTCGCCGAATCATCTTGAGATCACCACGGCAGCCGTCGGCGCATTGACCCTCAAGCTTGCGGGCCATCCGAAATTTAAAGCCAACCAGCCACTTGAAGTTCTAATCAACGGCAAACAGGTGCGCGCCCTCGTCGCAAGCGAGCTATCGCTTACCGAGCAGCAGAATGTCTGGGTGACGGCGAAGTACGAGCCAGAGGCGACAGCAAAGCGCGCCGGCAGTGAAGGGCCGATCAGCGAAGTGATCAGTAGCCGCCACGTTTATGTCTACGGCACGGCGGACAGCCCAACAGATGCTGAAAAGCAGAAGCGCCGCGAGCAGGCCGAATATGCTGCCAACTGGTCGGTCTATCGCAACGCTTTCCTGGGCCGCGTGATGGTCTTTCCGCGCGTGCTTGCAGATAAAGAAGTAAGGCCGAGCGATCTCGAAAGCGCGAACCTCGTCTTGTTCGGCACCAAAGAAAGCAACAGTCTGGTTGCGAAGTATAGCGACCGCTTGCCCGTGCAGCTCAATGCGGCGGCAAGCCAGGATTACGGGCTGGTTTATATCTTTCCGGCAGCGGGACATTACGTGCTCGTCAGTTCCGGTTTGCCGTGGTGGGCGGGGCTCGCAGGAGCAGCGCCCCGCAATCGCCGCAACCCGTTCGGCATCGGCGCGCCCGACCTGCTCATCAGTTTGAAGGATTATCTCCTCTTTAAAGGGACGATTGATACGCCCATCGCCGAGGGGCGCTTTGACCAGGGCTGGCACATGCCTGAAACGGATGCCGCACGGATGACGGCAAGCGGTGCCGTAACTCTAAACGGCAGGCAATAGAGTGATTGCCGAAGTCCCGAAGGGACGCCGGAAATTAGCCAGTGCTAACCACCGGAGACAGATGCCCACAACCTGACGCATGAGCCGGAAAAGGCGCTGGGTTACGGACGCTTCGGGTTTTGACGTGTGGGTGGGCGAGGATGCCACCGCCACGATGCCTACGGTCTTTCAGGTCACGCCCTGAATTAGCGGGTTAGCACAATTGTGCTTTTCGAAATGGGACATTTGCCCGATGCAGTAATCACAGGCTACGGCGTATGATGGCGCTGCATTCCGGTGAGCGGTTCCAATCTCACTAGTGGTGCGCTGGCCGGCGTTCCTGCTTGCGACGGCCAATAAAATCCTGGCTGCGAAGGCTATCCCCTCTTCAAAGCCGGGACTTGAGTCTCGATCCTGCCAACCCGATTTTCGCCTGAGAATCTAGAGACTCTATATCCGGGACTTGGGAAGCAAACCCAAGTCCTGTTTATTTGACTGAGAGCGAGCAAAGACTCCGGGCAGAATGAACTGCTCAGTCGTAAGGGGCGGCTGCGTCGAGTGGTCAATTAAGTAGAGGGCAAGCAGCAGGGTTAAAAGCAGGGTGATGAGCAAAGCAACGATAACTCGCAATCGGTGTTTGCGGGCTATGATGTTGGGCTTGCCGAGCCAGCCGCGCCAGTCGCACTCGCGGCAGCGGTACAATTTATAAGAAGTCACGGCCCTGATAAATTTTTCTTTTACGCCGCGCGCATGCGAATGGTGAACACGCCAGCCGCACGCTGGACAGATTCGATTAGTCAAAGGTGCCTCCGTGCGAATGAGCAGATTATTACACATTCGCTAGTGTCGGGCGAGCATAATGTTAACGCGAGTCGCCTCTTGCATTCATTTCGAAGTTTGGATAGTTTATCGCCGGCTTTAGCCGCGCCATCTCAACAGCCGAAAGACGGATTGAGCGATTATGAGCGTACGCATACTCCTCATAGACGATCACCGGGTCATTCGCAAAGGGCTGCGCGCGCTGCTTGAGGAGTACAGCGATTTTGAAGTCGTCGGCGAAGCCGGGAGCCGCGCTGAGGCGCTGCCGCTGATTGAAAGCGCGCTGCCCAACCTGGTGCTGCTTGACCTCGACCTCGGCAGCACGACAAGCCTCGATTTTCTAAGCGAGTTGCTTGCCACAGGTCGCGACCTGCGCGTGCTGGTCTTAACGGGTGTGCGCGACAAAGAGTTGCAGCGGCAAGCCATCCAGCTTGGCGCCATGGGCATTGTCCTTAAAGACCATGCGGCGGAGATTCTGGTCAAAGCGATTCAAAAGGTCGCTGCTGGCGAGATGTGGCTCGACCGCTCGACGATTGTTCACATATTAGGCAATTCGAGCCACGCAAGTGCCGACCCCGAGCGCGTCAAGATCAGCATGCTCACCGAGCGCGAGCGCGAGATCATTGCCCTGCTTGCCGAAGGCTTACGCAACAAGCAGATCGCCGAGCGGCTGTTTATCAGCGAGATCACCGTGCGCCATCATCTGACTTCGATCTTTAATAAGCTGGCGGTTTCTGACCGCGTCGAGTTGCTGATCTACGCCTACCGCAATGGCATCGTCGCGGCCCCCTCGCGCCCTTGAAGAGCGCGCGCCGAGGTTTTTTTTAAGCGGCAGCCCGGCAATTAAGCAGCGGCCCGCCAGGAAATATGGGTGACGAATAGATGAGTCAAGAAGAAGCCCAGAAAGGCGCGCTCGGTAACGCCGTGCGTCAGCGGCGCACCGAAGAAGCGCTTAAAGAAAGCGAGATGCGCTACCGCGTCTTCGTCGAACAGAGCACGGAAGCCATCTGGCGCTTTGAGACTGAATCGCCCATCCCCATCATACTGCCTGAAGATGAGCAGATCGCCTGCATCTATCAGCATGGCTACCTCGCCGAGTGCAATAACGTGATGGCCGAGATGTATGGCTTCCGGTCTGCTGAAGAGATTATTGGGGCGCGGTTGGTTGATATGCTGACGCCTGAAGACCCCGGCAACATCGCTTACCTGCGCGCCTTCATCCGCGCCGGCTACCGCTTAAATAAGATGGAAACGCGCGAGCTCGACCGCTTCGGCAATGAGAAGCATTTCGTCAACAGCCTGGTCGGCATTATAGAAGACGGGTGCCTGATTCGCGCCTGGGGCATGCAGCGCGATGCGACCGAGCAGAAGCGAGTTGAGCGCGAACGCGAGGAGATCAACACGCTGCTTGAAGAGCGCGTGCGCGAGCGCACGGCGGAGCTTGAGCGCGCCAACGAAGAGCTGGAGTTTTTCACCTACTCGGTGTCACACGACCTGCGGTCGCCGCTTCGCTTTGCCGCTGGCTTAATCGATATGCTCAAGAAGCGCGCCGACCACTCGCTCGACAAGGTGAGTCTCAGCTACCTTGAAGCGGTCTGCGATACGATCTCTGAAGCCGGCGATCTGATCGATGAGCTGCTGGCTTTTTCAAAGCTCGGTCAAGCCGAAATGGTGCGCGAATCGGTTGACCTCAAGCAATTGGTCGAAGCCTCTATCGCGGCATGCGAGCTTGAAACGCAGGGCCGCGAGGTTAAGTGGATGATTGAGCCGCTGCCCGTAGTTGCAGGCGATTCGGCCATGCTGCGGTTAGTGGTCAGGAATTTGATCTCGAACGCCTTGAAGTACACGCGCCCGCGCGCCCAATCTGAAATCGAGATTGGCTGCTTGGAAACTTCTCGTGAAACCACTCTTTGCTTTGCCGATAACGGCGTCGGTTTTGACGACAAAGACGCTGATAACCTCTTTAAGCCCTTCCACCGTTTGCACACCGCGGCAGAGTTTGAAGGCACAGGCATCGGCCTTGCGCATGTGCGGCGCATCATCGAGCGCCACGGCGGCAGGGTCTGGGCCGAAGGCGTAAAAGAGAAGGGCGCAAAGTTTTACTTTTCCCTGCCGAAAGCTTGAACGGTTTGGCAAAGCATACCGCACGGCGGCAAAAGCGTAGGGCGGGGATTGACAAATTTGCCTGAGGGTAGATATGCTACGCGGGTCGCAATAAATGAGTCCCCGGCAGGTGGTTTGCTACGACCACTTTAAATGCAAGTATGCCTGTCAAACTGTAGGTTGGCGCATCAACACCGATGCTCAACAGGGCGGTGCCAGGTGGAGGAAAGCAAGTCAGACGCGGGGACATATTCTTGACCACGAAAACCAAAATTTAGAAATGTAGTCGCGCTCACACCCTGGCCCGGGTTCTCTCCAAAGCTGCTCGGCCCGACTCCCAAAACCTTTCCAGGGGGCACGATTTTGATAATGAGCCTGTCGCACGCGGCGACTTCCCCTTGGGGTTTAACTATTGCCGGCAGAGGTGTGCGCAGACGACAAACTACGGGCCGCGCCGCCCATCAGTGCTCGTAGATAAACCTTGCTCCAGGCCACTTCCTTGACTATGATCGTTAAGCCATGAAACGCATCCTTGTCGATCCTGATATCTGTAATGGTCGGCCTGTCATCAAAGACACGCGAATAACTGTACAAACTGTGCTTGAATTTCTCGGCGCCGGCGATTCCATCGCTGACGTGCTTGAGGCGTACCCGTCGCTTTCCAGAGAAGACGTGTTGGAATGTCTGCGATTTTCGTCCGAGCTATTGAAGCATCATTTTAGTTTTCGGGAAGTGGCTTGAAAGGGTTTCGCTTTGACGAAAACATTCCGGCACGCGTCACGTTCGCACCGGCACTTCCGGTGATCCATTCAACGGCCCCGGGGCAGAGTCCTACGGATTCAGCGCTCTGGGAGTATGCCCGCACGAACGGTTATGTCATCGTCACCAAGGATGCGGACTTCTCGAACCGCATCATGTTCTCCGAGCCGCCTCCGTGGGTCATCCATTTGCGGATCGGAAATATGCGGAAGTCGGGTTTTCATTCTTTCCTGGAGCGGGTATGGCCACAAGTGGTCGCCCTGCTCCCCGATCATAAATTGGTCACCGTACATTTAGACAGAATTGAAGCGATCAGATAACCAGGCGAAAAATCTGGGCCCAATAGACTGACCGAGCTAAAAGCTGGCATCGGTCATCAGTCGCCAGGAGTATCGGCAATGTCAGAAGAGAATCACGAATTAGAGAAGGTGGTGATACCCGACGAGATATCGCTCCAGCCGGCTTATCCGCGAGCCGCGGACTTTCGCGTCGAAGGTGATTACGGCTACGGCTATGGCCACAAGGAAGA
>JBJMGU010000029.1:0-23903 GCA_045807765.1 Blastocatellia bacterium
CCGCTCAAGCTCTCTCCAGAACAGAAAGTCTTATTCATCACCCTCGTAGATAACCAGGAAGGCTGGCAAGGTAGTGTGCCGGGCAATGTCTTTTTGCAGGGCTTGATGAAACGCCATGCGCGGACGACGAACGCCTATGTCTCGGATAAGACATCGCCCGCCGAATTCGATCTGCTGAAGAAGCTGGCCAGTTTTTCCGACATCGTCATCGTCAACGGCTTCATCCGCGTGGCGGCATACAAAGGCTCGATTGACTTGAGCGAAGGCGAGATCAATTTACTGAAAGGCCTTTCGGCGCTGGACAAGCCGTTTGTCTTCGTCCTCTATGGCAGCCCGTATATGCTCTCCTTTGTGCCGGAGTTGCCGAGCTACGTCCTCACGTATGAGTACTATCCGGCGGCAGAAACGGCGGCGCTAAAAGCCGTCCTGGGAGAGATTGAATTCAAAGGCCGGCTGCCCATTGAGCTGCCCGGTCTTTATCCCATCGGCCACGGGCTGACGCCGCCAATTGCCCACTAGAACTGCCGCCGCAGATGGCTTGACCCTGGCAGGGCGCTGATGCAGCATAGGCTTTAGGAAGATTCCGCATGGTAGAAGACGAACAGGAATTTCGCGTATTCACTCTGGTCGAGGCGCGCAGCTTGATTCCGACATTGCGTCGCTTGCTGGCGCGCATGGCCAAAGCCCGCGCCCGTTTGCTTGATCTGCGGGTTGAAATCGATCTAGCGCGCGAGCAGGCACGCTATGGCGGCGGCTCGCCAGCCGGCCCGCTCTACCTCAAATATATGCTTGCTTTCACCGAAGCCATCCAGGAGATTCAGGGAATTGGCGTCCAGGTGAAGGATTTTAGCAACGGGCTGGTAGACTTTCCTTACGAGTACGAAGGCCGCATTGTCTTCCTCTGCTGGAAGCCCGACGAAGACGAAATCCGCTGGTGGCATGAAACTGATGCCGGCTTTGCCGGGCGCAGGATGCTCACAGAAGAGTTCGAGTAAGCCTCGCCCACGCCAACCCGTTTTGCATAGAGACACCTTTCCGACGGCCAATCCGGCGGAGGCGATGGTGACCTGGCGAGTGAATTCAGGTTAAGTGAGCCAATGAGGGGAGAGAGCTTCCTGACTTAAGTCGTGCGGCGCTCGGCTTCGTCGCGACGGCGATTCTCGTCAATCTCGCGGGCGTCGTCGCCGCGAATCCCTGTCTTGAAGTTGCGAATGCCTTCACCGAGGCCCTTCGCCAAATCGGGGATTTTCCGCGAACCGAACAGCACCAGAATGATCACGAGAATGATCAGCAACTCAGGCATTCCAAGTCCGGCCATTGTTTAAAACTCCTTCGAATCCAAATTCGGATGCCTTGATTGTAGACCGCCCCACCTGGGCTGTCAATGCAGCGCATCTTTGCCGTCCAGCGCTTTCTTGCATTTTGCCTGAGTCAGCCGCTATACTGCGCCCGTCATGAGCCGGAGGATGGCAGGCTGAAGGCGGCTCTTGATTGTGGGTTCCAGCGCTTTCTATAATTCAAAAGATCAGTTCCTTAAGCACAGAATTTCATCGCTATGACGTTTGAGTGTCCAAAATGCAAGGCATCCATCGCGCGCGAAGGGCAGAAGTTTTGCTATCGTTGCGGCAATGACCTGCACGAGGTTTACGCGGCCCTCAATATCGAAGTCAAAGAGCCTGAAGTGAAAGATTCCGGGCGTCGCGCGAATGTCGTAAACGGCGGCCAGATGGCCAGCGCCGCACCGGGGCCGCCCCAGCACACGCAGGTTTTCGGCAGCCGCGTCGATGAAGAAGCCACTACCGAAACCGCTATCCCCGTAGTCTCAGTGCCTGCGGCCACTGCACGGCTCTACATTCTGCTGCCGACCGGCGACGCCTATGAACGCGAACTGACCCAGGCCGAGACACAGATCGGCAAAGGCCCGCGCAATGATCTGGTGATTGCCGACCCGGCGGTCTCTTCGGCCCATGCGGTGATCCGCGCCGAAGGTGAGCATTACATCGTCAGCGACCTGGGCTCCCGCAACGGCACGTTTGTCAATGGCCAGCGCCTCGCTCAACTTCAGCGATTGGAACATGGCGACGTCATCGGCATTGGCCTCTCTAAGCTAACCTTCCGTATGGCCGGAGCCGGTGACACCAGTACGACGCTGGCGAGCGACCGCACGCTGGTCATCCAACGGGCCGCGCCGCCACCGCTGACCGAAGAATCGCTCGCCAATGCCGTCATCGCTGCGGGCCTTGCCTCGGCAGCTGATGTCGCCCGCTTGAGACAAGATAATCCAGGGCGCCGGCTGTACTCCGCCTTGATCGATGAACGAATCACTAGCGAAGAGAGCCTGCGCGACCTGATGAGCAGCACGTTTAAGCTGCCGACCATTGACCTGGACGCGGCGACGGTGGATCAGGCCATCGCCACCAGGCTAACGCCGCAGCTCGCGCGCCAGCGCCAGATGGTCGCGATTGGCAAAGAAGGCGAGCAGACCATTATCGCCATCGCTGACCCGACCGACTCCGCCGCCCTCGACGACGCGCGCCGCGAGCTTGGCAGCCGCAGCCTGGCGATTCGCCTCGCTACTCCTTCGGCAATCTTCGCGCTGATTGACCGCCTGCACGGCCCGCGACTGATCGCCGTACTGCCGAGCGGCGAACGCCTGGAGTATTTCGCTTCGCAGCCGGAGCTCGAGATCGGCAAGGCGCCGCACAATCAGGTTATCCTCAACGACCCCACCGTCAGTAATACCCATGCGATGCTGCTGGCACGCGACGGGGGTTATAGCATCGTTGATCTCGGCTCGCGCAATGGCACCTACGTCAACGGCCACAGGCTCGGCACACAAGCCCACACCTTGCGACACGGCGACACTATTCAACTGGGGCAGACTGTTCTGACCTTCCGCAACCGCGCTCAGACTGTCGCTAATACGACGGCAACGCTTTCGCCCGAGGCGCTCGCCGAGATTCGCAACCGCGCCGCCGGCATGGACACGACCGCCGAAAGCGAACTGGCGGCGGCGAGCGTGCCTTCGCCGCAGGCTTTCGCCCACATTGATAACCCGACGCCGCCGGCTTTCGCCGCGCCGCGCCTGGAAGGAGCAGCGCCCACCACCCTTGCTGAAAACGCAAAAGAGGGTAACGGCGAAAAGAGCGACAAGAAAAAGAAGAAAAAGAAAAAGGGCAATGACGAGCGCCTGAAGGCCGCTTATATCAGCGGCATCAGTCGCATCCTGGCGCAAATCTTCGCCGTTGTTCTTTCAGTCGGCCTGGCACTTTATATCACCTCGCGGCAGATGAGCGGCAACCAGCCGAAGATTGAAACCAACTCGAAGGGCAAGGCCAAGCTGAAAATCAAAGAAGGCGGCGGCACCGCCTTTCGCGGCGCGCCCGAGGGATTCGAGCCGTCTGGCGTGGTCGCCGTGCCTGGGACGGATGGGGTGCTGATTGTTGACGACAGCCGCCCCGGCGAAATCATCTGGATGCAGGTTGACTCCGCAGGTCAACAGGTGGGCAACCAGGTAAAGATCATCCCACTCGGCGCCACCGTCGAAGACGCCGAGGGCATCACCACGGATGGCACCTACTTCTATATCATCGGCTCGCAATCCAAGGTCGAGGCCGGAAAGGCAGGCGGCCTCTTACGTTTCACCTTTGACGCCGCTTCACAGACGGTCACCAAAGCCGAAGCCATGAGCGGCCTGCGCGAGTTCCTGATTCAGAAGGTGCCGGAGTTGAAATCGTTCGCCGACGTCAAAGCCTCGGACGGCGGCTTGAATATCGAAGGCATCGCCTGTGATCCCGATCCGTTACAGCGCCGTCTGCTGCTCGGCCTGCGCTCGCCGCAGGTCAACAGCAATGCGCTGCTCGTTTCGTTGAAGATTCCCGATCCAGGTCAGCCGTTCACCGTCGAAAGCTTGCAACTGACTACGCCCGCCGCCATCCAGTTGCCACTCGGCGGGCTGGGCATACGCGACATTCAATACGACAGCCGCCTGAAGGCTTTTCTGATCATCTCGGGCGCCGCCGAGCATCACGAGAAAACCGCCTTCACATTATGGGAATGGAATGGCGACGCTGATCAGTCAAAGACTGAAGCGCGTCCGCGCGAAGAGACCGGTCTTGACGCCCGCATGAAACCCGAAGGCGTCACCTATATGCGGGTTGCGGGCAAGGATTTCATCTTCATCGTTGGCGACGCGGGCGGTTACAGCAAATACGATTACAACGAAGAGCCGGCGCCGTAGAATGACGGCGGCGAACCTGCTGCGATTTATAGAAAAAGTGTTGCCAAATAAGACCGTTCCGTACTATCATCCCTCCGACCCCCAAAAAGCTTCGGCTTTTTGACGGACCTAAAAATAACGAACCAAATAAATGCTGCCTCCCCTCACTACCAACGCAGTAGTGATCCTCACCCCCAAGTGGACACGGTGATTCCTGGACGGAGGTGCAGGTTATGGCCAACTCTGCCGATATGCCGCTAAATCTTGATTCAGGAGCGCCAGCGCGCATTCTCATCATCGATGATGAGCCTTATGTGCTGAGCGTGCTCTATTCATTGCTAGCCAAACGCTACGATTGCAAAACCGCCACTAGCGCCCTTGAGGCTCTCGAACTCCTCAAATCAGAAACCTATGATCTGGTGCTGTCGGACATTATCATGCCCGGAATGAGCGGGCTTGAGTTGCTCAGCGAAATCACTAAACTAGATCGTCACACGGTAGTCGTGCTGATCAGCGGCAACCTCAACATTCAGAGCGCCATCGAGGCGATGCGGCGCGGCGCTTATGATTATGTCACCAAGCCGTTCGACCTCGCAGAAGTCGAGGCCGCCGTAGCGCGGGCGCTGCGCCACCAGCGGCTGTTAAAAACCAATCACCTTTACGAGCAGCACTTGCAAGACCTCGTCCAGGTGCGAACGAACGAATTGACCGCCGCCAATGCCAACCTCAATCAGGCGCTCGAAAAACTCTTCCTGAATTACCGCGCTACGCTAAGAGCGCTGGCGACGGCACTGGAAGCGCGCGATGTCGAAACCAAAGGCCACTCGGATCGTGTTGTCTCCTTCTCGCTGGAGCTAGGGCGCAAGCTGGGCTTGTCGCAGAGCGAGCTGATCGCTCTGGAACAGGGAGCGCTGCTGCACGACATTGGCAAGATCGGTGTGCGCGATTCGATCCTGCTCAAGCGAGGGCCACTGACCGCTGACGAGTGGGTCGAGATGCGCGAGCACATCAACCACGGGCTGCGGATCATCAGTGGCATCGATTTCCTGAAGGGCGCGGCGCCGGTCGTTGGCCAGCACCACGAGAAGTACAACGGCAGCGGCTACCCGAACCGTCTGAGCGGCGAGCAGATTCACATCAACGCGCGTATCTTCGCCGTCGCCGATGCGGTGGATGCGATCACCTCGGATCGTCCGTATCACCAGGCGCGCTCATTTGAAGCCGCGGTTGAAGAGTTACTGCGCTGCGCCGGCACCCACTTTGACCCTGAGATCGTCAAAGTTTTTATGTCAAAGCCGATCAGCTTCTGGAGAGACTTGCGCGAGCAGGCCAACGAGCCGGGGCGAGCCTATGATGATCAAATGACCGAGGCCGATATCGGCTTCAGCGTCTTGACGATTACCGGTACCCGGCTGACCGGCAACCGGGCGATATAGCACAGTAGTTCGTGGTCATTTGTTCTTTGCTTTTTCTAATTTGACCAATGACCAGGAACAAGTGACGAAGGGCAGCGATATTGTTAGATCGAATGTGGGAACGACTCCGCCGCAAACGCCACCAGCCGGATTATTGTGGGCTGGTCGAAGGCACGGTGACGCTGGCGCGCTCGTCCCCGGATTCGCAAACCTTGCTTACCGGTCTCGCAGACCATCTGGCCCGGACGCTCGGGTCGCCTCGCCTGGTCATATTGCTCAAACAAGATGATTGGATCAGCGCCGCCGAGCATTCATCGGCAGGATTGACTGCCGCCGCCGGCGAACGGCTGTCTGCGATTGAGATAGAGCTGGCGCGCCGGCTGGCACACGAGACAGCACCTGTCGAAGTTGCCCTGGCTGAGCTTGAATCGCCGCTGGGAGCGAGCTTTGAGAACCTCTTTGAAAACCTTCCCGCTGTCGTGAAAGGTGGGCGAATCATCTTCGCGCCATTTGTCGAAGCGACACGCACCTTAGGCGCAGTTCTCTTTTATCGAGTCAAACATCAGCGCCAAACTGACGCGGAGCGTCATGCCTTGCGGGCGCTCGCGACGGTCATTGGCTTTGCGCTCCACCATCAACAATCACTCGAACGAGCCCGCGAGGCGGCCCAGCGCGAAGAACGGACTCATCATTTGCTCGCCGCCATCCGCAATGCCGCTTCCGTAGAAGACGTGTTGAAGGCCGCCGTTAACGGTCTCGGCACAACACTCGCGATGTCGCGCGTCGCCATTTTCATCGGCGAGGGCGACATCGCGAGTCCCGGCCTCAAGGCGACGAGCCAGCCGCTCGTCGCGTCCGCCGAATACCTCCAAAGCGCCCTGGTGCCCAGTCTGATGGGAAGCGCCCTTGATTTGAGTGGCAAAGCCATCCATGACAACCTGGTCGCCGGCGACTTGATCGTCCTGCCCGACGCCGGCGATTGCGAAGCCAATGACCGCCTGCCGTTCGTCCGCCTCGGTGTGCGCGCGCTCGTCTTTGCGCCGATTACGCACAAAGGGCAGATGGTTGCTGTGCTCGCCCTCGAACAGTTCGACCAGCCGCGCGATTTCACCGACGAAGCGCTGCGCTTAATCCGCCTGGTCGCCGTGCAGATGTCTGCGGCGATGGACAGCGTCGCTCTTTACAAGGAAGTGCGCGAATCGGCGACGCGCGCTGCACTCGTCAACCAGATCATCCACGGCATCAATCAATCGAATTACCTTGATGAAATCTTCCCCCTCGTCGCCGGGCAACTCGGCAAACATCTAGCCGTTGACCGCGTGACGATCACGCGCCGCCAGGAGGACATTCAGACCTGGATCAACGAATGCGAGTATAGTGAAGGCAAAGTCACCCGCACGCGGCGCACCTATCGAGACGCTGACACCGGTGACTTTAAGGGTTTGCTCGACGGTGATGTAATGCGCTGCGATGATACGGAGAACGACCCTCGCCTAACGCCTGCGGCCAGCGCCTTGTTAGCGAAGGTAGGGACACGCAGTTTCGCCAGCCTGCATATCGCATTCAATGGCGAATCCCATCTAACGATCAGCGCCATCATGCGGACAGGCCCGCGCCACTGGACGGAAGAAGAGATCGAGTTGCTGCGCGCCGTCGCCAATCAAGTGCGCATCGCCTTGCAGCGCGCCGAGCTGTTCAATCTGGTATCGCAAGGCAAGTTCGAATGGGAGGCGACCTTTGATGCGCTCACCGATGGCGTGTTCATCTTCGACGAGAACGGCACGCTGCGGCGCGTCAACCAGACCGCCGCGGCGCTTGAAGGCACGACAGTCAGCGAGCTGATTGGTAGCCGCTGCTGTGACCTGTTGCAGGGTTCAGAAGGCGAAGTCTGCCGCGTCTCACAGGTCCTAGAGACGAAGCGCCCGCACACTTATGAGTTGATTCCCGAGCGCTTGAAGCGCCCGGTGCTAGTGACTATCGCACCGCTCGGAACCAGCTTCCAGAGCCAGATTGACGGCGAAGAGGGGGCGGCGCCACGCGGCGCGGTGTGTATCGTGCGCGAACTCTCTGAGCTGCGCGCCGCCGAAGCCGTGGCGCGCGAGCAGCGTAACTTCCTGGTCAAGCTCATCGAGCATGCCAACGATTCAATCTTTGCGCTTTCACCCAGCGGGCGCTTGATCTGGTTTAACGAGCAGTTGATCCGGCAATCGGGCTTTTCGCGTGACACACTGAAATCGATCACCTATCTCGATTGCGTGCCGGAGAGCGAAAAGCCGCTGATCGCCGAGCGTTTCCGCCGGGCGGTAGCGGGCGCGGCGCAGTCATTTGAGATTCGCACCTTCCGCCGCAACAGCGAATCGCGGCTGATGTTGATGACCTTAACGCCAATCTACGACGAAGGCGGCGTCACCAGCGTCCTGGCCATCGCCCGCGACATCACTGAAGAGCGCGTCGCCTCGGAACGCGCCGCGCAGGCCGACAAGCTGCGAGCCCTTGGGCAATTGGCATCGGGCGTCGCTCACAATTTCAACAACATTCTCGCTGCCATCCTCGGTCACGCGCAGTTGTTGAAACGCGAGTGGTCCGACGAACATTTAATTGCCCGCCTCGACATCATCGAGAAGGCCGCCTTGGATGGAGCGCAGACCGTCAAGCGCATCCAGGGTTTCGGCCTGCAACCGAGCGATGAAGTATACGAAACCTTCGACGTCAACCATCTGCTTCAGGATTCGACGACCCTGACGCGGGCGCGCTGGCAGCACGAAGCACAGGCGCGCGGCCTGACCTACGACGTCGCGCTCGACCTGCACAGCATACCGATGGTGCGCGGCACGGCCTCTGAGCTGCGCGAAGTCTTCGTTAACATCATCCTCAACGCGCTCGATGCCATGCCGCAGGGCGGGCGACTGCGCATCTCCTCGAAACACAAGAATGGCTTCGTCCGCGTTTCCTTTAGCGATAACGGCGTCGGCATGACTCGTGATGTGCGACAACGCATTTTCGAGCCGTTCTTCACCACCAAAGGGGTCACCGGCATGGGGCTCGGCCTGGCCGTCAGCTACAGCATTATCGAGCGTCACGGCGGCGAGGTTGACGTGCGCAGCATCCCGGGGCGCGGCACTACCTTCACTATCTCGCTGCCATCGAGCCGTGCCGTGTATGGCGTCGCGAGCATTACCGATAGCATCATGGCGAAAACGGCTCGCGTGCTGGTCGTGGACGACGATGACCGCGTACGTGACGTGCTGGTCGGGATGTTAAAGCTCGCGGGGCACGCGGCGGATTTTGCAGCGAACGGACGCGAAGCGCTCGGGCGGCTGGAGCGCGAGGCCTTTGATCTGGTCTTCACAGACCTGTCCATGCCGGACGTTGACGGATGGGCGCTGGCTGAAGAGATACGCCGCCGCTGGCCGCAATTGAAAATCGTTATGGTCACGGGCTACGCCGTGCAGGCCGAAGGCGACCACCGGCGTTACCGCCTGGTCAACGACATCATCAGCAAACCGATTCGCTTTGACGACATCAATGCCACGCTCAGCCATGTGCTGGCCTAAAACCGTCCGTTCTTGTCGCCCGCCATCCCCACTTGCTAGAATGACTCTGGTGAAACCTCGCAACCGGATCAGCGTTTAAGTCAGGCAGCCGCCGCGTGCCCCGAACAACTACGCATAGCGGCTGCGCCAATTCACGCGAGAGGAATCGTTCTTATGAAGAAAATCACGCTCCTTCCCTTCTCTGTCGCTTTACTCATCGTATTTTCGCTATTCATCTCGATCACCGGTCAGGCACAGGGCGACCTGCGCCGCCGCACCGTCGCCATCACCTATTTCAAAGACCCCGTGACCGTGCGCTTCGCAGGAACCACCCTGCGCCCGACTGCGCACGGCGAAGCGACCGTCGAGCGATGGCGCAAGCGCAACGAAAGCGAAATTGACATCACGATTGAGAACATGATCCCCGCGTTTAATTACGGCGCCGACTATACGACCTACGTGCTGTGGGCCATCACACCCGCCGGGCAGATCGATAACCTCGGCGAGTTCCGACTGTCGGGCAGCACGGCGCGCTTGAAAGCGGCGACGCCCTATCAGACCTTTGCGATGATTATCACCGCCGAGCCACATTATCTGGTCAAGCTGCCGTCACGCCAGGTGGTGCTGGAAAACCTTGCGCCTTCGACTACCAAGGTTCAGGTGCAAACGTCCGAAGTCTTTTTTACCGGCGACGCCGGCAACTTTTATAAAGACAACACCGTGCCCGAAGTCGCCGAGCGCGCTTACAACAAAACCCCGGTTGAGCTGTTGCAAGCGCGCCGCGCCGTGCAGATTGCAAGGCTGGCAGATGCCGAGCGCTATGCGCCGGAAGATTTTAACCAGGCCATCAACCTGCTCGGTCAGGCCGAAGACCTTTACCGTCGCGGCGCCAATGTTCACGAGACGGGCCGCGTGTCACGCGATTCGATCTCGCTGGCCGAGCGCGCCCGCGAAGTTTCCGAAGAGCGCGCCGTCGCTGCAGAGCGCCGCGCTGAAATTGCCCGCCGCGATGCCGAAGTCCGCAAAGCCACCGCCACCGCCACCGACCTGGGCGAAAGGCTCTCGGATACTGAAGCGCGACTCAAAGCCGCCGAGCTGGCGCGTACAGATACCGGAAATCAACTGGATCGCGCCATGCGCGACGGCGCCGAAGCGCGCGCAGAGAATCGCCAGCTGCGCTCAGAGAACGACCGGCTGCGCGCAGAGGTTGACCGCCTGACCCAGAGCCTGAGCGATTCGCAGGCGAAGATTCAGGAGTTGCAATCACAAAACTCCGCGACATCGGCGCGGCTCAACGAGAACGCCTCGCGCCTTGATTCCATCGAACGCGCCGAGCGCGACCGCCGCACTGCCGAGGCCCGCCGTCGCAGCTTTGAAGAGTTGCGCGCTTCGGTCGGCGGCATCCTGACGATTAAGCCGAACGCCAATGGTTTTGTCGCCGTCATTCCCGACACCCTATTCATCACCAACCAGCCAACCCTGCACCTGCGCGCCAAAGCCAAGATGGAGGCGCTCGGACAAGCGCTGGCGGCACACAAAGAGATCGCCGTGTTCACCATCGAAGGCCACGCCGATCAGCGGGCGAATGCCGACGAATTTGCAAGGGCCCGCGCCCAGGCGGTTGCCGATTACCTGGCGGCATTCGGCCTGCCGAGCGCAAATTACAAAGTTGAATCAAGGGGCGCGACGATGCCTGTATCAACTCAGCGCACGCTCGCGGCCAGAGCGGCAAACCGGCGCGTCGAGCTAGTCTTCGTCAGCCCGAATTAGTCGCCGGGTCTATCGCTGATTGCCAAGTCCCGTCTTTGCGTTTATGCTTCGGTGAAAAGGAAGAGGTGGAAAGCTATGTTTTGCCCGAACTGTGGATCGCAGAACGCCGATGGGACGACCTACTGCCGGACGTGCGGCTCGAACCTCGCGCTGGTGCCGCAGGCGCTGACTGGAAAGTTGCCTGATGATCGCGATTCGCGCCGCAAGCGTCGGCGCCTTCGCGAAGAAGGGCCACCGAACCTGGCAAAAGGCTTGACCCATGCGTTCATGGGCATCGGCTTCCTCGTCGTGGCGCTCGCCATCTTCTTCAGTCCCGGCGGGCGCGGCTGGTGGTGGGCCATGCTCTTCCCAGCCTTTTCGCTCCTGGGCAAAGGCATCGCCGAGGTCATCTCGGCTCGAACCGCTTTGCAGCATTTGCAGAACCACCCGACGACTAATCCGGTGCCGCCACGCCGGCAAACCGGCGAGTTGCCGCCTGAGCCGCAGGGCTATACGCTGCCCCCGCCCAGTGTCACCGAGCAGACGACGAGACATCTGGACGCGGACAAAGATCGCTATTCGCAACGCAGTTAATCAACCGACTGCGCGTCTCAATCTCGCAGCGACGGCATCGCACGCCGAGCCGCTTCAATGGTGCGCTCAATATCCGCGTCGCTGTGCGCGAAGCTGACAAAGGCGCATTCGAACTGCGACGGCGCGAGATAAACGCCGGCTTCAAGCATTGCTCGGAAGAAACACCCATAGCGTGCCGTATCCGCCTGCTTCGCCGTGTCCCAGCCCGTCACCGGCGCTTCACCAAAGAATGCGGTCATCATCGAGCCGACGCGATTGACGGTCGCCGCAACGCCGGCTTCGCCCGCCGCATCGCGTAGTCCGCTTTCGAGCAAGGCGCTGCGGCGCTCAAGCTCCGCGTACGGATTGGTCTCGCGGATCAATCGCAGCATCGCCAAACCGGCGCTCACCGCCAGCGGATTTCCCGAAAGCGTTCCCGCCTGATAGACCGGACCAAGCGGCGCAACCACGTTCATCACTTCACGGCGACCGCCGAACGCACCGACAGGCAAACCACCGCCAATGATCTTGCCGAGACAGGTCAGGTCGGGCTTGATGCCATAAAGCGATTGCGCGCCGCCGTGCGCGACACGAAACCCGGTCATCACTTCATCAAAGATCAGCAACGCCCCGTGAGCCGTAGTCAGATCGCGCAGGCGTTCGAGATAGCCTGCCGCGGGCGGCACGCAGCCCATGTTGCCGGCAATCGGCTCGATGATGACGCAGGCGATTTCATAGCCGCGCTCGGCAAACGCTGTCGCGAGCGCGGCTTCGTCGTTATAAGGGATCACCAGGGTGTGACGCGCAAAGTCGGCAGGGATGCCTGCACTGTCCGGCGTGCCGAAGGTCGCTAGCCCTGAGCCGGCTTTCACCAGCAGGCTATCGTAGTGGCCGTGATAACAGCCCTCGTATTTGACGATGAGATCGCGGCCCGTATAGCCACGTGCCACGCGAATGGCGCTCATAGTCGCTTCGGTGCCTGAGCTGACGAGGCGCACTTTTTCGATAGACGGCATGACGCGGGCGATCTCTTCGGCCAGATCGATTTCGATTTCGGTCGGCGCACCAAAGCTCGTGCCGCGCGACGCGGCATCGCGCACGGCTTCAATAATCGCCGGGTGCGCGTGCCCCATCAGCATCGGCCCCCACGAGCCGACATAATCGATAAAGCGGTTGCCATCGGCGTCGGTGACGGTCGCGCCCGCGGCTTCACGAATGAAGAGCGGCTCGCGGCCCACGGCGCGAAAGGCGCGCACAGGGCTGTTGACGCCGCCGGGAATCACGCGCTCGGCGCGCGCAAAGAGTTGCGATGATCGGTTGGTGTCGAGATTGTCCATATTCTTTCTTGGTTGCTCGATGAATCGCCTATCCCTGTTTGTCATTGAACCACACAACCGCAGTTGCCTCAAACCGGCAGCCCTAAAATCCGCCGGGCTTTGATTTGTCACTCACTGCCGGATTCGCCTATAATCCCGCTTCGCCGTGACATTACTAAAGAACAAGCGCGATCTGTTTTGGATTGCGCTGATCGCAGCATCATTCGCCTTTGGCCTCGCCGTCTCGTGGCAACGGTGGGGCAACCCGCTAGTGGATTGCGGGCGCGAGATGAATCAGCCGCTGCGCCTGGCCGGCGGCGAGATGCTCTATTCTGATGTCCGCCATATCTACGGGCCGCTTTCACCCTACCTGCATGCGGCGCTTTTCCGCCTCTTCGGGCCGTCGCTTAACGTGCTGTATGCCGATGGCATCATCACGGCGATGTTGATCCTTGCGCTGGTTTACTGGCTGGCGCGGCAACTGATGAGTCCGAGTGCCGCCGCTGCCGCGACCTTGAGCGTGATGTGGCTTTGCGCCTTCAAGCAGGCCGGCAATTACATCCTTCCTTATTCCTACGGCGCGCTGCATGGCTCGGCGCTCGGATTGTCAACCCTGGCGGTGCTGGTAGCCAGGTTGCGTGGCCACTCTCAAAGTAGACCGTCGAACAAGGATACTCAGCGTCGGTCGTCGGTCGTCGGTCGTCGGTTGACGCTGGCTTTCCTGTTCGCGGGCCTGCTAGCCGGTCTGGCGACCTTGGCGAAGACAGAGATGGGGCTTGCGGCGCTGGCCGCAGGAGTGACGGCTGCTGTGCTTGTCGCCTACCCGAATCTCTGGCGCAGCACAAAGCTCGCCGCAATCTTCCTGGCACCAGCGCTGATGTTGACCGTCGGCGTTTACGCTTTCTTTGCGGCTCGCGTCGGCTGGCACACCCTCTCTGCGGAAAGCTGGCTCTTTCTGCGCAACCTCGCGCCCGAGCTGGTCTACTTCAACAAGCGTGTGTCGGGTTTCGACCGGCCCATTGAGTCGGTCATGCAGATACTCGGAGCAACACTCAAGCTTGCGGGGCTTGCGGCCATGATCGCGGCCATCAGTTGGATCGTCACGCGCATGAGACGGGAGCCCGAGGCCAGTCGTGTGTCGTTACCTAAGATGCGAATCACGGACACAGGCCGCGCCAGTCCGATGCAACTGTGGGCGCTGCTCGGCGCTTCGGCGGCGGCGCTGCTGCTGTTGCCGCTTGCGGCTAACTTGGACTGGGACAAAGGGCCTTATCTGGCGATGCCGCTGTTGCTCATCATCTTTCTAGTCATCATGCTGATCCGCTTTCAAAGGGCCACGATGACAGCATCGGTGAGCCCGCAGACAATCATCTTAATCGTCTGCGCCGTCTACGCGCTGGCGAGTCTGGCGCGAGTCATTCTGCGCGTCCGCAGTGGCGGCGCGTATAGCTCATACCTGATGCCCGCCTCCGTTATCATGTTTACCTATGGCTGGGCACAGCCTTTTGCAGCGATATTCAAAGACCGGCGAGCGCGGCAATTGGCGCGCAATCTCGCCATTGGCTTGATTCTCGCTGACATCGCGGTAACCGCAGGGTTGTTGGCGCACCGCTTCCGCAGCCGCAACACAACGACCATTGCGACAGCGCGCGGGACGATCATCGCCGTGCCGGATATTGGCCAGGCGTGGAATGAAGCCCTCAGCTACATCGAACAGAACACCGCGCCTTCGGATGCCATCGCGGTTATGCCTGAAGGCACTTCGCTGGATTTCTTCAGTGGACGGCGGAACCCTTTGCGTGAAGAGATCACAACGCCGGGTTTCTTAGATGAAGCTGGAGAGGTGCGCGCCATTCGACAATTGCGCGATTCGGACACCAAGCTGGTCTTGTTAACCAACCGCCTGACATCGGAGTTTGGCGCCGCCGTCTTCGGGCGCGATTACTGCCAGAGTTTGATGCAGTGGATCGAAGCGAACTATGAGCCGTGTGCCATGTTCGGCCCGGATAAGAATCCCGATTTACAGATCGGCGATTCGACGTTCTTTATCCGTGCTTACTGTCGCAAATCCAGGTGAGCCGCTTCACTCCAAATGGCAGCGGCATGAACCTGTGACGCAATATGTTAGATTGCGTTACCCAACTGAAACTGCTCTAGTAGACTTCGCCGCCATCAGGCTGGCGCGGAGACATGCTGGTGTCGGGGCCGAGGTCGCTACTGCTGACAGCGTCACTGCTGCCGCTGGCCCTGCCCTGGCCACCGCTCATGACATCGCTGCCATCTGACTGGCCGGGGTTCAGATTGGCTGGTTGATTCTCTCCCTGGTCGCGGTCTTTTCTATCTTGAGGTTCAGACATTTTCGCTCCTCCTATCGTTAGACTCTGCCCATATCACGCTTGAGCGACTCGGATACAAAGCAACAGGAATGCCATTCAATAATGCGGCGCGACGGCGGCATTTTGGCGATTTTACTTACTAGGCCGCAAGCCGTCTGCCTGCGCGCGTCACCTTCTTTTCCCACGACCGTCGCTAATCTGCCTGCCACTCGGAAGGTTCGAGACCGGGAATCTTGATGCCTTTCTCTTTCGCGGTGCGCGTCGCTTCCTCATAGCCGGCGTCAACGTGGCGCGCGACGCCGATGCCGGGGTCGTTGGTCAAGACGCGGTGCAAGCGCCGCGCGCCGTCTGCCGTGCCATCGGCAACGCTCACCTGGCCGGCGTGCAGCGAATAGCCGATGCCGACGCCGCCGCCATTGTGAATCGAAACCCACGACGCGCCCGAGGCCGTATTGAGCAAGGCGTTCAACAATGGCCAGTCAGCTATCGCGTCCGAGCCGTCTCGCATCCCTTCAGTCTCGCGATAAGGCGAGGCGACTGAGCCGGTATCCAGATGATCGCGCCCGATGACGATAGGGGCTTCGAGCCTGCCCGTCCGCACCATGTCGTTCATGGCTTCACCGAACTCGGCGCGCTCGCCGTAGCCGAGCCAGCAGATGCGCGCCGGCAGACCTTGAAATTGCACGCGGTCTTTCGCCAATCGCAACCAGCGCGACAGCACTTCGTCGTCTGGAAACAACTCCATCGCCAGTTGATCGGTCAGGTGGATGTCCTGGGGATTGCCTGAGAGCGCCACCCAGCGAAATGGCCCGCGGCCTTCGCAAAACAACGGGCGAATGTATTCCGGCACAAACCCCGGAATCTCGAATGCGTCATCTACGCCCGCCTGTTTGGCTTGGGTGCGGAGGTTGTTGCCATAATCGAATGTCACGGCGCCCATGCGCATCAGGTCGAGCATAGCGCGAACGTGTGTGGCCATTGCCTGCGTCGACCGCAAGACGTATTCCTGGGGATTCGCTCGGCGCAACTCGTCGGCCTCTGAGAGCGTCATGCCGTTCGGCACATAACCGTTCAAAGCATCATGGGCACTGGTCTGGTCTGTCAGCACGTCGGGGACGATGCCGCGCCTCGCAAGCTCAGGCAGCACATCCGCGCAATTGCCGACGAGGCCGACTGAAACCGCTTCGCCCCTGGCGCGCGCTTCGGCAATCAGGCGCAAAGCTTCATCAAGCGTTGTCGCCATCACATCGCAGTACCCTGTCTTGATGCGCTTTTCGATGCGCGCCGGGTCAACGTCAACGCCAAGAAAACAGGCGCCGTTCAAAGTGGCGGCGAGCGGTTGCGCGCCGCCCATCCCACCCATGCCGCCGCTGACGACGAGGCGGCCATCGAGCGTGCCGCCAAAGTGTTTCTTCGCGGCGGCGGCAAAAGTTTCAAAGGTTCCCTGGACGATGCCCTGACTGCCGATGTAGATCCACGAGCCGGCAGTCATCTGACCGTACATCGTCAACCCCATGCGTTCAAGCCTGTGAAACTCATCCCAGTTCGACCACTGGCCGACAAGATTGGCATTGGCGATCAAGACGCGCGGCGCATATTCGTGAGTTTGAAAGATGCCCACAGGCTTGCCCGATTGCACGAGCAGCGTCTCGTCATTTTCGAGCCGTTGCAGGCTGCTGACTATCGCTTCAAAGGCGCGCCAGTCGCGTGCCGCCCGCCCGGTTCCGCCATAAACGATCAGATCGTCCGGGCGCTCGGCAACTTCCGGGTCGAGGTTGTTCATTAACATGCGCAGCGCCGCTTCTTGATGCCAACCTTTGCAATTGAGCTGACTGCCGCGCGGCGCGGCGATGTTTCGAGGCTTGCTCATAGCGTGTCGCAGTTTATCATAGCTGCAAGGCGTGAACGAGGTTGCGATTGTCTTCCACCGCCGCCTCGGACAACTGCCACTGCTGGCCGGGGTGCTCAAGGCAAAGGCGCCAGCTTTCGCCGCCCGCCGCACTGAGCAAGCGCGTGATGGGTTCATTCACTGGCTCGCGGCTCAGCCGAAAAGTCGAGTGGTGCATCGGCAGGATATATGTGGCGTTCATCTCGCGGCGCATCGCCCAGGCCTGCTCAGGGTTGGCGTGGGCATAAATCCACGGGTCATAAGCGCCAATGGGCAGCATGGCCACATCAATATGTGACAGACGCTCGCGCAATCGCCCGAAGGCTCGTGTATAAGCCGTGTCGCCGCCGAAGACGAGGGCGCGATCATTCTTGGTGATCAGAAACCCGCCGTAGCCGCGGTGCCTGTCCGTCAGCCGTCGCGCGCCCCAGTGGTTAACTTCGATGGCTTCGATGCGCGCGCCGTTGATCTCGACCGACTCGCCCCACCCTAGCTCGCTGACGCGGCGGAAACGGCGAACGAGGTCGCCATTGCCGCGCTGTACGACTGCTGCTGTCTGGCGCGGTAAGCGTTTGAGCGTGCCGAGGTCGCAATGATCCATGTGCGAATGCGAAACCAGAATGGCGTCGAGCGGCGGCAACTCGCTGATCGCCAGCGCAGGCTGCACCAGGCGGCGCGGGCCAATTGTCATCCCGGCGATGTTCACGCCGACGTGTGGGCGCAAAGCCGGGTCGGTCAATAGCCACGTTCCATAAAAGTTGATTAACACTGTCGCATGACCGAGCCATGCGAGCGTTAGCTCATCATCGCTCCAGTTCGCGGGCACAGGCCGATAGGGAGCCGGCGGGATCGCCGTGCGTGATTCTGCAAACCTTTGCTTGATGAAGCGCCGCCCGTGCTGGCGGGCATAGTTAGCATAGATTCTCAGGCTTTTCAGATTCACAGTTGCGATGGTTAACCTCTTCCTCTCTGTGAGACCACGATAACAGTATAGCAAGCGACAAGGCGCCAGCCATCTCAGCCTGCGCCGCTGTGGCGGCTAAGCCATCTTACCTTCTCGATGACGCTTCGGCCTTTCGAGAACGCTCGGTCAGCGAGTTGCCGGTCATCTCTTCGGCGGGATTTCCGGCAGCCATCTCTTGCGCGATGAAGAGCGGTTGCGCCGCCGCTCTTAAACCCGGCAGCCGCAATGCGAAGCCGCCGGCGCCAAGCAGGCAGACCGCGCCGCCAAGCGCTACGGTAAGAGGTGCGCCGAGATGATTGGCCAGGACGCCCGCCAGCAGCGCACCGATGGGTGCCATGCCCATAAACATCATTGAATAGACCGCCATCACTCTGCCGCGCAAGGCGTCCGGCACCATCGATTGAATCAGCGTATTCGATGCCGCCATCTGTACCATCATTGAAAAGCCAGCCGGAATTAAAAACGCGGCTGACAACCAGAACAGCCGGGACATAGAAAACAGAATGATGCTGAGGCCAAACCCGGCGGTCGCAAACGCCACCCAGCGACCCAGCCCGCGCACACCCTGGCGCGCCGCGAGGCTCAAGGCGCCGGCCAGCGCACCCAATCCCGACGCGCCCATCAGGATGCCGAGCCCGCTCGCGCCGCCATGAAGAATCTGATCTGCGAAGATCGGCATTAACACCGCGTACGGCATGCCCATGAGGCTTACCAGTCCGAGCAGCAGCAGAAGCGCCCGCACCGGCCCGGTGGCGGTAACGAAGCGAAAGCCTTCGATAATGTGGGCCAGCGCCGACCCCGGCGGCGGCTCGGCTCGACGGCGAGTCATCTTCATCATCAGCAGGCCGGCAATCACAGCAATGTAGCTGACGGCATTGGCAAAGAAACACCAGCCTTCGCCGATGGCGGCGACCAGAATGCCAGCGACCGCTGGCCCGATAATGCGTGCGCCGTTGAACATCGAAGAGTTCAACGCAATGGCGTTGATCAAATCTTCGCGGCCTACCATATCGACGACAAATGCTTGCCGGGCCGGGATGTCGAACGCATTGACGACGCCGAGCAGTGCCGCCAGGGCAAAGATATGCCAGGTCTGTACGCGCCCGCTCAGGGTCAGCACTGCCAGCACCGTCGCCAGCAGCATCGCGGCGGTCTGCGTCGCGATAAGCGTACGATGGCGGTTGTGGCGGTCGGCCATAGCACCGCCAATCGGTGCAAACAAGAAGACAGGGATTTGTGAAGAGAAGCTCACCAGGCCGAGCAGGATGGCCGAACCGGTCAGGCGATAGACCAGCCACGATTGCGCGACCGATTGCATCCATGTGCCGGTCAGCGAGATCAGTTGCCCGCCGAAGAAGAGTTGATAGTTGCGGTGCTTGAGGGCACGCATTGCCGCAGGGAGTTCCCGCCCCTTGTTGGTTTGCGGCTTTGAGTCAATTGACTGCTGAGATTTTCGTTGTGAAGGAAGATGATGGCTTCGCTCGCTGGACACCGTTTCCTCATCGGTCGCCTGGCGCTTTCGACGCTTGCGGCAACGCTCACGGATTTCCGCACAAGCGCCGTCTATCAATCATTATGCCCAGCCCTCGCGGCTTCGGGCAACACGGCTGGAGAATGATGAGGAGAAAGCGGGGCCGACGAGGATAGAAAAGAGGCTGGCTGCGACTTCGCAGCCAGCCTCTCTCACTTCGCTTACACCGTTTCTAAGAGGTCGGGCCGTTTCGCAAGACGAGGTTCTCGATGAAGAACTCCATCATGCGATCCGGGCGCAGGCCAGAATGGCCCATGTCAGGGCCAACCTGCACTTCAAAACTCTTGCCGGCTTTCTGCAAGGCTTGAATCAACTGCATCGAATTCGACGGATGCACGTTGTTATCCGCCGTGCCATAGTAAATCATCAGCCGCCCCTTGAGCTTGTCGGCCATGTTCATGGCGTTGCCGGCTTCGTAGCCTTCTTTGTTCTCCTGTGGAATCCACATGTAGCGCTCGGTGTAGATCGTGTCGTAGTGATACCACGAGGTCGGCGGGGATGAAGCCGCCGCCGCTTGAAACACCTCGGGATGACGCAAGAGCGCGACTGCCGACGTATAGCCGCCATAAGACGTGCCATAGATGCCGACGCGTGTCTTGTCCACATATGGCCTCGCCCACAACGAGCGCACGCCCGCCGCCTGGTCGTCGATTTCGACCGTGCCGAGTTTCATATAGATGGCGTCGAGGAAACGCTTGCCGCGCCCGGCGGCGCTGCGCGAATCGAGCGTCGCCACGAGAAAGCCATACTCGGTGAGCGGATTCGGAGTCGTGAAGGTTTCGCGCGCCCCATTGGTCGCCGGCCCGGCGTAGACGCTCACCAACAGCGGATACTTTTTCGACGGATCGAAGTTCGACGGAAAATGCAGCAGCCCATGAAGATCGGTCACGCCGTCCGCCGCTTTGTAGGTAATCAGCTCGACGCGCTTCAAGCCGAGTTGCTCAGACTTCGTCGTGTCGCTCTTTGCCAGCTCGGCAATCATTTTGCCTTCGCCATCCATCAACCGTGTCACCGGCGGTGTGTCGTGTGTCTGCGCCACGTCAACAAAGTGAAGACCATCGGGCGCGACATTCACCGTGTGATTGAGCGCCGGATCGGTGAACCGCCGGTCGCCTCGCCCATCGAAACCGACGCGATGCAGTTGCAGCTTCATATGATTGTCGCCGTCGCGCGCCACGTAATGAAGCTGTCCGGCGGTTTCGTTAACCGCCACAATGCTCGCCACCTCGAAGGGATGATTCGTCAGCGTGGCAATCAGCTTGCCGCTCAGATCGTAAAGATAGTAGTTGCGCCAGCCCGTGCGCTCTGACGCCCAGATGAACCGCTTGCCATCGGCCAGGAATCGCATCTCCGGCGAGTTCTCTGTCCAGCTTGCCGGCCACTCTTCGCGGACGATGACGCGGCATTTGCCGGTCTCAGGATTGGCGGCGGTGTATTCCATGATGTTCTGCCGGCGATTGGTGCGGTTGAACAGGAGTTCGCTGCTGTCCTGCGACCACGCCACGCGGTAGACGTAGTGACCGACCGCCGCGTTATCAAACGGCTTGCCGTCGCGCACATCAACTTGAGTCATCCTTTTCGTGTCAACGTCATAAATGAACAACTCAACAATGGGGTTGGGCGTGCCGGCTTTCGGATAGGCTTCGATGTCCATGCGGCTCTGCAACTGCGTTTGATCGAGTTGCAAGTAATAATCCTTCACAGGGCTTTCGTCGAACCGGTAGAAGGCAATCTTCTTGTTGTTTGGCGACCACCACATCGCCGTCGTCTGCCTTAACTCTTCGCCGTAGACCCAGCTGGCGACGCCGTATTTAATGCGCTTCTGCTCGCTGCCGTTTTTGGTGATGGCCATCTCATTCGAGCCATCGGCGTTGCTCAACCAGAGATTGCGGTCGCGATAAAACGCCTTGAGCTTGCCGTCCGGCGACATGGCGAAGCCGAGCTGCCGTCCGCGCTCTGGCGCGCCGGGCGCTCGGCGGCCCATCGGGTTATCGCCCTGACCGGCATCGCCGGTAGCTTGGCCTGCCTCGGTTGCCTGCCCGGTCGCAATGTCGTAGCGGTACGACTTGCCATCTTTTTGATAAGTGAACGCCTTACCGCCGTCCACCCATTTGACCGCGAGCGAGCCCTGCTTGACTGCGCCGGGTATCTCCTTGCTCATGCGCTGGTACTGGTCATAACCCGGCATCGTCTTCAAGCGATCCTGCGCGCCCGAAGTAGCCGGCAGCAGTCCGATGGTCGCCAGCAATAGAATGATCATTATCTTGCCCGGCATTCGGGCAGTCATCCTTTTCATTGTTTAAGTCTCCTTCTAATCAATCGCATAATGCCAAATGAGTTCACGATTCTCATGACGGCTTAGAGCGTCACGACGCCTTTAACATAGTCCGCCGCGCGCCAGTCGCCGCCAAGCGCCTGCGGCACTTCTTCGAGCCGTGTGTAGCGATGTGTGATGATCGAGACAACGTCAATGCGGCCCGATGCAATCAATTCCAGCGCCCGCGCATAGACTGCGGGGCGGCCATCCGCATTAAACCCACCCGAGGCGCCAACTGAGGCGACCAGCACCGGCTCTCTAAATAATACATTATTCAACAGGCTCATGTCTGTGCCGGCATGGCCGTGGCCGTAGAGCAAAACCGTCGCCTGCTTGCGAATCAGGCCAGGGATCAGCGCCATCACACGGCCTGAGCCGGTTGCTTCGATCAAGTACTCGACGCCGCGCCCGCCAGTCAATTCGCGAACCGCCTCAATCACATCGCCGCTTGACGGATCAATCGTCTGCGCGCCGAACGATTCGGCGCGCGCCCGCTTGCGGGGGTTCGGCTCGCTGACCAGCAAGAGCCCATCATAACCGAGCGCCTGGCGCAAATACTGTGTGAACAACAATCCGGCTGGCCCGGCACCGCAGATCAAGACAGCGCGCACCCGCCCATCATCCTCGACCGCGTTGATTGCATAGCGAGAGCGCGCCCGCGCCGCAAAGTCAGACGAGTGAATGATGCAGCCAAGCGGTTCGGTCATTGCCGCCTCTGCGCCGATTGATGATTGAATGGGCACGCAATTGACCGCCGGCACGGCGAGGTATTCCGCAAGCCCGCCCGGCAGCCCTGTGATTCCATGCTCGCGATAGAACTCGCATTGATGCGAATCGCCGGTGCGGCAGTATTCGCAGACTTGCGCCCGCGCCGTGCTGACACAGTTCAAGCCTTGATCGATGACGACGCGGTCGCCTTCGCGCAGGTCGCGCACCTCGGCGCCGACTTCAACCACTTCGCCGCTGATCTCGTGGCCGAGTATCTGCGGCTCGCGAATAAACGGTACCGGCTGGCCGTGCGCGTCGGTGTTGTAATTGGCGTGGCCCGCGAAAATGTGTATGTCAGTGCCGCATAGGCCGACGCTCGCGACGCGCACCAGAACCTCACGCGGCCCCGTCTGTGGACGCGCCACATCGCGGACTTCCATGCGCGCCACGTCACAGAGCACACAGGCTCGCATCGTCTCCGATCCGCTCTCGTGATTGCCGGGGTTCGTCATGATCTTCCGCTTAAACGCCAGCGGCGCGCATCTCGGCTTCAATGTCGCCGGTGTCGAGCCGACCAGCGGCGCTCAAGTCGGCAAAGCGCCGCATGGTTTCGCGCACGCCTTCGCCAAGTGGCGTGACCGGCAGCTCACCGATGGTTTGCCGGATGGCGACATCGCTCAACGCCGCGGCAATCGGGATGGGTGGGCCGCCGCAGGTTGCCAGCTCACGGCCAGCCGTCTCGTTGATCAGGCGGGCGACTTCTTCGATCAGCACGGTCTGGCCGTGCAGGTTAAAGACGTGTGCCCCCGTCGGCGCGCGGTCGGCGCAGGCAAGGAAAGCCGCCGCCGCGTCGGCGACATATAAGAAATCGGTCGCGCCGCCAAAGCGTATGTAAAACGGCACGCCGAGCACCGCGGCTTTCATGGCCTTCGTCGGGTCGCTGGTCAATCCCGTATCGCGGTTGACGCCGTAAACCGTCAAGGGCCGCAGCCCGACACTCGACAGCTCGTGGTCGAGATAATAGACGCGGGCGTTGCCTTCGTTGGCGCGCTTGAAAACGCCATAGTGAGTCACCGGCTCGCACACCGTCGTCTCATCAACCGGCTCGTCGTCTTCGCTCATGCCGAAGACGGCTGCCGAGCTGGCATAAACGACGCGCTCGACATCGGCCTGCCGCGCTGCCTCAAAGACGTTGAGCGTGCCAATGACATTGACCGCCGCGCCACGCACCGGGTCGGCTTTGCAAGTCGGCACCTGAAGGCCGGCGAGGTGGATGATGCGCCGCGCCTCGGATTCGGCGAGCGCCGTAGCGATGGCCGACGCATCGGTGATGTCGCCGACGATGAAGTGGACG
>JBJMGU010000030.1:0-25434 GCA_045807765.1 Blastocatellia bacterium
ATACCCGGCCAATCAGTACCTGGTGGTCATCTGGGGGCACGGGGCAGGTTGGGATGATTTTGATGATTGCAGTGTCATGACTTCGGCCTTGGACGCCAACGCCGTGCGGCAGCCGGCGCCTTCCGGAGAGCGGCTCAGAAGGCATGGCTTCGATATGGATCGTTTTTCCCTCATCGGTTGGGACGATCATCCGCAGGGGCCCTCGGGTCCTCTGGTCGCCACTCGCGCCGACGTCCGCACCAGCGATTTCCTAAACAACGCTGAATTGAAAGCGGCGCTCTGGGCAATCGCCGAGAAGTATGACCGCAAGATTGACATCCTCGGCCTGGACGCCTGCCTGATGAGTATGGTGGAAGTCTGCTACCAGGTGCGCGACAGCGTCGAGCTGTTTGTCGGCTCAGAGCAGACGATCCCGAACAGTAGCTGGCCCTATGACCTTATCCTGGACGAACTGATCGCGGCACCACAGATGACGGCGAAAGAGCTGGCCGGCGTGATCGTAGACAAGTATGTCGCTTACTACGAAGCGCGCAACCGAGCCAAAGAGGAAGATCAGCGGGAAGAGGTCGCCTTGTCCGCCTGCGACTTGACCAAATCAGCAGAACTGACCGAAGCCGTCGAGGGGCTTGGCCAGGCGCTCAGGCGCGGTCTTTCAAACGTTATGCTCAGAGCCGTCACCGTGATAGCGCGGCGCAGGGTTCAACATTTTTACATTCAGGACTACATTGACCTGTACCACTTTTGCCAACTGTTAAGCGAAGCATGCACGGCACTGTTAGAGCGGTCTCCCGTATCTGCCGCGAGCGGCATGAAAGAGGTGCTGGAGAGCTGCAACGCCGTCATGCGGGCGATTGACAATAAGTTCGTCTTCAAAAACGCTGTGACCCAGCCGCCCGCCAAGCTGAAAAACGCTTATGGCATCTCGATCTATTTCCCGTCCATCTCGCCATGTTATGTCGGGCTGGATTTTACCAGGGCGACGCACTGGGAAGAGTTCCTGTACGAGTATATGAGTAAATCGCTTCACCCAGACTTTGTTGACGTGAGCCACAATGGCAACGTCGTTGAAACCAGGGTGAGCTCGCCTATGACGGTGCAGCGGGCTTTGCTGCAAAACCCGAATGAGACCACAAAAAAGGAGAAGATTATGGCAAACGTCAAGACATCAGACGTTGCAGGAAAAACCCCGGACGATCCGACGAAAATAATCTTGGAGGCAGTCTCTAATCTGAAGACGAAAACCCCGGACGATCATACGAAGACCGTGTTGGATGCGTTTGCAGCCTTCCTGCGAGCGATTCTGCCCTCGGATGCCGGGGCTGGCAGAAAGCCAGACTATCCATCAACCGAAAGGCCTATCATTGGGAAAACCGAACCGGGCAGAGAATGGCGGTTTGAAGTTACCGTTAAGCAGGTCTCTGAGCCTAACTGACAATGGGATTGCGCCGGATTCTAAGATGAGAGGAAACTTTTCGGCGGCCACACACCGCCGAAAAGTTTCCTCTCATCGCCCCGGTTTGTTATATGGTAGCCGGCAAGCGCGTGTTGCCGCCGAATGCAGTCATCAGGCAATGACGTGGAAACAGCCAGGAGGCGGTCGCCATTGGCTCCAGACGGTGCTGGCGCTCGCATGTTTTGTGTCGAGCACGGCGTCGTTTGCCTACTACGCTCCCACCCGGCAGGCAGTCGACCCAGGCCATGCAGCGCCGTCCGTAAAGCAAGGCGAAGGCGCCGCCCGTCTGCTCACCTTGGGGCAGTCTGTCACGCAAAACCTCACGGGTGATGAGCGCCACGCCTTTCAGGTTGTGCTGGTCGCGGGCCAATACCTTCGCCTGTGCGTTAAGCCATCTTGCGCCGCCGTGACGGTCAGCCTCTCTGACCCGGATGGGCGACTGCTCATTCAAACCGAGGGCCGGCAGCAAGGGTCGGCCACCGTTTCAATCATTGCGCAAACGTCGGGCGCCTACCGGCTGGAAGTCCGCCTGCGAAATCAGGCTGCCGCGAACTCGCAATACGAGTTGCGGATCGAAGCAGTGCGCGAGGCGGCGGCCAATGATGACAACGCCCTGCTCGCCGAAAGCTTCTACATGCGGGCGGAACAGCAGCGTTGGCAGTGGCAGCTTGAGGCGTCACAAGCGGCGATTAAAGATTACCAGCAAGCGCGTGTTTACTGGCACGCGGCCCATGAGCCGCGGGGCGAAGCCAGCGCTCTCGAAAGCCTGGCGGAGCTGGATTACGTCCTGAGCGAATATCAAAGCGGTTTACAACATTACCAGGAAGCCTTGTCGTTGCGGCAGGCCGCCGAAGACCAGCCGGGAGAGGCAAACGTCCTGCGCGGCCTCGGCGAAGGTTACATATACGTCGGCGAGTATAAGAAAGCGCGCGACTGTTTTGAGCGGGCGCTGAGCTTGAGTCGGGCGTTGGCCGACCGCAGCGGCGAAGCCAGGGCGCTGACCGACCTCGGCACCGCCTATTTCTATGTCAGTGACGACACAGAGGCGCTCAACTTGCTGCAATCGGCGCTGGCGCTGGCACAGGCCGTCAATGACTGCCGCGGCGCGGCGAAAGCCACCACCTACATCGGCAATGTCTTTTTTGATCTGGGCGCGGTGCAGCAAGCCTCCGACCAGTACAACCGGGCCTTGCCGCTGTGGCAAGCAACCGGTGACGGGTTGAGGGAAAACGAAACGCTGCATCTCATCGCCCTGGCCGCTTTTAATTTAGGCGACAGACAAAAAGCCTTCGACCTACACACGCAGACGTTGCAGCACTTCCGGCAGATGGGCAATCGCTGGCTGGAGGCCGCCGCGCTTCGGGGTATCGGCTACTACTACGAAAGCATGGGAGAGCACCGCCAGGCCTTCGACTTTTACAACCAGTCGTTGCTGGTGTATCGAGCAATCGGCTACCGCAAAGGCGAGCTTCAGAGACTCAGAGATGTCGGGCGGTTGTATAACCGGTTCGGCGACCACCAAAAGGCGCTCGACTGTTTCCAGCAAATGCTGGCGCTCAGCCGCATCTTAGGAGACCGGCGAGTAGAGGCTTATGCTTTTCAAGGACTCGGCCTTGTATACGGCTCGTTGAATGACCGGCAGAAGGCATTAGAGAACTTCGCCCAGGGCCTGGCGCTGCACCGTGAGGTGCAAGATCGGCTCGGCGAGGCCGAGACCTTAAACCACATCGGCTCGGCCTATGATGACCTGGGTGAAAAGCAGAAGGCGCTGGCTCACTACCAGCAGGCCCTGAGACTCCAGCGGGCGACAAAAGACCGTGTGGGCGAGGCGCTCACGTCATACAACGTCGCGCGCGCCGAACGCGACCTGAACAAACTCGACGAGGCCCGCACGGAGAGCGCAGCGGGCCTTGAACTGATTGAATCCTTACGCGCCAACGTCGTGAGTCCCGACCTGCGCGCTGTCTACCTAGCTTCGGTCGTTAAGCATTACGAGCTGGACATCGATTTGCAGATGCGCTCGTACCGCCAGACCTCGTCAAAAGAGTTTCTCGCCGCTGCCTTGCAGATCAGTGAGCGGCGGCGCGCGCGCACCCTGCTTGAGTCGTTGGTTGAGGCGCGCGCCGACATTCGCCAGGGCATTGCCCCGACGCTGCTCGAGCGCGAGCGCGCTTTGCAACAACTACTCAACAGCAAGGCCGAGCGGCAGATGCGACTGCTCGGTGGCAAGCACACCGCGGAACAGGCCGCGGCGGTTGCTAAAGAAGTCGAAGCCGCAACGGTCGAATATCAACAAGTCCGCGCGCAGATTCGCGCCCGCAGTCCGCGCTACGCGGCGCTGACGCAGCCGCTGCCGCTCACGCTCGCCGAGATTCAACGGCAGGTGCTTGACCCTAACAGCTTGCTGCTCGAATATGCGCTCGGCGACGAGCGCAGCTACCTCTGGGCCATCACCACGGATTCGATCACTAGCTTTGAGCTGCCCCGGCGTGCTGACATTGAAATGGCCGCGCGCCGCGTTTATCAACTGCTCACTGCGCCGAACCAGAAAATCAAAGGCGAGACGGCGGTCGACAGAGAAAACCGTCTGGCGCGCGCTGAAGCCGAATACCCGCAGGCCGCCGCAGACTTGAGCCGCATGGTCATCGGGCCGGCAGCGACGCTGCTCGGAAACCGGCGCTTGCTGGTTGTCGCCGAGGGCGCTTTGCAGTACGTCCCGTTTGCGGCTCTGCCTGCGCCGCCCGCGCAGGCGTCATCAGTCAATGACAAAAGACAAATGACAAAGACCGAGTCGCGGCCACTGATCGCCGATCATGAGATTGTTAATCTGCCGTCGGCATCGGCGCTGGCCGTGCTGCGCCGTGAGCTTGATGGACGCAAGCCGGCTGAGAAAGCCGTCGCAGTGATTGCCGACCCGGTCTTCAGCGCCGATGACGAGCGGCTCAAATACGCGCGTCGCGGCGGTGGTGCGCCGCCGCACGCCCGCGCGCCACAGGCCGGCGTGACGACGCAGACCAGAGATTTCGAGCGTGCGGTGGATGAAGCCGGGCTGACGCGTGACGGCTTCAGTCTCGCCCGCCTGTCGTTCTCGCGGCGCGAGGCGGAAGCCATCTTCGCCGCCGTGCCCGCCGGCCAGGGCTTGAAAGCGGTTGACTTCGACGCCAGCCGCGCCACTGCGACCGGCGCCGACCTCAGCCGCTACCGCATTGTCCACTTCGCGACGCACGGACTGCTCAACAACGAACACCCGGAGCTTTCGGGCGTCGTCCTGTCGCTGGTGGATCAAGATGGCAGGCCACAGAATGGCTTTCTGCGCTTGCACGAAATCTATAATCTCAACCTGCCCGCTGAACTCGTAGTCTTGAGCGCCTGCCAGACCGGCCTCGGCAAAGAGATCAAGGGCGAAGGGCTGGTCGGCTTGACGCGCGGCTTTATGTACGCCGGCGCGGCGCGCGTCCTGGCCAGCCTCTGGAAAGTTGACGACGCGGCGACCGCTGAGCTGATGCGGCGGATGTATGCCAGATTACTAAGAGAGAATCTGCGCCCGGCGGCGGCGCTGCGCCGTGCACAGGTCGAGATGTGGCAGGAGCCGCGCTGGCACTCACCTTACTACTGGGCGGCGTTCGTGCTGCAAGGGGAATGGCGATGAGCCGCCGGCCCGCCCGCTGCTTGCTCTTTAGCCGCATGCCTGTTCAAATAACCAGGCGCGATTCGCCAGTGGCCGGCGATGCAGCGCCTCACACGGGGATTACATTACAAAGCGCGAATGGAGGAGCGGGCGGCATGGCGTCGCTCTTCAAGGCCGGTGCGCACCGGCGGATGGCAGATGGCAAGCGGCAAGAAAGGATGGGAATTAACGCAAGCGGCTTTCGACCGGCTGCTCGCTCAGCTTGATGCCGATGCCGAACGCGCGGCGCGGCGCTACGAAGTCATCCGCCAGGGCATCATGCGATTCTTCGAATGCCGCGGCGGTTCATCGCCCGCCGACCTGACCGACGAAACCATCAACCGGGTCGCCCGCAAACTCTTCGAAGGCGCCACCATTCAGGCCAACAGCGTCGTCGCCTACTTTTATGGCGTGGCGCGCAACGTCTTGCGCGAAGCCCAGCGCCTCCCCGACGCCGCCTTCCTCCCCATCGAAGACGAGTGGTTGCTGCGCCAAGTCGCCGATGACCCGGCGGAAGCGGCCAGCCGCCTGGCGGCGCAACGCGCGCAAGAGCAGCGGCTCGATTGCCTGCAACGCTGCGTCGAACATCTGCCGCCCGAAACCCGCCACTTGATCTTCGCTTACTATGAAGGCGAAGAAGCGGTGAAGATTGCCAATCGCAAGCAACTGGCCGCCGCGTTGGCGATTTCGATGACCGGCTTGCGCCTGCGCGTGCATCGCCTGCGCAAAGAATTGGAGGCCTGCGTCAAGACCTGCTGCCGACAAGCTGCCGAATGAAATCAAATTTACATTATCGCACTTAATTATGTAGGAGGAGCTTGAAACACGAAGGCCACAGCGAAGACCTGCTGGTGCGTTACCTGCTCGGGCAATTGGCCGAGTCCGCGCAAGAGCACGTTGAGCAGACCTACCTTGCTGATCAGGAGTGGCAAGGGCGGCTTGCCATCGCGGAAGACGATTTGATCGACGATTACGTGGGCGGCGCGCTGGGAGCGGCGGACCGCGCGGCATTCGAGAAGCACTTCTTGAATTCGCCCCGCCGCCATGAACGCGTCGCGTTTGCCAGGGCTTGGCAGCAGTTGACCGGAGCGCCGCCGCCTTCGCCTGCGGCGCTCCCGTCACCGGCGAGCAGGCCGTGGCGCGAGCGACCGGCGGCCTGGCTGCTGCTTGCCGCAACCGTGCTGCTGTTGCTCGGCAGCGCGTGGCTGATCTTTGAGACCACGCGGCTGAGAAGCGAACTGGCCGCCAGCCGCGCAGAGCGCGCCGCCCTGGCGCAAAGCGAAGAAGAACTGCGGCAGCAGTTGGATGATGAACGCGCCCGCCGCCAAGCCGTTTCAGAGCAACTGGCCGAAGCGCGCCCCGAGCCGCCGAACAATAACACCGCGCCGCCGTCCGTCGTCGCTTCGTTCATGCTGATCGCTGGGCTGACGCGCGATGCGGGCGAAAGGCAAACTCTCAACGTCCCGCACACTGCACAACAGGTGCGCTTAAAGCTTCTCTTCAGACAGTCCGACCCGCCGATTAACGCGGCCACCTATCGCGCCGTATTGCGCACCCCGGAAGGGCGCGAAGTCTTCAGCCGCGACGGCTTGAAGGCGCAGCCGCGCGGCGGCGCCCGCGTCGTCACCGTGACAGCCCCGCGGCTTGCCAGTGGCGATTATATTCTGACTCTCAAAAGCCGCAACGAGGCGAATCAGTATGAAGACATCACCGAGTATGCCTTCACCGTCAGCGTAAAATAAGGACGGCGAAATCGCTCAGCCGGCGAGTTGAAAAAAGACGTCTTCAAAAGGCGCGTCGGGCATGGCGGTCATCTCGCGCAAGCGCGCCGGCGTGTCTTCGGCGACGAGCAGCCCGGCGCGCATCACGCCGACGCGGTCGCTGACGCGCTCAACGAAACTCATGACGTGCGATGAAAGCAGGATGGCGCGCCCGTTGCGGCGCTCGTCTTCCAGGCGCAGCCGCAGCTTGCGCATCATCTCGACATCCAGTCCGTTCAGCGGCTCGTCCAGCACATAGATGTCCGGCTCGCCAAGCATCGCCGCCGCCAGCCCCAGCTTCTTGCGCATGCCTAAAGAGTAGCCGCCGGCGAGCTTGTCCGCCGCATGCTCCAGCTCGAAGAAGCGCAGCGCGTCGGGAACCTGCGCGGCACGAGCGCCTTTCAACCCGGTCACCAGCTCAAGGTACTCGCGCCCGGTCAGCCGGTTGTAAAGCGTCAGCTCTTCCGGCAGGTAGCCGAGGTGCCGCTTCGTCGCCGCATGCTGTGCGTGGTCTTCATTACAAACCAGGATGCGCCCCGCGTCGGGCGTCGTCAGCCCCATGATCATGCGGATCAGCGTAGACTTGCCCGCGCCGTTGGCGCCGACCAGCGCGTAGACTTCGCCGGCGCGCACGCTCAGGCTGACGCCGGCGACGGCGACAACTGCGCCATAGCGTTTGACTACCGATTCGACTTCGATCAGCGTGTCGCTCAATCGTCCTCCGTCAACAGGTAGAGTCGCGCCATGTGGCGGCCCCGCTCTCTGAGCGAGTGCGTCGCCTGCACATGAATCATCAAGCCCGCGGGCCAGAAGATGACCGCCAGCGCGGCGGCGGCCAACTGCGCCGTCGTCAGAACAATGATGGCGAGGCCGGGCCGCGCCGGCATCTCGAACGCCATCCAGCCCGTAATCGAGCTCATCATCCACCACAGCCACAGACACTCAGCGAGCAGCGGCAGCAGGTAAATCACCGGCACCTGCCGGGTCAGCACGGCGACCAGCCATGCGGCGAGCGGTGCCGCCAGGCTAACGGCGCGCGCATACCATAGCTTGGCGGCGCAGAGGTCGAGCCCCGTGACCGCCGAGGCGCGCTCCTGCCACATCATCGGCAGCTCGTAAGCGACCAGCAGCGGCACCAGCGCCGTGAGCAATGCTACCATCACCGCACAGCCGCTCTTGATGGCCAGCGCTTGCGGCGTCCACGTCAGGTCGAGCCAGCCGCCCGCCGCGCCCTGCGACAGCAACCCTGTCATCAGCACCGCGACCAAGCCCGCAAGCAGCAACGCCGCCAGGCCGACGACGACATAGACCGCTGACGAAAATGCTCGCAAGGTGAGTTGCAGGTCGCGCGCCAGTTGCACAGCCACCGCATAGCCGAGGCGGCGGCGCAGGCGTTCGGCGCTGAACAGACGCAAACGGCTCGACGATTGCAACCGCCGCGCGTATTCCATGTCGGCAGCGCGCCACCCGGCATGCTGAAACCGGATGACGGCGTAGAGCGCTGCCGCAATCATCGCTGCCGCAATCATCAGCCATTGCGCCGCGCTCGGCGTGAATATATCGCTTCTGACGATAAGCGCCAGCAGCAGGCCGCCGCTAAGCGCCGCGGGCAAGAGCAGCAGCAGGGCCGCCGCAACCGGCTTGCGGCGCGTGTGGCCCCAGTGAATCCAGTTGAGCGCTGCCAGAATTTCTGTGAGCGAGGTTACAAAGATGAAGAGCGCCAGCGGCAGCCCGCTCGCCGCTTCAATCCATGCGCCGCCGGCCATGCGGCGAGCGACAATCGCGGCGACCGCGACCACCAGCGTGCGACCGGCGCGCGCCGTGATGGCAGCATGCAGGTGCGTGTTTGATTCGAGCGGCAGCGCATCGAAGTAAGATTCCGGGCGGCGCAGGTGATAGATTTCTGCGGTGGCGCGCGACAGGCTCAAAGCGATGAGCGCGACTTCAAAGGCGATGGCTGCGGCGACCAGCGTCGCTGGCGCGGGCTGCCAGTCGGAGAGGTTGTCAACGACGCGAGCGATGGTGAGGGTGGTAAAGCCGATGACGAGCGGCCCCAGCACCAGCCAGTAATAGAGGTGCTCGCCCGCCCAGCGAAGTTGTGAGCGTAGCGCCGCGCCGATGAGCAGTCGCAGTTGGTTCACGTGTGCAATGGAGTTGTCGTGCCGCCGCGCCGCCCGCGTCATTTGACGCCGAGTAGCTCGATTTCGAAGATGAGCGTCGCGTTCGGCGGAATCTTGCCCTTGCCCTGCGCGCCATAGCCGAGGTCTGGAGGGACGATGAGCTTGCGCTTGCCGCCGACATGCATGCTCAGGATGCCTTCCTCCCAGCCACGGATGACCGTGCCGGTGCCGATGCGAAACTCGTACGGCTTGCCGCTATCCAGGGAACTCTCGAATTTGGTGCCGTCGGTGAGCGTGCCGGTGTAATGGACGACGACCGTTTTGCCGAGCCTCGGCTTTTCGCCGGTGCCGACGACTTCGTCAACATACTTGAGGCCGGAAGCTGTGGTGACTTCGCTGCCGGTCTTCTGGCCGCAGCCGGCAAACGTCAGGGCGCAAGCGATAACCAGTGTGACGACGAGCAAGCCGCGCCATCGGTGATGAATCAGGCGACTGAGCGACAAGCGGAACCCTCCTTATAAATACGGTCTGCGGCAGCGCACACAGACGAGCGCGGCTGCCGAGTCAAGCGAAATATGAAATCACGCGCCGGCCTTGTCAAGCAGCGGCGCGCCCTGTGGTTGCTTTCGCCATGCCGCGTGTGCGGCGCCGGCCATGTCGTCATCGCCGTCTTCGTCAAAGCATCGGCCAAAGAGGTGCCGGCCCGCGAGCGCGCCATTGCCGAAATCAGCCGCGCCATGCACGACTTCTTTTTGTTCCAGGCGGGTCGGCATTCCAATTGATTTACCACAGCCTTTGCTTTATCATCGCTGGGAATCCGATATGCTGCGACCGGCGTAAAAGCTGGTGTGCAATCGGAGCGTTGGGTCTCAAGGCAAAGCAGGCAGCGGTTACGGCCTTATCCTTTGGCATTATCTCGCGTACGGATAGTGTCCGGCTCGGTTCTGGCAATCAAGTCGGGATCAAACCATCTGGCAAATTGCATGGCGGCAGCAGCCGCGCACATTTTATGATCCGCTAAAAAAAGAGAAGGAGTGTACACCCATATGCGTAAAACTTTGGTAGCAGTTGCAATCGCGCTCGTCTTCGCCCTCGGCTCGCTCGGTCCGGCGGTCGTCGCGAAAGATAAGAAGGCGCCGTCGCTTTACCACCAGCTCGGCGGCAAGACGGGCATCAAGAAGGTCGTCAATGACTTTGTCAACAACGTCGGCGGCGATAACCGCATCAACAAGTCCTTCGCCGACACGGTCAAGGACAAGCACCGCCTGGCGAAGTTCAAAGGCAATCTGGTTGACCAGATTTGTCAGGCTTCCGGTGGCCCGTGCAAGTACAAGGGCAAAGACATGAAGACGGCGCACAAAGGCATGGGAATCACCGATGCCGACTTCAACGCGCTGGTCGAAGACCTGGTGAAGGCGCTCGACGACAACCACGTCTCTGCCGAAGCTAAGAACACTTTGCTCGGCGCGCTCGGCCCGATGAAGGGCGACATCGTCGGTCAGTAAGCCGACCCTCATCTCTGTCTCAAATCGGGGCGAGTTGCCGCAAGGCGCTCGCCCCGCTCTTTTGCGCGCCATGACCGCAAGGCTGCGCCCGCCGCGCCATGCATTGGGTAAGGCGAGAACCGCGCTTACGTCATGCGGCGCTTGTCACTGACACGCGTTTTTCAACTTTTTGCATCTGATTACACCCTTTCACAATCCCGCCCGCAAAAATGAACCGGTACGGAAGTTCCTTCGTTAGAGTGCCTAGAGGAGCAAGGGTATGGCAGGGGAGCCGTCTGTCCGCGTATTGATCGTAGATGATGAACCGCTGGCGCGCGAGCGCCTTCGCGATATGCTCAAGGCCGACCGCCGCGTCGAGATCATCGGCGAGTGCGTCGGCGGCGAGCAAGCCATCGAAGCGATTCAAGAGTTCGCGCCCGATCTGGTCTTTCTCGATGTCGAGATGCCCGGCAAGGATGGCTTCAGTGTGCTTGAGGCGCTCGACGCAGACCATTTGCCGGTGGTGATCTTTGTCACTGCCTATGACCAGTACGCGGTGCGCGCCTTCGAGGTTCACGCGCTCGATTACCTGCTCAAGCCGTTCGACCAGGAGCGCTTTGACAAGGCGCTGACGCGCGCCGTTGCCAACATCCGCAACGAGAAAAGCGAGAACCTGACGGCGCGCATCCTGAAAACCCTCGAAGAGATGAAAGCCCGCCCGGTGCACCTGGAGCGCCTGGTTATCAAAATGAACGGCCACGTCTACTTCGTGAAGACCGAAGAGATTGACTGGCTTGAAGCCGAAGGCAATTACGTGCGCCTGCACGCGGGCCGTGAGTCTTACTTGCTACGCGATACGATCTCGGCGCTCGAATCCCAGCTCGACCCGCGCAAGTTCGTGCGCGTCCACCGCTCGGCCATCGTCAACATTGACCGCATCGAAGAGTTGCAGCCCTGGTTCCACGGCGAATACCGCATCCTGCTCGGCGAAGGCGTGCAGTTGACCCTATCGCGCAGCTACCGCGAGCGCCTGCACGAAGTCCTCGGACGCCCGCTCTGAAGAAATGATGAATGATGAATGATGAATTGGGGAGACAAGTCCCATTGCGGTGGGCGCGGTAGGCTTAGGGCAGCCTTAAGGCTACCGCCTGCCCTCCGGCAGTTCATCATTCATCATTCATACTTCATCACTCATTCGTTCCGTGTCATCCCAAAGTTGTTACGGCAATCTGCGTGTGACTCTTAAACTGCGAGCGTATCGGACGGCGCTCGTGAGGCGGCAGGCGTCGACCGCCAGTTTATGCGGTTGGAGTCGTTATGAAACGAGTCACGCGTCTCGCCTGGTTCGCCCTGTGCTTTGCTCCGACACTGGCCCACGCCTTTCCCCTCTTCGCCCTGCCGTCCATCTGGATGCGATTGCCTGCGACGCATACGGCTGCCGAGCCCGTCAATCGCCCGGCCCCTCACCTGTCCGGCGTCGATTTCATTCTCTCGACCTTTAACAGGCCGATCA
This sequence comes from Blastocatellia bacterium, assembly GCA_045807765.1. Classification (GTDB taxonomy): domain Bacteria; phylum Acidobacteriota; class Blastocatellia; order UBA7656; family UBA7656; genus DATENM01. Next base: position 11,998 of record JBJMGU010000030.1, read on the forward strand.
TCGGCAAATTCCGCGAAGCATGGCAGCGCGTCGCCAGCGGCGTCTTGCCCTGCGAGAGCGTCGTCGTCATCGTTCGCTCAGACGATGGCAGCTATAGCGTCTATATGCCGAACCCGACAAACGAGTTCAAGAGCTTCACCTTCACCTGGCAGCCGGGAACCATCGCTATCGTCCACACCCATCCCAATGGCAGCTCGGCGCAACCCGAAGACGGCGACCTCAGGACCGCCGATAAGTTCAAGGTGCCGATCTTCACGATCACCTCGCGCGGCATGTTCGTTTATGATCCGGCGACGCGCAAGACGACGCGGGTGCTGGAGGGCTTACTCTGGTGTGATGACGCCGCATGGGAACAGATTCACGCGCGGCTGGCAGCCCGCTTGAGCGCGGGGAAGTGATGAAACTCGTCAGCCGTTCAGGCCATCTGATCACACGAATCGCGGCGCTCGTCCCAAACTTGTTCACCGGTGGCGGACTTGCCCCTAGACTCGATGGTGCTTCAGCCGAACGTGTTGCTCAAAAACCAGCCCGTCGCTCGCGGCCCGTACCGCCGCCAGACGATGGCGAGAGCCGTTTGAACCGCTCAATTCAGGAGGCACAATGAGTAGTAGCCAACAATACAGAAAGCAGAATCGCCGGACGTGGCGCGGACTTGTCGTCTTCGCCATGATGCTGGCGCTCTTTGCGCAAAGCGCCCTGGTGGCGCTCGCGCAGACTGAGACCGGACAGGTCACCGTCAAAGTCACAGACCCGCAGGGGGCCTCTGTCTCCGGCGCCAGCGTCACTGTCCGCTCAGTTGAAAAAGGCACGGCGGTTCCCGCCGTCACCACAGGCGACGAAGGCACCGCAACCATCACCAATCTGCAATCCGGTCTTTACGAGATTGTCGTCACCTCGCAGGGGTTCGCCAACTTCACGCAGCGCGCCCAGGTGACCGTCGGCGCCAAGCTCTCAATTGAAGTTCATCTGACGGTCGCCGGCAGCGGCGAAGTCGTCAACGTCATCGCCGGTGAAGGCGGCGTCGAGGTCAACACCCAGACGCAAGAGCTATCCACTGTCGTTTCGACAGCGCAGGTGCGCGAGCTGCCGACGATTACGCGCAACCCGTATGATCTGGTGACGCTCTCCGGTAACGTCTCGGATGGCGATCAGGTCAACCTGACCAACCTGCGCGGCACCGGCTTCAATATCAATGGCCAGCGCTCATCAAGCACCAACATCCTGCTTGACGGCGGCGAGAACGTGAACACCTTTGACACGCTCGTCGGCCAGAGCGTGCCACTCGACGCGGTGCAGGAGTTTCGTATCATCACGAGCAACTTCTCTGCCGAATACGGGCGCGCCGCGGGCGGCATTGTCAACGTCACGACCAAGGCCGGCAGTAACGATTTTCACGGCACGATCTTCGAGTTCAACCGCGTCTCGGCGCTCGCCTCGAACAGCTTCGACAACAACGCCCGCGGTCTGGATAAGGATGTCTTCACGCGCAACCAGTTCGGCTATTCGGTCGGCGGTCGCGTCATCAAAGACAAACTCTTCTTCTTCAACAGCACGGAATGGAGCCGCGTCCGCAGCGGCGCGACGCAGACGATCTTCGTGCCGACGGCGGAATTGATCGCGGCGTCGAACGGGCGCACACAAGCCGTCTTCGCGGCCAACCCGCTGCGCCCTGACCTGTCGCTGGGCCGTACGGTGACGGTCGGCGAAGCCATCAACGACCTGAACATCGGCGCAGGCCCGTTTGCGAACCTGCCGAGCAACCTGCCGGCCTTCCGCGAAGCGCGCTTCGTGGTGCCGGGCGATGTCGGCGGTGGCTTGCCACAGAATTCTTACGAGACGGTGGCGCGCATAGACTATACCCACAGCCAGAACACGCAGCTTTATGGTCGTTATGCGCTGCAAAGCCAGGACTTCTTTACCGGCACCAACGGCTTCAGCCCATACACCGGCTTCGACACGCCGATTACCAACTTCAATAACAACTTCCTGCTCAACCTGACGCACCTCTTCTCGCCGAAGCTGGTGTTGCAGAGCAAGCTGGTCTTCAACCGCTTGAACCAGCAGCAACCGCTCAATCCCAATCAGCCGCCGGTGCCGACCTACTTCTTCCGCACCAATGTGGTGCTGACGCTGCAAGGCTCGGCAGTGGCGCTGCCGGGATACCTGCCGTTCACGCCGGGCAATGCTATCCCGTCGGGCGGCCCGCAGAACTTTTTGCAGACGTATGAAGACTTGAACTGGACGCGCGGCAACCACCAGTTGCGCTTCGGCGGCGTCTACATACACATTCGCGACAACCGCACCTTCGGCGCGTTCCAGAATGCCGTCGCCGGCTTCGGAACGACGAACACGACGACCGGATTCAACAACTTCATCAACGGCAACCTCGCCCGCCTGCAAGTCGCCATCGATCCGCAAGGACAGACGAAGCCGGGCGCGCCGGTCACCCTGCCGCTCTCTGCCCCCAGCTTCAGCCGCAGCAACCGCTATCACGAGTGGGCGGCCTACGCCAACGACTCCTGGCGCTTGCGTCAGAACCTGACGGTCAACCTCGGGATGCGCTACGAATACTACGGCGTGCAGCACAATGCGCGGCGCGAGCTTGATTCGAACTTCTACGTCGGATCGGGCAGCACGCCGCAAGAGCAGATCGCCAATGGCACGGTGCAACGCGCCATAGACTCTCCCGTCGGCACGCTGTGGCGTCCGGATAAGAATAATTTCGCGCCGCGCCTCGGCTTTGCGTGGGACATCTTTGGCGACGGCAAGACCAGCCTGCGCGGCGGCTACGGCATGTCGTACGAGCGTAATTTTGGTAACGTAACGTTCAACGTCATCCAGAATCCGCCGGCTTACGCGGTGCTGACGATCAGCCCCGGCACGCCCGGCTTCCCGACGATCCCTGTGCCGTCGACGAACTTTGGCCTGCTCGGCGGCAGCGGCACCGTGCCACTGCCCGGCCAGATCAACGTCCGCCACGTTAACGAAAACGTCGTTAACGCCTACGCACACTTCTGGAGCCTGGCTTTCGAACGCGAAGTCATGCCGCAACTGGTCGCCTCAGTTGAGTATTCCGGCTCGGCGGGCCGCAACCTCTATGACCTGTCGAATGACAATCGCATCGGTTACGGCTTCCGCTTCTTCGGTGATGCGGCGCTGACGGCGGACAATCCGCTGGTGCTGCTCAACAAGAACTATTATCCGCTGAACACACGTAGCAACCGCGGGCGCTCGAACTACAACGCGCTGATTGTGGAGCTAAACAGCAGCAACCTGCACAACTACGGCTTGCAGTTCACGGCGCGTTACACCTACTCGAAGGCGCTCGACAACCTGAGCTCAACCTTCTCGGAATCGATCAACGACTTCAACCTCGGGCTGCTCGACCCCTTCAACCCGAACCTCGATTATGGCCTGGCCAGCTTCGACGTGCGCCATCGCTTTGTGGCGAGCGCCAATTGGTCAATCGGCGGCAACCGGCCCTTCGGCTCGGGCCTGATGAATCAAGCGTTCGGCGGCTGGACGCTCACGGGGATCTTTACGGCGCGCACCGGCACGCCATTCACGATCTTCGATTGCCTGAATGCCGCTGAAGTCTGCCCGCGTCTGTCGCCGACCACGGCGCTGCCGAAGACTGTGCCGGGCAATCCTGTGCAGAACCCGTCGGGGGCGCCCAACAGCTTTGTGCTGATCGATCTAAGCCAGCAGGTGCCGATTGACCCGACGGTGCCGGAGCTTGGCATCACCGACTGGAATTTCTTGCCGAGCATGCTCGGTCGCAACACCTTCCAGGGGCCGGGGATTTGGAATCTCGACGCCGGGCTGTACAAGAACTTCCGCATCACGGAAGGCAAGACGCTACAGTTCCGCAGCGAGTTCTACAACCTCTTCAACCACCCCAACATGTTCCTGAATGGCGCCTCGACGGAAATCTCGTCAAGCACGCTGGTCGAAGGCTTCCGCAATGGACGCCGCAACGTGCAGTTGGCGCTAAAGTTCATTTTCTGAGGCCAATGACTTTTCTCCTAAGTAACTCAGGGGGCCGCTCGGCCCCCTTTTTTTTTGCCCGCTCGTCACCAGTAAGCCCGCCTGCGCACCACTATCCACAGTTTTTTTCTGTTGATTCCTTCAACAAGGAACCCTGGACGGATTCGCACTATTAATTTGGGTAAGTGAAATGAGCAGAAGCAGGAGAGCCGGCCCGCTGTGTGCCCCGCAGCGTAAACGCCCGGCAGATTCAGACTGGAGGACGGCCATTGATTGAACGAAGAATAGGAAAGCGATTCGCTGTGGACTGGCCGATTAAGATCGAAGGCGGAGACGGCAGACGCGCAATCAGCGGCGAGGGACGCTTACTCAACATTAGCTCCGGCGGCGCCTTGGTTGACCTCGCCGAGCCGGTTCGCAAAGGCATGCGGCTCGATGTCTACATCAAGCTGCCATTCAAGAAAGACAACTGGATGAAGTATGTGGCAGAAGTCTTGCGGGTCGAACAAGGCCCTTCCTACCGCGCTGCGGTGAAGTTTGAAGGCCCCCGGCCAGGCTTCGCGTGAAGGTGACGCGGAGACACGGGGACACGGAGACGCGGCGATAAATGTAATCAAGATGCCTTTCACCGTGTCGCCCCTTCGCTGTGTCGCGGCGTTAGCCCGTCAGGGAGAAAGCCGCTCGATAAGCCAGTCGCCGCCCGCCTGCCGGGTGTAGCGCAAGCGGTCGTGTAATCGGCTCAGGCGATTCTGCCAGAATTCGATCACCTCGGGTGCCAGCCGGTAGCCGCCCCAGTAGGGCGGCAGCGGCACCTCGCCGCCCTCGTATTCCCGCACCAGTTGGCGCATCCTCTCTTCCAGCACCTCGCGGCTGGCAATCACCGCACTCTGTTTTGAAGCCCACGCGCCGAGCTGACTGTCTACGGGCCGCGTGTGGAAATACGCTTCGGACTCTTCGCGTGTAGTCGTGGTTACACTTCCTGAAATGCGCACCTGCCGGTCAATCTCCGGCCAATAGAAGCAGAGCGCGGCGCGCGGGTTGGCCGCAAGCTCACGGCCCTTCTGGCTTTCGTAGTTCGTGTAAAAGACGAAACCCTCGGCGTCAAACTCTTTCAACAAGACGACGCGTGCCGCGGGGCTGCCGTCTGCCGTCGCCGTCGCCAGTGTCATGGCGTTTGGCAGCTTGATGTCAGTGAGGCTGGCATCAGTGAACCAGCGGGCGAATTGCCGGATCGGGTCGGGGTCAACCAGGGCTTCATTCAGTTCAGGCGGCTCGTCTCTGTCGGCGTATTCATTCATTGCTTGTTGATATTCCTTTGCTCAGTTGGCCTGTCATTTCAGCGTGAGGGAATGGCGACGGCGACTTCGTGAACCGGCAGCAGCGATTTGAGCGCCTGCGGGTTGAGCGATACCAGAAAGCCGCGCTTGCCGCCATTGATGTAGATCTTCGGCAAGTCAAAGATCGTGCGCTCGACATAGACCGGCATGCTTTTGCGCGTGCCGAAAGGGCTGGTGCCTCCGACCAGATAGCCTGTGTGTTTCTGCGCCACGTCGGGCTTGCACGGCGCCACAGACCTCGCGTCGATGGCGCGCGCCAGCTCTTTCGTCGAGACTTCGCGGTCGCCGTGCATCAGGATAATCAGCGGCTCGCGCCGGTCGTTTTCCATCACCAGAGTTTTGACGACGGCGTGCTCGTCAACGCCAAGCTCTGCGGCAGAGCGCGCCGTACCGCCGTGCTCTTGATAATCGTAGAGGTGCGGCTCGAAGCTCACCTGGCGCTCGCGCAACATGCGCACCGCCGGCGTCACCGGGTAATCGGCCTTGCTCATAACAGGATTAATCGTAAACCGAAAGATGAGAGATTGAAAATCGCGCGCGGCATTTTGGTTCCCTGATGGCTCAGGTTGTTCGGGATGAAAAGATCAGGCACTATGAGATTGGAGAAAGCGATATGATTTTTCACGTCACACTTGAGCAGGCTGAAGATGGCTGGATCGTTGCCGAGTGCCCGGCGCTTCCCGGTTGCGTTTCTCAGGGTAAGGATGAACAAGAGGCTTTAGCTAATATCAAGGAAGCGATTACCGCATGGCTATGGGCCGAAGACCAGAAAGCAACTGCCACGCTCTCGCAACAGGGGCAGCCTCCGATTGTCGTGTCTGTATAAAGCACTATGGGGAAGCTCGGCAATATATCAGGCAGGGAAGCCGTCAAAGCTTTCCAGAAAGCCGGATGGCTGCCGGCTGGACAAGTCGGCAGCCATGTCGTGATGATCAAGCCCGGTGTGCGAGTGAATCTTTCAATCCCTCAACACAAAGAGCTATCCGTCGGAACCCTGCGAGCCTTGATCCGCAACGCCAGTTTGACCGTGGATGAATTCCTGGCTCTGCTCTAATTGCGCAGCAGGCTGACGCTGCCGGACGACGAGCGGATTTTCAAGTAGCGCGCGCCGCTGCCCAGGCGGCCATGCGCCGAACGGCGCGAGCCATGCTCGGGCTCGTTGACTGCCAGGGCAAAGTCGGTCTTCAGGTCGCCGCTCGTGCAAGACATTTCAACCTCGGCGTCCAGATCAGCGGGCGCTTTGACGCGCACATCGCCGCTCGCCGAAGTGAATTCCATGTTGCCCGCACCATTGATGCCGGCCAGATCAACTTCGACATCGCCGCTGGCGCTGCGGGCATTGACCGTGCCAACGGCCCGGCTAACGCGCACGTTGCCGCTGGCCGACGACGCGCTGATGCTGCCTTCGACCTCTTCAATGGTCACGTCGCCGCTCGCCGAGCGCCCGTTGACGTCGCCGGCGACGCCGCTAATCTTAATGTCGCCGCTCGCCGAGCTGATCTTGTCGAAGCTGTATTTCACGCCGCGCGGCACCTGTACGGTGAAGTTGATGCTGGCGTCGCAGTTGCACCGCTCAGGATAGCGCGAGCGCAAATCGATGCGGTCGCCGCCGCTCAGGTCTTCAATTTCAACGCGGTCACGGTCACGGCCCGTTTTGACCGCCGTGACCACAACCGTGCTGCCGTTGTAGCGGGTGATCGTCACGTCGCCGGAAACGCTGTGGATGTTAATGTGGCCGCCGGCCCCAATCTCGTATTTCTTGCTGAAATCCTGCGCTGCGCCCGCCATCGCCGTCATCAATATGACAGCGCAAACGGCGATGAGGCGTGAATATGCTCGCTTCATGATTTGCCTTCTCCTTCTCAAGAATTATTTTCTGCGTAACGCTCAGTTAGTGGGCGGGATGGCGAAAAGGTTTCAGCGGCCAAGAAAAAAATCTGCTGATGCGAAAAGGCGGATCGGATGCGGCGGAGCGCGACGGGGGCTCAACGACCGGAACTGAATTCGTTGCCGAAGTCCACGACGTTATTCTCGCTGGCACCGTGCGGCACCAGGTCGAGGGCGCGGACGACTTCTTCGACGATCTCGCGCGTGATCACTTCGCTGGTTGCGGCGTAGCCATAGAGCAGCGCATTGTCGCAGATATTATTAATGATGCGCGGGATGCCCTGCGAGACCTGGCCAATCAGCTTGACGGCGGCGTTGTCGAACAATCCGACGTTGGTTGCGCCCGCCTGTTTCATGCGAAAGCGAATGTACTTGCTGATCTCGAAAATGCTCAGCGGCTTGATACCGCAGCGCAGCGAGATGCGCTGCTTGAGCTGGCGCAGTTGCGGGCGGTTCAAGGTCTCGGCCAGTTCCGGCTGCCCGCACAAGACCACCTGCAAGAGCTTTTCGCTGTTGGTCTCAAAATTCATCAACAGGCGAATCTCTTCGAGCAGCGCCGTCGGCAGTCCGTGCGCCTCGTCAACGATCAGCACCGTGCGCAGGCCGGCGGCATGGCGCTCGGCAAGCATCCGCCCCATCGCCGAGAGCATCTCCGGCTTGGTCACGGTGCGCGGCAATCGCATGTCCATCTCGCCGGTCAGTTGCTCGAAGAACTCGGCGGCGGTCAGAAACGGGTTGAAGATGTAGATGGCCAGCACTTCGTCGCCAAAGGTCGAGAGCGCGGCACGCAGAATAGTCGTCTTGCCGCAGCCGACTTCGCCGCTGACGACGATCAAGCCTTTGTTCTGATCAACGCCGTACTTGACGGTCGCCAGCACCTCAAGGTGGCTCTCCGTCTTGAAGATATATCGCGGGTCCGGCGTCAGGCTGAAGGGACATTCTTTCAGCCCATAATACTCAAGATACATCGCTCATCCTTTCAGCGTTTGCCGCGCCTCGTCGAGCGCGACCTGGAACTCGGCGGCGCTCGCGAAACGATTCTCTTTTTCTTTTTCGAGCAACTTCATAATGACGACTGAAATGGCTTCTGGCAATTCCGGCGAGATCAGGTGCGGCGGCGCCGGTGTAAACTGTAACTGCCGTTCGCGCACATACTCGGCGTCGTCGGAATCGAACGGCACGCGGTCGGTCAACATCTCGTAAAGAATCGCGCCAAGCGAATAGAGGTCGCTGCGCTCGTCGCACGCCGCACTGCTCGCCTGCTCAACGCTGGCATAGGTCGCGGCGAGGCGGCGCGCCCGCTCGCGGTGCGCCCACGCCAGTTGCGGCGCGCGCTCGATGCCGAAGCCCGCAACCGTCGTCCAGCCGTTCGGCTCAATCCAAATGCAGGCGGGCGAGAGTTGCAGATGCAGTACGCCTGAAGAGTGCGCGCAATCGAGCGCGCTGGCTACCTGATCGGCAATGTCGCAGGCGGCATCTACTTCCAGCCAGCCGTTGCGGCTGAGCCGGTCGCGCAAGCGGCACATTTCGGACTTATATTCGATCACGCAAAAGTGCAGACCCTCAGTCTCCTGCGGCTTGCTGGTGCGCGCGATGTTGAAGTGCGTCAGTTTTGCCGCCGCGAAGGCTTCAAGATAAAACAGCTCGCGCTGCCGCGCATCATCAGCAAGCGATGGCTGCAAGACTTCGAGTTGGACGCGCACATCGGCGCTGCCTCCCTGCGCCGTAAAGCGCAAGGTGCGCGCATCCATCTGCGTCAGTTGTAGCGCCTTGAACCACTTTGACAATACAGTCTGCGCCTGCTCGGCAGCCGTCGGCACAACGGCATGTCCAGTCGTCGTCCCGCGCTTCTTAAATTGACTCGTCGAGTTGCTCATCGCTTGTCGCTTCACCAGCAGATGCCCTGATATTGCCGGCGGTTGTCTTGCGCGTCGAACAGCCGCACCAGATCGATGACCATGCGCCCGTCGTTCATGCGCTCGGCCAGGGCGCGAAACTCTTCTTCTTTCTTGCCGACGATGACGACTTCGGCTTGCTCGATCACTTGATTCAGGTCAGCGCACATCAGCGATGAGATATGCGGAATCTCGCGCTCGATATATTCCTTATTTGCGCCGAACAGCCGCGCCAGCTCAACGTCGCGGTCATAGATTGCCAGCTTCATGCCCTTGCCGATCAAGGTTTCGATCAACGCCACCATCGGACTTTCGCGCAGGTCGTCGGTGCCCGACTTGAAGCTCAAGCCAAGCACGGCGATGCGCTTGCGTCCGGTTTCAAGCACTGTCTCGACAACGCGCTCGACCTGCCGGCGATTGCTCGCAAGGATGGCGCTCAACACCGGCACGTCAACGTCCAGCTCTTTAGCTTTGTAAGTAATCGCCCGCAAATCTTTTGGCAGGCACGAGCCGCCAAAGGCAAAGCCGGGCTTCAGATAATAAGGCGAGAGATTGAGCTTGGTGTCTTTGCAAAAGACTTCCATTACCTTGTGGCTGTCAACGTTCATCGCCTTGCAGAGGTTGCCGATCTCGTTGGCAAACGTCACCTTCAAAGCGTGAAAGGTGTTGCAGGCGTACTTCACCATCTCGGCCTCTTTGACGCGCACCGTCAGCAGCGGCGCATCGATGCCGGCGTAGAGGCGCGAGAGCAAGCCGGCGGTGTCTTCGTCGTCAGCGCCGATCAGCGTGAATGGCGGGTTGTTGAAGTCGGCAAGCGAGGTGCCTTCGCGCAAAAATTCGGGGTTGATGGCGACGCCGAAGTCGTGGCCCGCGCGCTTGCCGGAATAGACTTCGAGCGTCGGGATAACCGTCTGCTCAATCGTCCCCGGCAGCATCGTGCTGCGCATCACGACGATGTGAAAGCGCGTCCGCGCGGCAATCGCTTCGCCGATCTGCTGGCAGGCGCGCTTGATATAAGTCAGGTTCAAGCTGCCATTCGGATTGCTCGGCGTGCCGATGCAGACGAGCGAAATATCTGAACCGGCCACCGCTTCGGCGGCGTCGGTGGTGGCGCGCAAGCGGCCCGCGTCGACCGCTTCGCGGATCAGGTCTTCAATGCCCGGCTCGACAATCGGGCTGCGCCCGCCGTTGATGATGTCAACCTTGACCTGGTTAACATCAACGCCAACGACTTCGTGGCCGGCCTTCGCAAAGCAGGCCGCCGAAACGCAACCGACGTAGCCCAATCCAAAAACGCTCAACTTCATACACAGCCTTTCATTCACTGGCTTGCAGATTCGCTATAAGCCCCGTAGGGGCGAAATGTTTATAGTTACGAGCATCAAGAAGGACGCAAGCCCCGTAGGGGCGAAATATCAACATTACGCTCTTGACGGAGCTTGGATGTTGTTTTGGCTGGTCGGCTATAAACATCGCGTCCCTACGGGACTGTGACCGCATACGTCCTTTCCTAGGCGCTCATCAGCATAACGCTTGATTGTGCCCCTTCGCTCTTTGTAGCCTTCGCTACACGCGCCAGAATCTCGGCAAAGCGCCCGGCGATGACCGACCAGTCGTACTGCGCCGCTTTTCGCGCCGCTGCCGCTTCAATGCGCTGCCGCAACGCGTCATTGCGAATCAGCTCGATGATCGCCTCGGCAAAGCCCGCGGCGTCGTCGGCCAGCCGAATGTCGCGCCCGTCTTCAACGTCCAGCCCTTCAGCGCCTATCGCAGTCGAAACCGTCGCTTTGCCCATCGCCATCGCTTCATAAATCTTCAAGCGGGTGCCGCCGCCGATGCGCAGCGGCACGATATTGATCATTGCCTCTTTGTAATGCTCGACGACCGACGGCACGGTGCCGGTGACTTCAATCGAGTCGTCGGCCCAGCGCGCCACTCGCGCGTGTGGGTTGCGACCGACCAGGCGCAATGTCGCGTCGGGCGCGGCTCGCTTCACTTGCGGCCAGACATCGCGGCAGAAGAAATCAACACCATCAATGTTCGCCTCCCAGTCCATTGAGCCGACGAAGACAATGACCGGCTTCGTCGCGCGGTCGCCAAGCGGCGCGGTGAACTGCTTGAGATCAACGCCGGTCGGCACGACGCTGATGCGCTCGGCTGCGGTCATCGCGGCCATCTGCTCGCGGTCTTGCTCGGATACGGCGATGACGTGATGAAAGCGATTGACCGCGCCCCGCTCGTAGCGGGCCATCTTCGCCGCTTCGACGGTGAAGGCCAGCCGCTGAATCCAGTTCGGCTCGTGTGCCGCCTGCCGCCGCCACAGCAACGATTCGACATTGTGCTGAAAGAGCAGTGTCGGCGTGTCGAGGCGCTCAGGAAAATTCAGGGTTGCCGACAGGAAATCGCAGACCGCGACATCGAAGCGCCGCTCGCCGAGGTGCTGGCTTAACCATTGCTCGACAGCAGGCGCATGAAACTTCGTCACCGCGTAGGGCGCGCTCCGTGGCAGGCGGCGCAGGTAATCCACCGCACGCTCGAAGGCCGTGGCGTCGGGCACGGCGGTGTGAATTGTCACGGCACCGGGGAAGCGAGCTTCAACGTCCTGCTCGTAAGCTTCATCACGCTTGCCGCCGTAGTAGGTCAGCAGCGTCACCGCATGGTTTGCCGCCAGCTCGCGCAGGATGTTGAACGAGCGAATCTTGCCGCCCGTGTCTACGGGCAGCAGCTTGCCGGCTTTGACCCAGAGAATCCTCATCGTGTGATTACACCAACCGACGACGGTTGATCACCGACCGCAGCCAGACACGCAGGCGTAGGTTGTTGATTGTCTGTCGTCGCTTCGCCGTCGAAGAAACGGCGCTGCCAGATTTCGAAGTTCACCAGCGCCCATATTCTCTCCGCATGGTTTTCGCCTCCCTGATGTCGCGCCACCACCTCCCGCACATACTGCGGCTCGAACACCCCTCGACTCGTCGCCCGCTCGCTCAACACATATTCATCAACGATATGCCGATACCCCCCCCGCAGCCACGCCCCCACCGGCACCGGAAAGCCCATCTTCCGCCGCCTCAATATCTCTACAGGCAACACCTTCTTCATCGCCTGCCGCAGAATGTGCTTGGTCTCCATCCCCCGCAGCTTCATGCGCTCCGGCAGCCGGCAGGCAAACTCCACCAGCTGGTGATCCAGAAACGGCACCCGGCTCTCTATCGATGCCGCCATGCTCATCTGATCCTGCTTCATCAACAGCTCGTGCAGGTAAGTCTTCAGGTCGGCGGCCAGCAACTGGTCGAGCAGCGTAGCGGCGTCCGACGTGCCCATCTGCACAAGCGACCCGGCGTACGGCTCGCCTTCGCCCATCTGCTCGCGCGCCTCTGCCGTGAATAGCTCTTGCTGCATGGCGCGCGTGAAGACCGCGAAGTTATCGAAGTAGATGTGCTGTAGCTCAGGCTCCAAACAGAGAAACGTCCGCCTCAGCTTCTGCCGCAAACGCGAGCTGCCGCGCCCTCCTTGAATCGTTTGCGCCACCGCCTGCTTCAGCCATGCCGGCGCGAGCTGATGATAGCGCCGTCCGAGCCCCAGGTTATAAACCGTCTTGCGGTACTTGTCATAACCGGCCAGCAATTCGTCGGCGCCTTCGCCCGTCAGCACGACTTTCACATGCCGGCTCGCCAGCTTCGAGACGAAGTAGAGCGGCACGCTCGACGGGTGGGCAATCGGCTCATCTTCCTGATAGACCATCTGCGGCAGCGCCGCGAAGAAGTCATCCGGGCTGACGATGATCTCGTGATGCTCGGTCTTGAAGGCCCGCGCCACCAAGCGGGCGTATTCCAGCTCGTTGGCCTGGCGTTCGGCGAAGGCCACCGAGAAGGTCTTGACCGGCTCGCTGACCATCTGGCTCATCACCGCCGCGATGGCCGACGAATCGATGCCGCCCGACAGGAACATGCCCAGCGGCACATCACTCATCAGCCGCAGCCGGACGGCGTCGCGGAATAGCTCATCGAAGCGGGCGATGTAATCGGCATCGCTGAGTTGGTCGTCGGCCTTGCTGAAGCTGACATCCCAGTAGCGAGTGATCTCGACGCGGCCGTTTTGCCACTCCAGGGTGTGGCCGGGGAGCAAGCGTTTGACGCCGCGAAACAGCGTCGCAGTGCCGCTGGTGGCGCGGTTGGCGGCGTAATCGGCGAGCGCCGCGAAGTTCAATTCGGGCTTGATGGCGCCGGCCTCAAGCAGGGCTTTGATCTCCGAGGCGAAGTGCAGCGTCCCGTCTGAATCGAGGGTGTAATAAAGCGGTTTGATGCCGAGGCGGTCGCGGGCGAGGAGCAAGC
>JBJMGU010000031.1:0-15087 GCA_045807765.1 Blastocatellia bacterium
AATCGCTTTCAGTTTTATTCACGGAAGTAAAAAGCCCGGCGAGCCTGCGATGAATAAAGCAGGGACGCAAAAGCGGCTTCCAGAGCCGTTTTCAAGGTGAGCAATAAATCTCGTTAATTCTTTGTGCCCGATTACAAAAAAAAAAGTTGACAAGAAAAGCAGATGCCAATATATACAACAATATCTTGTGTATCATTAACACTAGTACACAAGAGTAGCCAAGCTACAGTATCTTGTGTATGAGGTAAAAACTTTAGAGGAAAGGAGAAGCAAACTATGGCAACTGCAAAGAAGGGCGGAGCGAAGAAGGCGGCCAAAGGTGGAGCCAAGAAGGGCGGAGCCAAGAAGGGCGCCAAGAAGAGATAGCCTCTGCCACTACGCAAAACGGGGGTTCTCTGTGTGAGAACGTGGGGATGGGAAACCGTCCCCTTTTTCTTTTTTGCCTATTCCTTACCCAGCCAACTTGCTACAGGACTCTAGCTTTACAAAGTGACCGCTGGCGCCTGCTTCGTGTAAACTGCTTGGCATGATGGCACTGGAAAGAGATGAGCGCCCCTGGGGCATGTTCGAGGTACTTGCCGAAGGCGAGGGCTATAAAGTCAAACGCATCGAAGTCAAGCCCGGGCAGCGCCTCAGCCTGCAATCGCATGAAAAGCGTAGCGAGCACTGGGTCATCGTCAATGGCACGGCGCTGGCTACGGTCGGCGAGCAACAGATCACCTTGCACCCCAATCAACACATCATCATTCCGATGCAGACCAAACATCGCATCGCCAATCCGGGTGACGAATTGCTGATATTCATCGAAGTCCAGTCGGGCTCGTATCTCGGCGAAGATGACATCACCCGCTACGAAGATGATTATCAGCGAGTCGGCGGGTAGCAAAGCCGGGCGGGCTGAAGGTTATTGGGCTTCGGCTTCCACCTTGATAGATGAGCGGTCGGCGGGCGCGGCGCCATTTTCCGCGTAGAGATCAGGCGTACCGGTAGGGCGCGTCTGCCAGCGTTTGTGAATCCACAGCCACTGCTCTGGGTAGCGGCGCACGAAACGCTCGATCACTTTCATATAAGCCTGAGTGTTGAGCCTCACCTCTTCTTTGAAATCACCGGTGCGAATGAGCGGCACTTCCGGCTCGAAGCGCAGAACGTGCTTTTGCAGCCGGTCATCCCAGGTCAGGAAGCCGGGAACGACGGGCGCTTCGGCGCGCAACGCGAAGACCGCTAACCCTGTTGTCGAGCAGGCCGGAATGCCGAAGAAGTCGCAGAAGACCCCTTCCTCGCCGACCGTGTTGACGTCAACTAGCAGGCCGACGTCTTCACCCTGGCGCAGTCGCTTTAACACGGCGCGCACCGCGTCATTCTTATCAATCAGGCGATTACCCGATTGCGTGCGGTAACGCGTGATCAAACGATCCAATAAAGGATTGTCGAGCGGACGCACCAAAAAGCTGAGCGGGTGGCCGTACACGCTTTGTGCGAAGGCGCACAGTTCCCATGCCCCGAAATGTCCGGTCAGCAACAACACGCCGCGCCCCTTGCGGGCGGCGCGTTCATAGTTCTCAAAGCCGTCATAGACGACCAGTTCCTCAATGTTGTCGCGCGTGATCCTGGGAAACTGCGAAAACTCGCCGAGCAGGCCGCCCAGGCTGGCTATCACACAATTGAGAATTGCGCGGCGTTGCTCGGCGGTCAGCTCAGGCATGGCCATCTGTAGGTTCCGTTCGCCAACCGAGCGCAAGCGACTGTGAAATCGGTATGCGGTGCGCGCAAGCAACCGGCCTGTGCCAATGGCGGTTTGCCGCGGCAGCCATCCCAAAGCTTTCAGCAACAGCCACGCGGGCGCGAATTCAAGCCAGTTTCTCAGCGTGTTTCTTTTCTTGCTCGCCACGGAGCCAAACTATCACGCGCCCTGAAATAGTGACAAGTGACAGGCGCTAAGTGGCCGTACCAAGAGAACGGCGAAACCCACTTATCACCGCGCCGTCGGCACTTGTCATTACTCTTGAACGGCTCGCCCGCTTGGGGTATTCTCTCGCCAGGTTGCCCCTGCTGAATGACGTTTCTTAATCCCGGAGACAATTATGAGAAGCCGCAAAGCGCTGGCGTCACAGGCGACAGGCCTTTATCGCCGATTGGCTTTTGCGTTAGCGCTGACCCTTGCGCTCGGCATCTGCGCCATCGCGCAGCAGCCCGCCCAAAGAAAGCGCGTGCCACGGATGACGACGGAAGATGTCACTCAGCCGGTCGCTTCCACGACGGACGAAGTCAAAGACGCCAAGGCGGCAGAAGCCGGGGCGGAAGCCGGCAAGCCGGATGCATCGAAGGGCGAGAAGCGAGCCGTCAGCAGCGACGAAGCCGCCTGGCGCGAGCGTGTCAATCAGGCGCGCGACAAGGCCAAGGCGCTCGAACGCTCTGCTGAAGAGGCCGAGTTGCGCATCACCAGTCTGCGCAATGAGCTAGGCGTGTCGGGCCGCGGCGCGCAATACCGCAATCAAATCGCCGCCGACCTCGAAGCGGCGGGCCAGAAGGTCAACGAACTGCGCAAGCAAGCTAGCGAAGCCAGCGCCGACCTCAAAGACCTGCTCGAATACGGCAAGGAGCGCGGCTACAGCGAAGCCCAGGGGCCGAAGGCGACGACCAATGACGGCAAGACGAACACCGAATATTATCGCAGCAAGTTCGCCGCGCTTAACGAAGAGGTCGAGACCGCCGAGCGCCAAAGCCAGTTATATGCCGATCGCGTCCGCGACCTTCAGCAGCGCATCCTGAATAACAGCAGCGCCGGCCCCGGTAAGAAGGGCGGTGACAACTTCACCCTGGCGCAGCTTCAGAAAGACAAGGAAGAGGCGCAGCGCAGCCTCGATGAGGCGCAGACGGCGAAGAATCGCGCTCAGGAAAAACGTAGCGCGCTGATTGAAGAAGCGCGGCGTGCCGGCGTGTCGCCGGACACTTTCAGATAAACGTGGTTTGCCCCAGCATCCAGTAGCCCTATTGCGGCCCCGACGCGCAGAAGATTCGTGAATTCGATTCATATCGAATGCGCCGGTGGCCTGTGCTCCGAACGAACATGGCAGACATATTACTGGTCGAAGACAAAGACAATCTCAGGCAGATGCTCCGCATGACGCTTGAGAGCGCAGGATATTCGGCAGATGAAGCGCGCGACGGCGCCGAGGCCCGACGCCGATTGCAGGACTCGCGCTACAAGCTGGTCATCACCGACTTGAAGATGCCGCGCGCCGACGGCCTCGAAGTGCTGCGCGCCGCCAAGGCTTCAGACGCCAGCACGGCGGTCATTCTGCTCACCGCTTACGGTACCGTCGACGAAGCCGTGCTGGCGATGAAAGAGGGCGCGTTCGAGTTCTTGCAGAAGCCGGTTGATAGCGGTCACCTGCTGGCGCTGGTCGAGCGCGTGTTGGAAGAAGCGCGGATGCGCGCCGAGAACGTCCTGCTGCGCGAAGAGTACGCTCGTCGCTACGGCTTCCCGCGCATCATCGGCGATTCGCCATCCATGCAGCGCGTCGGGCGCGAGATTCAACAGGTGGCGCAGACGCCGACGACCGTCTTGCTGCTCGGCGAGTCGGGCACCGGCAAAGAGCTTTTCGCGCGCGCCATCCATCACCTCAGCCCACGCCGCAACGCGCCGTTTGTCGCCATCAACTGCGCGGCGATTCCTGATACCTTGATTGAGAATGAGCTGTTCGGCCATGAGAAGGGTGCGTACACCGGCGCCGATCAGCGGCGCGTCGGCAAGTTCGAACTGGCGTCGCGCGGCACCATCTTCCTCGACGAGATCAGCGAGATTGCACCCGCCGTGCAGGCAAAGCTATTGCGCGTTCTCGAAGAGCGGCGGATCACAAGGCTCGGCGGCTCGGCGGACATTGAAGTTGAAGTGCGCGTGGTGGCAGCAACCAACCGAGATTTGAAGGGGGCAGTCGCGGCCAAACAGTTCCGCGAAGACCTCTACTTTCGCCTCGCCGTCTTTCCCGTGCAGATCCCCGCGTTGCGCGACCGCCGCAGCGACGTTCGCCAGATCGCCGAGTTCTTCGCCACCAAGTATGGGCGCGAGCTGCGCCGCGCACCGCTCAGATTGACCGAGCCGGCCATCCGCGCGCTCGAAGAGTACGACTGGCCGGGCAACGTGCGCGAGTTGGAGAATTGCATCGAACGCGCCTGCATTCTCTCGTGCGGGCCGGAGGTCACGCCTTTTGATTTGAACATCGCGCCGCCGGCAGATTATTCGCCACGTGAAGAGCTGGCTCTGCTCGATGGCTTTGATCTACGCGGCAGTCTCGCCGAAGTCAGCACACGGGCACAGCGGCTGGTCGAGCGCCGCAAGATTGATCAGACGCTGCGCGAATGCGAGTTCAACAAGTCGCGCGCCGCCGAGCGCCTGGCCGTCAGCTATAAGACGCTGCTGACGCGCATCAAAGAGCTTGAGCTGGAGTAATGACGTGGCGCAAGCTAACAGCTTGCGCATGCCCTGCACAGCTACACCTTCAAAGCCTGCAACCAGGCAAGTCGCGGTTGCAGGCTTTTGCTTTGTGCGGGCATGATCTTGGACTCAATTTTCGCGAGCGGGTAGAATCATTCCAATGAAGAAGCGACCACCTCCGCACACAGACGAGCGATCCGCGAATCAACTCATCAAGCACGAAACCAAGATGGAGGAAGACGGGCTGGCCGAAGCCGAAGCCAAAACGCCCGCAGGCCACCCGTCCGTCAACGCGACGAAGGCGACGAGCAGCGCGCCGCGCAAAGCGAGCGTCGCCCGCTCGGCAGGCATCGTCAGCCTCGCGGTGATGGCCAGCCGTGTGTTGGGACTGGTGCGCGAGATGGTCTTCGCCTACTTCTTCGGCGCGTCGAAGAGTTTCGCTAACGACGCGTATGTCATCGCCTTCCGTATTCCCAATCTGCTGCGTGACCTGTTCGCCGAGGGCGCGCTGTCGAGTGCCTTCGTGCCGGTCTTCTCCGAATACCTGGTGAAGCGCGACGAGCGCGAGGCCTTTCGCCTGTCGAATCTCGTCACCACCGCGCTCGTGCTGATCCTCGGAGTGCTCGTCATTCTCGGCGTCATCTTCGCCGGGCCGATTGTGGCTTTCATCGCGCCAGGCTTTCAGGATAATCCCGCGAAGTATGAGCTGACGGTTCGCATGACGCGCATTATGATGCCGTTCATTTTCCTGGTTGCGCTGGCGGCGCAGGCGATGGGCGTGCTCAATGCGCGTGATCGCTTCGGTATCCCGGCGCTGGCGTCGTCATTCTTCAACATCGGCTCGATCATCGGCGGGGTTGCGGTCGCCGCGTTTCTGGCCGACCCGACTTTTGCGCACCCGCTGCGCAGCATTGTTGACAAGCCGACCGAAAGCATCATCGGCATGGCTTACGGCGTGTTGATTGGCGGCTTCCTGCAATACGCTGTGCAGTGGCCGAGCCTCTATCGCGCAGGCTTTCGCTACCGCCCGATGCTGAGCTTCCGCGACGAAGGCGTGCGGCGCATCTTTCGCTTGATGGGGCCGGCCATCATCGGCGGCGCGGCGGTGCAGGTGAACGTGCTGATCAACAGCAACTTCGCATCGAACATTGCGGGCAGTGGCCCGGTGTCGTGGTTGAGCTACTCGTTCCGCTTGATGCAATTTCCTATCGGCGTCTTCGGCGTTGCCATTGCGACGGCGACGCTGCCGGCAATCTCGCGCAACGCGGCGCTCGCAGCCCTCGATGACTTTCGGCATACGCTGGCCAGCTCGATCCGCCTGGCGTTTCTGCTAACGATCCCTTCGGCGGTGGGCCTGATCGTGCTGGGCCGCCCGATCATCGCCCTGATCTACGAGCGCGGTCACTTCACCACGGACGACACCATGCACACGGCGAACGCGCTGGCGTTTTACGCGCTGGGGCTGGCAGGCTATTCGGCGATCAAGATTCTTGCGCCGGCCTTTTATGCGCTGGGCGATGCGCGTAAGCCGATGATCGTCAGCTTACTCTCGATTGGCACCAACTACGTGATGAACTGGATGCTGGTGAGCCGCTTTCAAGAGCGCGGCCTGGCGCTTTCGACCTCGGCGGTGGCGCTGCTGAACTTCGCGCTATTGTACTTCATCATGCAGCGGCGTGTTCACGGCATCGAAGGCCGGCGTACGCTGCTTGCCATCCTGAAGATTATCACTGCCTCGGCAGCAATGGGTGGAGCCTGTTGGGCGATGAGCGCCGGCATCACCCGCCTGATCGGCGACCGTTTCGCGGCGCGTATGATTAATGTCGCGGTTTCGGTTACCCTCGGCGCGCTGATCTTTTACGCCGGCGCATGGCTGCTCAGGGTTGAAGAATTGCAAGCCGCCACGAGCGCGCTGCTGCGCCGTTTCCGCAGGCGAAGAAATGGAACCACAGATGAACACCGATAAACACAGATGAAAGAAAAAGCATGATTCAAGCTTCTCTTCTATCGGTGTTCATCGGTGTTCATCTGTGGTTCCGTCTATTGGGTGTGGCCTGTCGGATGATTGTCCGCCAGTGCTAGAATTTTGTTTTCGCCAGAGACTCCAGACTACGGTTGAGGACACATGGACTACAAAGAAGATATTCTTGGGCTGATTGGGCAGACGCCGCTCGTCAGGCTCAACAAGCTGACGCGTGGCATTCAGGCGACTGTGCTGGCCAAGATGGAATCGCTCAATCCCGGCGGCTCAGTCAAGGATCGCATCGGCGTTTCGATGATCAACGCCGCCGAGCGCGACGGGCGGCTCAAGCCCGGCGGCACGGTCGTTGAAGCGACCAGCGGCAACACCGGCATTGGCCTGGCGCTGGTCTGCGCCGTGCGCGGCTATCGGGCGGTCTTCGTGATGACCGACAAGTGCTCGGTTGAAAAAGTGCGTTACCTGAAAGCCCTGGGCGCGGACGTCGTCGTCGTGCCGGTCGCCGCCAAGCCCGATTCGCCCGATCATTATGTCAACACCGCGCGCCGCATCGCCCGCGAGACGCCGAGCTCGATCTTCGTCTTTCAATATGGCAACCCGGCGAACCCCGAAGCGCATTATCACTCAACCGGGCCAGAGCTATGGGAGCAGACCGATGGGCGCCTTACTCACTTCGTTTGCGGCATCGGCACCGGCGGCACGATCAGCGGCGCCGGGCGTTATTTGAAAGAGAAGAATTCGCACATTCAGGTCATCGGCGCCGACCCTTACGGCTCGGTCTTCAAAACCTATCAGGAGACCGGCCAGTTGATGCAGGCGACGCCATATCTTGTCGAAGGCATCGGTCAGGAGATCATTCCTGAGAACGTTCACATGAAGTACATAGACCGCATCATCAATGTCACCGATCGGGATTCGTTTCAGATGGCGCGGCGGCTGGGCCGCGAAGAAGGCATTTTCTGTGGTGGCTCGACAGGCACCAATGCGGTGGTTGCCTTGCAGGTGGCGCGCGACCTCGCCCCCGACGACGTCGTCGTGTTCGTCATTGCCGATACCGGCGAGCGTTATCTGTCAAAGTTCCATTCCGACGAGTGGATGAAAGAGAAGCGATTGCTGACGCCCGAAAAGATCACCGTCGGGCTGGTGGCGCAACTCAAGGAAGATGACTCGACGCCGCATCTGGTTTCCGTCGGCCCGAACCATACCGTGAACGATGCGATTCAATTGATGAACAGCTATGGGCTTTCACAACTGCCGGTGCTGGACGAAGGTCGGTCGGTCGGCAGTCTGCGTGAAGGCAAGCTGATGGCGAAGCTGCTCGGCAACCGCGAGCTGATGCAGGCGAAAGTCGCCGATGTGATGGACCGAGGCTTCCCCGTCGTCGCAGAAGACCTGGGTATGGAATCGGCGGTGAAGTACTTGCGCACCTCGCCGGCGCTGCTCGTCGAAGAGTACGGGCGCATCGTCGGCATCATCACACGCCACGACGTGCTCGCCGCGCAGCCATGAAAGGAAGTGATGAGTACCGAAAAGTTGACCGCTTTACGGCGGCATCTTCTCACTCATCACTTTCTTACTCATCACTTTTATTCGTCGCGCCCGTGAACCTGTGCCGGCGGCGCGGTCGCTTCGATGGCGGTGAAGGGTTCGAGTATCTTGTAGGTGTGGCGCGCGCCCCTCGGCACCAGCCACGAATCGCCCGCCTCTAGTAGAATCCGCTGTCCTTCGAGCAACAGCTCGGCGCGGCCTCGGATGACATAGCCGACGGTTTCATAGTCGCGTGTGGCTTCGGGCTTATCGTCAGTCGGCGGCTCGTTTTCCCAGAGCCGCATCGAGACCTGCTTGCCCGACACCAGATACTTCTGTCCTTCCTCGCCCTTCGGCGAATGCGCCGATTGCACCTTCTTCACGCTTGTATCGCCCATTCTAATTTCCTCCTAAGCCAGTTCGGCTCACGCGGCGCGGCGCGGAGAACGCACGTCGTTGGCGGCTTCGCCTGGCATTTCAACGCCGACGTGATGTTTGTAGACCAGCTCGCCGCCAAGCCAGCCCGACACCCCGATCAACAGAAAGCCGAAGGCCGACAACAGCACAGGTATCGTCAGGCTGCCGTTAACCATGCGCGAGCCGCTTGCCGTTCGCAGGTAGAAGCTTGCAGCAAATGACAGCAGCGCGACGACGTTGAAGCGCGCATGCCATGCGGCAATGCTCGAAACCTTGCGGTCACGGATCGAGAAATAGTCGGCAATGCCTGGTATCGCCGCGAGCACGCCGCCGACCAGGCCGCCCGCCAGCGTGTAGAACGCCACATTCACCCAGACGTAATCGTGATTGCCGAAGTAATAGATCAAGTCGGCAATCAGCGAAAATGTCCAGAGCGCGAATGGGAATGGAATGATCATCGGATGGATCGGATGACCAAATATACGTGCCGGTGTTTTCATAACGATTACCTCCGTCTGTTAGATTGCTGCACTAAGATCAATCCTTGTCCCCTTCATCTTTCTCCGCAGTGCCAGGCTTGGCCAGTTTGCGGTGCTGCTCGGCGAGCATGCCGGCTGGCGTAATGCTGGCGATGGCGGTCTTCACTTTGTTCTTCCAGCCCGCGACGACATCGCCTTCGCCTTTCATCATGGCCTCGAAGCCGACCTTGGCGACATCCGCCGGGTCGTCTTTCTTCTTGGTCCCGACCTTGGTGTCCATCATGTCCGCACGCTCAAAGAACTCTGTATCGGTTTCCCCCGGCATCAGACAAGTGACGGTGACGCCGCTGTCCTTCAGCTCGTTGCGCAGCGCAAAGGAAAAAGAATCGATGAAGGCTTTGGTGCCATTATAAACGGCTTGAAACGAGCCCGGCATAAAGCCGACGATTGAGCCGGTGATGAGGATGCGGCCCTGGCCGCGCGCCTGCATATCTCGCCCCACCTTCTGAATCAAGTAGATGGTGCCAGTAATGTTGGTGTCTATGACATGGCGCACTTCATCAAAGTCCTGCTCCAAAAAGGCACGCCCCAGGCCATGACCGGCATTGGCGAGCAAGGCATTCACCGGTCGCCCCTGGATCGCGGCGTAGAGCTTGTCATTGCCTTCGAGCGTGGCGAGATCGGCCTCTACCGCTTCGACGTTGACGCCGAGCGCGCCGAGCGTCTGAGCCGCCTGCTGAATCTCAGGCTGATCAGCAGCAATCACTAAGTCGAAGCCGTTTTCCGCACAGCACCGGGCAAGCTCATAGCCAATGCCGCTTGATGCGCCGGTAACAACAGCCAGTTGACGAATTGTAGAACTCATAATCGGGTCTCCCAAAAACAGATTGACGCGGGCCGAAAGAAAAGCGCTGAAGATATGCCCGCGAATCCGTATCAGTTCACTCGATCTTCCGGCCTCGATCTCTTGCCAGGACTGTACAAGAAACCGCCACTCAAACGTCCGCTAGCCAGACGCAGACACGCGCGCGAAGACTGGCGCAGGTCTTTGCGGCCCCTACGAGCCGCAAAGACCTGCCAGTTTTGCCAAACATCGCACTGCACAGTGTTTTACTGCAACCGCTGCGCCAGCCGCTTATGGCTTCGTGGTTGCTTTGTCGGACGTGTTACCAGACGGCTTCATGCGGCTCTGGATGTCGCGCACCTGCTGTAAGTGCTCGCGCAGTGTGGGCAGCGTTTTGGCAGCAAAAGCGCGCACATCGGCGTCCCTGGCTTTCGTGCTCGCCTTCTCAAACTCCTTCACATCTTTCTCGTGATCCTTGACCATCATCTTGATGTATTCGCGGTCAAAGGCGTCGCCGGATAGCCCGGATAGCTTGTTCGTCGCTTTCTGATCGTCGAGCGTTTCGCCGGTACTGGTTTCGACGCGCGCGTGACGCTCGACAGAGCCCGACACATTGGTGCTGCTTGGCTGATCGCTCGCTTGCGCCGTCGAGCTAGGCATGTCGCTCTGATTCATCATTGCCGAATCGCTTGCGCCGGGGAGCGCAACGCCCTTTTGCGACGCCAGCGCCATCAGCTCAGTGTTCGCCTTCGAGTGGTCATCAACCATGCGCTGGCCAAACTGTTTGACATCGGTGCTGGTGGCCTTGTCGGCAGCCATCTGGCCAAGCTTCACTTCCATCATGCCGCCGTGCGCCGCATTCATGATGAACTTGCGATCATCGCTGCTGAGTGTGGCGCTAGATGCCGTATTCTGCATCGCCTTGTCATGCATCTGGTCGTGCGTCGCGTGATTTTGCTTGTCGCTCTTAGTCGTATCGGGGGTCTTCTGATCCTGCTTGCTTGTGATCTGGTTCGATTTGGTCGAACTGGATTGTGTGGGGCTCTGCTGGGCGGGTACTGCAAAGACGAACACCGCCAGCAACAGGATCGTCGTCAAGCTGAGGATTCCTCTCCTGCTCATACTATGTCTCCTTTCCCTTCATGGGCAAATTTTCGTGGGCGCGACCGCCCCTCGGTGAGACGTGATTGCCACATACTTTTCTGTAGCCTTCACTATGTCGTCTGTAGCGGCTCGAATGACGGGCGCAACGCGCGCGCGTCGCGCCTCTCTTTAGAAAATGGCAAGGACTGTGCCGTTTGCGGCAATCAGGCGGCTGGCGGTTTCAACCCGCGGGTTAGCAGGAGCGAATGAGAATCAAGACGAGCAGCAGCGCGAGCAAGGCGAGCGCGCCGATTTGCTGCGAGCGTGTGAGGGTCATAAGAGACCAGGGGCTAGGGACTAGGGATCAGGATGGCTACACATGATCTTTTCTTTTCTAGTCCCTAGCCCCTGACCCCTAGTCCCTACTTCGCGGCGTGGTTGCAGATGTAGTTGATCAGCGTACGAATGGCGACGCCCGTCGGGCCTTTCGCCATGTGCGCCTTGCGCTCGTTCTCCCAGGCGGTGCCGGCGATGTCGAGATGGACCCACGGCGTGTCGTCGGCGAACTCGCGCAAAAACCATGCGGCGGTGATGGTGCCGGCGTAACGGCCCGACGAGTTCTTGATGTCAGCGATGTCGCTCTTGATCATGTCGCGGTAATCGTCGTCCATCGGCAACTGCCAGAAGCGCTCGCCGGCTTCGCGGGCGGCTGCGCGCAACTCGTCGACGAACGCCTGGTCATTGGTAAGCGCCGCCACATTGATCGGGCCGAGAGCAATGGCCACCGCGCCGGTGAGCGTCGCCATGTCAATGATGCGCGTCGCGCCGAGCTTGCGCGCGTAGCTGATGGCGTCGGCCAGAATCAAGCGGCCTTCGGCATCGGTGTTGATCACTTCGATGGTCTTGCCGCTCATCGCCCGCAGCACGTCGCCCGGCTTGTAGGCGCGGCCCGAAGGCATGTTCTCGGTCGCCGGCATGACGCCGATGACGTTGACACGCGGCTTCATCTGCGCCAGCGCCCGCATGACCGCCAGCGTCGCCGCTGCCCCGGACATGTCATACTTCATCTTCTCCATGCCTTCGGCGGGCTTGATCGAAATGCCGCCCGAATCGAAGGTAATGCCTTTGCCGACGACCGCGATGACGTCGGCGTCGTTGCCCATCGGCTCCGATTCGTCGGGCGTGTAGCGCAAGACAATGAGCTTCGCCGGCTCGTCCGAGCCGCGCGCCACGCCAAGCAGCGCGCCCATCCCCAGCTCTTTCATGCGCGATTCGTCCAGCACATCGATGTCGAGGCCAAAGCGCGTCGCCACTTCTTTGGCGCGCTCGGCAAGCTCCGACGGCGTCAGCACCGAGCTTGGCTCGTTCGACAGCTCGCGCGCCATGTTGACGGCTTCGGCGATGACGCGCCCGCGCTCGACGCCTGCGGCCAGCTCGGCTTCATTGCCCGGCGCGGCGGCCAGCAGGATCAATTCGTCAATGCGGCGCTCTTCCTTGTTCTGCGTCTTGTACATATCCGGTTCGAAAAGCCCGATAATCGCGCCTTCAGTGGCGGCCTGCACGGCCTTGCCGAGATCGAGCTGCGAGCGCCGCAGAATGGCCATCGAGCGCGCGCCTTTGCCGCGCAGAAAGCGCGCCGCCGACCCGGCCATTTTGCGTATCGTGTCGAGCGAGTATTCTTCGCGCTTGCCGCCGCCGACCAGTAACAGCCGCCGGGCGCGGATATTGCCGGGCCGGTAAACATAAGCCATGTCGCCCTGCTTGCCGCGCATCTCGTCGGAGCCGAGCATTTCGCTGATGATGCCGCCGGTGCGCTCATCCAGATCTTTGAGCGCGCCGTCCGCCGCCGTTTCGCCTTCGTAGATCGTCACCACCAGCGCGTCGGCGTCGATCTCGTAAAATTTTGCGTGATCCGCTTTGACTTCCATCCGTTCTCCATTTTGAATTTTAGATTTTGGATTTCCGGTCAATCCCGCCGGTCAATCTAAAACCCGAAATCATCGATTTCTTTCTTTCAGCGCCGCGCGCGCTTCGCGGTCGGCTTCGCGGCGGCGCTCGGTTTCGCGCTTGTCGTAGAGCTTCTTGCCTTTGGCAATCGCCAGCTCGACTTTGATGCGCCCGTTCTTGAAATACATCTTCGTCGGCACCAGAGTCAGCCCCTTCTCCTGCGCCTTGCCGGCCAGCCGGTGAATCTCGGCTTTGTGCAGCAGGAGCTTGCGGGTGCGCGTCGGCTCGTGATTATCGCGGTGGCCGTGACTGTAAGGGCTGATGTGCGCGTTGAACAGCCAGGCTTCGCCGTCGCGTATCTGCCCGTAACTGTCTTTGAGATTGCAGCGGCCTTCGCGAATCGATTTCACTTCTGTGCCAGTGAGCGCGATGCCGCACTCATGCGTTTCGAGGATGTGATAATTATGGTAGGCCTCGCGGTTCGTCGCGACGACTTTATCAGTTGACATATAACTACGAAGCGCCCGGCTGCTCCGGCATGCGCTCGGTACGGCTAAAATATATCCGATGCGCAAATCCCGCGCAACACAAGTAGCCGCTGACTACCGGCGACCGGCTTGCTCGTGTAAAATTCCCGTGAAGCTATGAAGACCGATGATCGTTATTCGCGGCAGCGGTTGTTTGCACCCATCGGCGAAGCCGGACAGGCGCGGCTCGCCGGCGCGCGCGTCGTCATCATTGGCTGCGGCGCACTCGGCGCTATGCAGGCAGAGACGCTCTGCCGCGCCGGCGTAGGCCATCTGACGCTCGTTGACCGCGACTTCGTCGAAGAATCGAATCTGCAACGGCAGATCATGTTCGAGGAAGCCGACGCCCGCGAGCGCTTGCCAAAAGCCGTCGCCGCCGCGCGCCGCATCAGCCGCGTCAATTCAGAGGTTCGCGTCGAGCCCATCGTCGCCGATGTGAACTTCGAGAACATCGAAGAGATCATCGCCGGCGCCGACCTAGTGATCGATGGCACGGATAACTTCGAGACGCGCTACCTGATCAACGATGTTTGTGTGAAGACCGCGACGCCGTGGATATATGGCGCGGCGGTCGGCTCCTACGGCTTGACGATGACCATTCTTCCGGGCGAAACGCCTTGCTTGCGCTGCGTGCTTGAAGCCATGCCCGCGCCCGGGTCGGGACCGACCTGCGATACGGCGGGCGTCATCTTGCCGATCATCGCGATGATTGCGGCGATTCAATGCGCCGAAGCGATGAAGCTGTTGACTGGGCAGCGCGAGCAACTGCATGGCGCGTTGGTTCGCATAGATGTTTGGGATTTGCAGATCAACCGGCTGCGTCTCGACGGCTACGGCGAGCGCAACGCCTGTCCGACGTGCGGCAAACGCGAGTTCGAGTTTCTGAGAGGCGCAGGCCGCCAGGTGACGACGACCCTCTGTGGCCGCAACGCCGTACAGATCGGGCGCTCGGGCGCGACCTCTGTAGATTTCGCGCAGCTCGCCGCGCGCCTCAAGTCTGCCGGTGACGTGGCGTATAACGATTTCCTGTTGCGCTTTCGCGTTGACGATTACGACATCACCGTCTTCCGCGATGCACGCAGCATCATTCGCGGCACCGACGACGCCGCCATCGCGCGCAGCCTGTACGCGCGCTACATCGGAGCTTGAACCAGGAGGCAGGAAGCAGGAAGCAGGAGGCAGTCCAGAAAACAAGCAGACTTCTTGACGATCAGCAGCAAATAACGACAAGCAATCAACAACTGCTTCCTGCTTCCTGCTTCCTGCCTCCTGATCTACTATGCAAACAAGCGTAGAAATTCTCAGCGCCCAAGCCGGTGAAGCCTACGAGCGCGACTTTTTTGGCGAGGCCGAGGTTCTCGTGCGGCGCGAAGGTCACAGCCGCGCCCGGCATCTGTTCACGGTCAATGGCAGAACCATCGCCCGGCTACGCTGGCGCGGCCAGCGGCGCGCCGTCTATGAAGCTGAAGGATTGCGCTTCTACATCGATGTCGGGGCGCTCGACAAAAAGATTGCGTTGACTTCGGAAGACGGCAGCGAATCATTCCTTGTCGAACGCTCGCGTGCCAACCCGCACCGCGCCGGCTTGCGCGTCGAGATGGCCGAAGGCGACAACTTCCGCCTGCTGCGCGCCCGCGACAGCCGCTTGCGCTCGGCCTATTCCTTCTCAATCAATAAGCCATTCTATGCGTCAACGCTCATGGTCTTTCGCTTCGACGCAAGCCACCGCATGCAGACGACAGCGCGCATTGAGGTTAAGCCGGTTATGAAGTGGGAGGCGCGCTTCGTTCACCGTCTGCTGGCGCTCGTCGTCTGTCGCATCATCCTGGAGCGCCGGCACTCGGGCACTC
>JBJMGU010000032.1:0-30605 GCA_045807765.1 Blastocatellia bacterium
ATTCATTGAACCCCCAGCAGATGAAATCTATCAGCGCTTTCGGGTCGCCGGTGTTGATATCCTCCAAATTATCATTCACCACGCAGTCATCAAGCGTCGCGCCCGGCTCGAAATAATAGCGCTTCGTCGGCGCGTCCCCTACGTAATCGATTTCGGCGATCACGTTGACTTCATCGCTGGAGCCTACCTGCCGCATCTGCTCAAGATTATCTTTGGCATTCGGCTCAAGGTTGTTGTCGGCGGCGAAGTAGACCATCACAGTCCACTCTTTTTCATACGCTTGAGGCATACCCGCTGATCTCCCTTCTTAATGACCTTAGGCAAGTGATGAGAGGCGAACGAGGTTTTCTCTTATACATCTTTGCAAGGAACTACGCAATACCTGCCCTCGCTTTAAATGTATAATTCGGCATTTCATTTCATGAGCTTTGACTGGTGACGGCGCCCCGGCGGTTTCTAAAACGACAACGGCATGTTCTGGCGCATCAGGTGATAGAAATTCGCAGAGGTGCGCGACTGGCCGGCGAAGTCTGTCTGCTCCCAGCGCCTGTGCAACATGAACTGCTTGTGGTTGAAGGCCCCCACAAGCGGGATGCGGATGACATCTCTCCTGGGCGCGCCTTTGATGAAGAGCGGGTTGAAGACTTCCAGGTGAATCTCGACCAGGCCATCATCCTTCAAGCCGATGTGCAGCGCGGCGTTGGCGACGCCGATCTCCATCCAGCCCTGTTTCCAATCGCGGTGATTGTAAGCGTTCAAAAAAGCAAACAGGCCATTGCGGATAGTGCATTCGATGAAGAGGCCGTCATCACTCGACATGGCGTCAAGCACGTCGGCGAAGCTGCCACCGGCGCTCTCGCGGGGATAGCAGTTGAACGCGCCGGGCCATATGTTGTGGATGGGGCCGACGGCATCGAGCCAGCCCTGCGAGTAAATCTTGTCAACGATGAGCGCCACCGAGCGCCGGTCGTCCGGCCTCCAGGAGTTCCAGACATCCCGCGCCTCCATTTCACTTTCGGTGTTGGCGACAATGCGGGCGAGATGCCGAATCATTTCATGGTTCGGCGCGTCTGTGCTGAGCGTCGCCTGTTCCCAGGTCGACACCGGTGTGTCGGCGTCAGAATGTTTCAGATAATCCGGGTAATCGTCAGGCAGAGTCGTCATGATATTGGGCCTCCTTTGTTTTGTGAGAAGTATATCGTTTCGCATCGGGCACGCAAGCCGACCGGGGACTCGCCGCCGCTCGCCGGGCCAGTCGTGAAAATCTATCTCCATGTATTTTTCGGCGCCGCCCGCGCTCTACAGAGGTGGCAGGGTCTCCCTGCCTGTTCGGAGAACAAGTACAGACGGTGAGGGTCAACGGGCAAGGGGAAATCAGACAAACGGTCTTCGCGCCGTTCCATATCAACCTGGGGATATCTGATTCGCCGACCTTGAAGGCTGGCGGCCAGCGCGGCGGGCGGGCCTTGCTCTGCCGGTTTGATCTTTGCGGCCTGCGCGGTTCTTGATCGAGCGTTGAAACTTTTCACCGGAGGTTACCAGACATGAAGCGACGACTCCAATGGCTCGTCATCGCCGTAACGGTTGCGGCGGGGCTGGCCTCTTACCTATTCCGCACCAGCGCCGCGCCGCTTGGCGCGACCCTATCCGCGCCGTTCGAGCGCAAAATTTTACAGCCGCCGCCGGAAGCGCCGTTCAACCTGCGCTTCTTCACCGCTGCGGTCAAGACGGACTCGCGGGGCCGCATCATCACCGGCCCGACCAGCGACACGGTTAAAGAGATCGTCGGCCCAGAGGCAGCGGGCGAGCGCGGCGGGCAAACGCGCTTTACGAAGATCATGTTCGGCGCCGGTTACATTGACGGACGGCCCGACCCCGGCACGCGCATTGACCCGAACAACCCTGTGGTCAAAAGCGGCAACCAGTTCTGGCCCAACCGCAAGCAGCCGTTTCGCAGCGAACCGCGCGCCCTGGCGCTCACCGCCGACGGCAGCAAACTCTACATCACGCTGCCGGGCCGCGAAGGCTATCCCGACTGGCGCGTTGCGGTCGTCGAGGCGCGCAACCAGCGCGTGATGAAGTGGATTGACCTGCGCCCCGCCGGCCAGCGGCGCGGCACGCGCCCCATTGGCGTTAAAGTCTCGCCGCTCAACACCGCGATCTACGCGCGGCCTTACGTCGTCGTGCTGAATATGTTCGGCAACTTCGCGAGCGTCATCGATACCGCCACCGACACGGTCATCGGTGAATTCGAGACCGGCTTCTATGGCGAGAAAGTCATCTTTAACCAGGACGGCACGCGCCTCTACATCACCGACCGCTTCAAAGATCAGGTGCGCGCCTTCCGTGTCGACCCCGGCCCGTTCTTTACAGAGATTGCCGAGATTCCGACCGGCACCACAGACCTTGAGCGCGCCAACCCGCGCGACCTCGATCTGAGCGCCGATGGCCAGACGCTCTACGTCGCCAACACCATCGGCCACACCGTGGCCGCGATCAACGTCGCGAACGATGCCAACGCCTTGATTAAGGTGATGCCGCTCGGCGGCCTCGCCACCGATGTCAAGGTCGCCGGTCGCTGGGGCATCACCTCTGGGCAGGAGACCAACACTCGGCTCAATGAGCCCGAAACCGGCCACGGCTTGCCGACCAAGGATGCCAACGGCGTCGCCATCAAGAACAACGGCCAGCCGCTCGGCTATACGCCGGTGATGAGCGACGCGACCAAAGCGACAACCTTTGACGACATCGGCTCGGAGCTGAACATCTTTGACACGGCGACCAATCAGTTCGTCTTCCGTTACGTTGACGAAGGCCGCGACCTGTCTCAACTGGTCACCCCCGGCCAGTACGTTGACCTGCACGATCACACGGACGCGCAAAAGATCATCAAGGGCAGCGGCCCCGAGCAGATGGTTATTAAAGGTGATCTGCTGTTCGTCACCTTCGCGCACAACGAGCGCGTCCAGGCGTTTCGCATCAACCAGAACCCTGCGGACGTGTCGCAGATTCTCACGCCGCTCGGCATCGAGCTGACCGGCGGCATCACGCCGCAGGGCATCGAAGTCGCGCCCGACGGCAGCATGATCTATGTCGCCAACTTTCAGACCGAAGACGTGTCGGCGCTGAGCGTCAGCCCGCAGGGATTCCTGTCGCGCGCCGGATTAGTCACGGTCGGCGTGACCAATCAGACGCCTGATCCGACGACCGACGGCAACGGCCAGGGATTGTTTGCGACCGACGAAGAGGTCGGGCTGCGCTGGTTCTTCTCGTCGGCCTATTCCGACGACGGGCAGAAATCATGCGGCTTCTGTCACTGGGATGGCCGGCAGGACGGCTGCCAGTGGAACGTCGCCGCTAACGCCGTCGGCGGCGTCAAAGTCTGCCCGCAGAACAAAGACATCTCCGACAACTGGCCCGAATGGTACGAAGGCTTGAACAACGACTTCATGGCCTACGCATCGGCCTGCAACGGCGAAGTCTTGCTCGGCGAGCGCACGCCGACGCCGATCTTCCCGCAGGCCAACGAGGTGGATCGCTTCAAAGCGCGCGAGACTTACGTTTTGCAAAAGACCGAAGAGGATTCGCGCGCTATCGGACGGACCGAGCTATCGGGCAAAGCTTTCAAGGTCGGCTACTATGATCTGGCCTATCTGCAAATCCTCTGGTCGCAGAACGAAGTGCGGCGATTGCCGAACCCGCTGACGCAGTTCCCCGATTCAACCGAAGCGACGATGATCGCGCGCGGCAAACAGATATTCACAGACAAAGTCGCCCGCGGCGGCGCCGGTTGCGCCGATTGCCATCATAACGGCAACCGCATGACCAACGGCGTCGTTGATGACACCTTCCAGGACTACAACATTCACGAGCCGGGCGTCATCAGCGAATCTACGGTGGACGGCACGGGGCCATTCTTCCGCCCGCAGAACGATTATTTCTTCACGCGCTTTGCGCCGCCGCAGGATGTCGGCACGCCGCAGAACCTGAGCAGTCGAAATACCAAGCACCTGCGCGCGTTCTGGGACAGCGTGCCGCGCTGGCTGCACTATGGCTTTGCCCACACGGTGCGCGAAATCTTGCTTGCGCCCGATTCGCCGCTGTTGCAGGCGAACGAGCGCGGCTTTAACTTTCGCACCGTGCGCGCCGATCATAATCGAGCCACGGGCAAAGGTTTGAACGGTGTGCCGGCTCCAGTTCTGCCGACGCAGGTGCCAATCACCTTTGCCGACCGCAGCGGCCAGTTGGCGGGCGATGGCACAGGGCCGATCCTCGTCAGCCTCGACAGCCCAACGGCGACCGGCACCGGCGGCAGCCCGTTGATCGATCAGCTAGGCACCAACAACCTGGCACCGCTCATGACCGGCAACCAGATCAACCCGGCGCTTGCCGCCGGCGGCGTGCGGGTGATCAAAGATACGCACGGCAAAACGTCGCACCTGTCGGCAGGCGATATCGATGCGTTGATTCTCTATCTGAAGTCCCTGCAATAGCCTGCCGACGCAGAATGGTGCCGGGCAGATACGGGCGCGAGGGGGATAGCCTCGCGCCCGTTTTGCATTTTTCATTCGTATGGCAATCGCGACAGCGCGTGATATAATCGCCCCCGCGTGCGGCCCCAACTGAAAATGATGAATGATGAATGATGAATGATGAACTGCCGGAGCTAGCGCCCATTGCGGCCCGACGGTTCTTCCTTTAATTCATCATTCATCATTCAGCGTTCATCATTTCGCTTATGCCTTCGGTCTACGATTTCAAACCGCGATTCCAAAACCTGCTGCGCCCGCTGATGCGTTGGCTTGCCGCCGTGGGTCTGACGCCCAACGCCGTGACGTTGATAGCGCTCGGCGGCTCGATGGCGGTCGGCGCGGCGGTGTCGCAGGCGGGCAAACATCCCTGGCTGCTGTTGCTGCTGCCGGCGTGGCTGTTTGTGCGCATGGCGCTGAACGCCATTGACGGCATGATGGCGCGCGAGCTAGCTATGGCCTCGAACCTCGGCGCCGTTTTGAATGAGCTGGGTGACGCGCTCTCTGACCTCGGACTGTATCTGCCGCTGGCGTTTGTCTTTGAACCGGCGCGCTGGCCGGTGATTGCGTTTGCGATTGGCGCGGTGCTGACGGAATTCTGCGGCGTCACCAGTCGCGCGCTTGGCGCGTCGCGGCGCTATGACGGGCCGATGGGCAAAAGCGACCGCGCCTTCGTCATCGGCGCGCTCGGCTTAATCACCTTTATTGCGCCGCCGGCGCTCTCGGCATGGCTGTGGGTGTTCGCGGTTGCGGCGCTGCTTACGCTCGTCACCTGCTGGAACCGGCTTCGACGGGCGCTTGCGGAACTGGCGAAAGCGAAAGCGAGCGGAGGTTGAGCGGATGAATCTTGCGGCCACGATCCAAAGCCTCTCGCCGGTAACGCAGATGGGCCTGCTGGTTTTAGGCGTGCTGGTCGTCGCTTCGGTTGCCGTTGCGGCGCTCAAGCGCGCCCGCCCACAGGCCGACTTCACGGAGCTTGCAGCTCGCGTCAAAGCATGGTGGGTGATGGCGGCGGTCTTCTTTGCAGCCATCGTCGTCAGCAACCGGCTGTCGCTGGTCTTCTTCGCCTTTATGAGCTTCTGGGCGATGAAAGAATATGTCACGCTGCTCAAGACCCGCCCGGCAGATCATCACGCGCTGGTCTTCACCTTCCTGGCCATCCCCGTGCAATACCTCTGGATCGGCGTCGGGTGGTACGGTATGTTCATCATCTTCATCCCGGTCTACATGATGCTGGCGCTGCCTGTGCGCATGGTGCTGGCGAAAGAGACTTCGGGGTTTGTCGCCTCGGCGTCGCAGATTCAATGGGGGCTGACGATCTTTGTCTTCGGCCTCAGCCACATGGCGTTCCTGCTGACGGTGCCACAGATTGACGACACCCTGGTCAACGGGCGCATGCTGGTGCTATTCCTGGTCTTCGTCGTCGAGATGAGCGACGTGCTGCAATACGTCTGGGGCAAGACCCTGGGACGCCATAAGATCATCCCGGCGGTCAGCCCGAACAAGACATGGGAAGGCTTCGTCGGCGGCGTCCTTTCGGTGATGGGGTTGAGCCTGCTGATCCGCTTCCTGACGCCGTTCACCGTGAAAGAGACGCTGCTGGTGTCGCTGATTATCACGGTGGCGGGCTTTTGCGGCGGCGCGGTGATGAGCGCCGTTAAGCGCGACTTTGGCATCAAAGATTTCGGCGCAGCCATTCCCGGCCACGGCGGCATGCTCGACCGTGTTGATTCGCTCTGTTATGCCGCGCCGTTCTTCTTTCACTACGTGCGCTATTTTCATGCGTGGAGTTAATGGGAAAGGAACCACAGATGAACACAGATAAACACAGATAGAGATGGGCCGGACACTCTTCTCTTTTTATCTGTGTTTATCTGTGTTCATCTGTGGTTTCAATCGACCAGACAAACTTATGTCAAGCGGTACGGCGAACAAGACGGAGAGCCCGCCGGCGTCACGGCGATGGAGCGCGCGCGACCTGACGCAGATCATCCTCTTCGCCTTGCTGGTCAAGCCGTTTATGACGCTGTTCATCGGCCTGCGGGTGCGTGGGCGCGAGCATCTGCCGCGCGACGGGCAATTCATTCTTGTCGCCAATCATTCGAGCCACCTCGATACCATCTCGCTGCTGTCGCTGTTCGGCCTGACAGATTTGCGCCGCATCCGACCGGTCGCCGCCGCCGATTACTTCGAGCGCAACCGGCTGGTGTCGCTGCTTACAAAAACCTTCTTCAACATTCTGCCCATCGCGCGCCGCGGCATCACCGCCGAGAACAATCCTCTGGAGCGCATGCAGCAAGCGCTCGCCGCAGGCGACTCGCTGCTCATCTTTCCCGAAGGAACGCGCGGCAGTGGCGAAGAGATCGGCCCTTTCCGCTCAGGCATTGCCCATCTGGTGGCGAAGCTGCCTGAGGTTCCGGTGGTGCCGGCTTACCTTGTCAACATGGGTCGCAGCTTGCCAAAAGGCGAGATCATCCCTGTGCCCTTCTTCTGCGAGATTCGCCTGGGCGAACCGCTGCGCCTGAGCGGCAATCGCCAGCAGATCATCCACACTCTCGAAGACGCCGTGCGCGCTTTGAGAGAACTGTAGCTCCGTAGACTATCGCCTATATCAACTCTGCGACTCGCGCCGCACGACGGTCAGAATGCCTGCCCACTTCATTCATTTTGACGGACTGTAGCTATCGCCTTGATGAGCCGCCGCCGCTCGCCGGCGGCTGTATTGGTGGCGGTTTAGCCAATCTTGCAAGGCCTTTTGCGCGCTGAACATCATCGGTCATCCCCTGGCACAGCGATTGTTGTCCTACGCGTCGCCGGGTTACCGTGCGCAGTCGTGGCGCAGGCCGCGACCCCAGACGAACGCAACAGCAGGACTCGGTTTGATCGGGCAAAAGAGAAGCGTCAATTATGCGTTCACAGTTCCAGTTTAAAGCGATCAGCGCGCTCGCCGCGGCGCCCAACGCTGCAACCTTGCGCACCAGCAAGCTGACCGCCGAAGAAGAAGCCGAAGTCCTCGACTTTCTCAGCCAGCGTCCCGACCGCACTTTCGGGCTGCTCGGCTTCATCCGCAGCAACGGTCTGGTCAGCTCGCACAATCGCGGCACGTTTTACGCCTGTCGCGACAAGCAGGGCGAGCTGCAAGGCGTGGCGCTGATCGGCCATCACCTGTTGTTTGAAGCGCGCAGCGAAGCCGCCACCGCCGCCTTCGCGCGTCTGGCGCAGCAGTGCCCGGAAGTCTATATGCTGCTCGGCCATCATGAAGATGTGCAGACCTTCTGGTACTTCTACGCGGCGGGCGGCGCGGCGGCGCGACAGGTTGCCCGCGAGCGCTTGTTCGAGCAGCGCTGGCCGGTCGCCGTGCGCGAGCCCATCGCCGGGCTGCGACTGGCGACGCCTGCCGACCTCGATCTCATCATTCCGGTGCACGCGCAGATGGTTTTAGAAGAGAGCGGCGAAGACCCATTACAACAAGACCCCGAAGCCTTTCGCCAGCGCTGCCTGCGCCGCATCGAGGGCCAGATGACCTGGGTATGGATCGAAGCGGGCCGGCTCATCTTCAAGATCGATATCTTCAGCGATGCGCCGGAGGTCACCTATCTTGAAGGCATGTGGGTGGCAACCGAAGAGCGCGGCAAAGGTTATGGCAAACGCTGTCTGTCGCAACTGACGCAGGCTTTTTTGATGCGCAGCCGCGCGGTCTGCGTGCTGGTCAACGAAAACAAATCCGCCGTGCATGACTTTTACTGCCGCGCCGGATTCAAGTCCGCCGGCATTTACGAGACGATATTCCTCCGCCAGAAAATCTGCTAAAGTCATCCTCGCATGACGGCGCCGACTTCCATCGCCAATCACCGCTCATTCAAACGAACCTCGGCGGCAAACGACGAAAGCGCCCGCCGTGGGCGCTTTGACCGCTTCGCCACTGGCCATTTACTGCTGGCGATTGCCTGCGCCTGGGGACTTGGCGAAGCGACCGTCTTCTTCATCGTGCCCGACGTGCTGTTGAGCTGGGTGGCAACGCGCTCGCTGCGCGCGGCGATGAAGGCGACAATTGCGGCGCTCGTCGGGGCGCTCGTCGGCGGCGCGCTGATGGTAGCTTTCGCCCATGCCTCGCCGGAAACGGCGCGCGCTTTTCTTCAGCACATACCAGGAATCAACGCGCACCTGCTCGACCGCGTCGCCGGTCAGGTAGACGAACACGATCTGATGGCCGTGCTCTTCGGCCCGCTCAAAGGCATCCCCTATAAAATCTACGCCGTCGAATGGGGCCGGCGCGGCGGCGATCTGCTCACCTTCTTATTAATTTCGATCCCGGCGCGCTGGGTACGCTTCGCCCTCAGCGCCATTCTGGCGCGCACCATCGCCCGCCTCATCGAGCCGCTGACCGACCACCGCGCCAGCATAGAATTTCTGATTCTTGCAGTGATCTGGGTTATCTTTTATACCTTCTACTTCGTGCGCTTTGGCTGGTAAGGAAAGATGACGCGGCGACACGGCGACACGGGGACGCGGCGAGAGAAGATCGTCAAGGCGAGCCTTTCATCCTTCCCCGCGTCTCCCCATCGCCGCGTCCCCGCGTCGCTCCGTGGCTTGACCAAGTCACAACGCAACTCCTATCCTGCCTTTGCTCGTCAATCGCTCGCTTGCAATTCATCGGAGAAAACCATGAAGCCAAAGCTAATTACTGCCATCATCCTATTGCTTGTTGCCGCACTGATTGTGCCGGCGGCACAGCACCCGAAAGCCAACGCTCCGACGGCGACGCGCGATCAGCAGATTGCCCAGGCTGCCGAAGGCTTGCGCGCCCGCCTGGTCGAATGCCGCCGCGATTTTCATATGCATCCCGAGCTATCGAATCGTGAAGAGCGCACGGCGCGCGTCGTCGCCGAACGCTTGCGCGCCCTCGGCCTCGACGAAGTCAAAACAGACGTTGGCAAGCATGGCATCGTCGCCCTGCTCAAAGGCGCGAAGCCCGGACCGGTCGTCGCCGTGCGCACGGATATGGACGCGCTGCCGGTTCTAGAGACGATGGATGTGCCTTACAAATCGCAGAACCCCGGCGTCAAACATGCCTGCGGCCACGACGTTCACATGACGGTTGAGCTTGGCGTCGCCGAAGTCTTGTCGAAGATGCGCGACCAGATCGGCGGCACCATCAAGTTCATCTTTCAGCCCGCCGAAGAAGGCGCGCCGGCGGGCGAAGAAGGCGGTGCGGCGTTGATGATTAAAGAAGGCGCTTTAGAAAACCCGCGCCCGGCGGTCATCTTTGGCCTGCACACCAACCCGCTCATCGAAGCCGGGCAGATTGCTTACCACAGCGGCCCGGCGATGGCGTCGTCGGATCGCATCTCGATCACCGTGCGCGGCAAGAAATCGCATGGCGCGCAGCCGCAGATGGGCGTTGATGCCATCGTCGTTGCCGCCGAGTGCATCACCGCATTGCAAACGATTCACAGCCGCCGCATCGATCCGCTCGAACCACTGGTCATCACCATCGGCACCATCAAAGGCGGCGACCGCAACAACATCATCGCCGACGAAGTGCAGATGACCGGCACTATGCGCGCCTTCAGCGAAGAGGTGCGTCAGCGCGCCCAGCAGTTGATGCGCGACACTTTGCAGAACGTCACGGCGGCCTACGGTGCGACCTTCGATCTGAAATTCGACGGCTCGAACCCGGTCACCTATAACGACCCGCGCCTGGTTGAAGAGACCTTGCCGACCCTCAGGCGCATCGTCGGCGACAAGAACTTGATCGCGCCGAAACCGTTTATGCCGGCTGAAGATTTCTCAGAGTATCAAAAGATCGTCCCCGGCTTCTTTTATTTCCTCGGCGTCGGCAATAAGGCCAGAGGCATCACCGCCGCGTGGCACACCGCCGAGTTCGACGTGGACGAAGAATCGCTGGTCGTCGGCGTCAAGGTGATGGCTGGCGTGCTGCTCGATTACCTCGATCACCACGCGACCAAATAAAGGCGCTATCGAATGACAAGCAAGCAAGGAGTCGTTCTGGTCACTGGCGCGACCGGTTTTGTCGGCAGTCACGTCGTTGACCGCCTGCTCGAAAACGGGCGCACGGTGCGTTGTCTGGTGCGCCGCTCAAGTAATCTTCGCTACCTCAAAGACCCGCGCATTGAATTCGCCGAAGGCGGCCTTGATGACGCCACCGATTGGCAGGCGGCGCTCAGCGGCGTAGACACCATCTATCACGTCGCCGGGCTGACTTTTGCGCGGCGGGCGCGGGATTACTTCGAGGTGAATCAGCGCGGCACCGAGCGCTTGCTTGCCGCCGCGCTCAAGCGCCGCGATCAGATCAGGCGATTTGTGCTGGTCAGCTCGCTTGCGGCCATCGGCCCATCGCGCGACGGCACGCCGGTTGACGAAGACGCGCCGGCTTCGCCGATCACGCCTTACGGGCAGAGCAAGCTGATGGGCGAAGAAGCGTTGCGCGCCGTCGGCGACCTGCTGCCCTACGCCATTGTCAGGCCGCCTGCGGTCTACGGCCCGCGCGATTACGCGCTGCTCGAACTGTTCAAAGCCATCGGGCGCGGCATGATGCCGATGATCGGGCGCTATGACAAACGTGTGAGCCTCGTCCACGCCCGCGATCTTGCGGCGGGCATCATCCTTGCGGGTGAAAGCGAGCAAGCGATTGGGCGCGCTTACTTCATCTCAAGCGACGAGGTCTATTCGATGCGCGAGCTGGCTACGAGCATCGCCGAGATGATGGGCCGTCGCGCTCGTCAGCTCGCTATTCCGCGACCGCTGGCTTTCGGCGTCGCGCTGGCCGCCGAGGGCCTGGCGGCCCTGACGCGCAAGCCGCCGGTCATCAACCGCGACAAAGTGCGCGACCTGTCGGAACGCTGCTGGGGCTGTTCGATTGAGCGGGCGAAACGTGAGCTGGGCTACAATCCGCAGGTGCCCATCAACGAAGGCTTGCGGGAAACGATTGACTGGTACAAGCGCGAGGGCTGGTTGTGATTGAGCAACACGGCGACGCGGAAACGCGGGGACGCGACGCGGGGACGCGGCGACGCGGGGACGCGGCGACGAAGAAAGAGAGTGACAGGCTGGAGGCTGGCGATCAGACACCCGACGCGCCCGGTCAGCCGTTGCTCTATCCGGCGGATCAAGTCGTCATCGGCTATGTCGCGATTATCACCGCTTTAATCGTCATGTTCAGCTTTCGCATCCCTGCCTGGCCGCTGCTCATCGCTTTGCACGCGCTGGCCATCGGTCTGGTCTTGCTGCTGGCGAGATGGGATCAGTCTCTCTCTCATTCCCTCGCCGCGTCACCGCGTCGCCGCGTCGCCGTGTCGTCTTTCATCCACGGCTGGTATCCGGTGGCGCTGATTCCTGCGACCTTCAAAGAACTCTCTTATCTGATCCCGCTCATCCATCCGCGTGACTTCGACGTGGAGCTGGCGGCAATAGATTATCGAATCTTTGGCGCACACCCGACCGTCTGGCTCGAACGCTTCACCTGGCCAGCGCTAACCGAAGTCCTGCAACTGGCCTATGCCACTTACTACTTTCTGCCGCTCATCCTCGGCGCGGTGCTGTGGCGCAAGCAGTGGTTCGAGCCATTTCGCTTTTGGGTCTTCATCGTCGCCCTCGGTTTTTATGTTAGTTATCTAGGCTACATTGCCGTGCCGGCGACCGGGCCGCGCTTTCTGCCGGCGATCAAAGAGGCGCAAAACTTTCCGCTCAGCGGTGTCTGGTTGTTTCACAGCCTGCGCGATACGCTCGACCGCGCCGAAGGCATCACGCGCGACTGCTTCCCGAGCGGCCACACCGAATTGACCTTGCTGGTTCTGTACTACGCGCGCCACTTTCATCGCCGCACCTTCTGGCTGATGCTGCCGGTGGGCAGCGCTTTGATATTGGCGACCGTCTATTTGCGTTATCACTACGTCGTTGACGTGCTAGCCGGCGCTGCCGCCGCCGCCCTGGTTATCTTGATCGCCAGGCCGCTCTACCGTGCGCTTTATGCAGTGGACTGAAGCACAACGCGAAGCGATTGAAACACGCCGACAGCGCGTGCTGGTTTCGGCGGGCGCCGGGTCGGGTAAGACGCGCGTGCTGGTCGAACGCTTTCTGCGATTGCTCGAAGGGAACCCATCGTGGAACGTGCCGGACATCGTCGCCGTGACCTTCACTGAAAAAGCGGCGCGCGAGATGGTGTCGCGCATCCGCCGCGAGATTCGCCAACGCATCGAGCAGGCGGAATCCTTTGAAGCGCGCGAGCGCTGGCGGGCGCACCGTAACGCGCTCGATTCATCGCGCATCGGCACGATTCATTCGTTGTGCGCCGCCCTGCTGCGCGCTCACCCGGCAGAGGCCGGCATCGATCCGGCCTTCACTGTGCTGGAAGAGATCGAAGCCGATATGCGGCTTGAAGAGGCGATTGAAGAAACCCTCGCCGCCGCCGCCCGCGAAAGCAGCCGACTGGCGCCGGCATCTGCTGACCCATCCCTGTCGCTCGTCGAAGTCTTCACATCCCTCTCGGCGCACGAAGTCAAAGCCGCGCTCACGTCGCTGGTCAGGCAAGGCGCTCGCGCCTCGGCGGCCATCGCTCATCTCGAAGGCAAAAAGCCAGTGGCGCTTTTCGCCCACTGGCAACAATCGCTCAGTCAGGCGCGTGAAGCGGCGGCCCGCGCCATCGTCGAAAGTACGGCGTGGCGCGAGGCGGCGCGCACCGTTGCGCGGCTGGCCACACAGGATTCCGCCGACAAGATCGAGCAAGTTCGCGCCGAGGTCGCCACACGGCTTTCTGAGATCAATGATTCACTGAATGGCGCGGCGCTGTCGCAGTGTTTGCTCGACATCAAAGCGGCGATTTTTCTGCGCGGCGGCTCGGCAAAGAAGTGGCCTTCGGAAGAGGCGTTGCGCGAGGTGAAAGACGCCCTCACTGAGATGCGGGACTTAATTAAAGGCGAAGCGCTACTGGCGCTTGAGCTGAACGAAGCCGACCGCGTCGCGGCGGAAGTCGTGGCGCGGCTCGTCGAGTTATACCGCCGCACGCGGCAGCATTTCGCCTTACTCAAGCGCAATCGCTCGGCGCTCGACTTTAACGACCTGGAAGAGCTGACCGAGCGAATGTTGGCGACGCACCCGGAAGTTTGTAAGCGTTACCACGACGCCGAGCGCGGACTGATTCGCGCCTTGATGGTGGACGAGTTTCAGGACACCGCGCCAATCCAGACGCGCATCCTTAAACAGCTTGCGCCGCAATCGGGCGAGTTCTTTATCATCGGCGATGCCAAGCAATCGATCTATCGCTTTCGCGGCGCTGACCTGACGGTTTTTCATGCGATGCGCGACGACTGGTCGAGCAGCGGCGGGCGTAACGTCGCCATGAACGCTTGCTTTCGCACACACGAGCGGCTGATTGCTTTCGTTAATCATCTCTTCGACATGATCTTCAAGCGCGAGAATCGCTACGACACCGGCTACGAAGCGATGACGGCGCACCGCCAGCCAATGACCGATGCGGCGGCGGTCGAGCTACACATCATCACGCAGAGCAAAGATACGAGCGCAAAACTGAAAGTCGCCGAGCTGCGCGAGCGCGAGGCCGCGCTGGTCGCGCGCCGCATCCGCGATG
The DNA here is from genome assembly GCA_045807765.1 of Blastocatellia bacterium. Classification (GTDB taxonomy): domain Bacteria; phylum Acidobacteriota; class Blastocatellia; order UBA7656; family UBA7656; genus DATENM01. The sequence continues at coordinate 14,137 of JBJMGU010000032.1, forward strand.
TCGTCGAGCAAGAACAGATCCCTGTTTGCGGCAAAGACGAGCGCCCGCGAGCGGCGCAGTACGGCGACTTTGCGCTGTTGTTTCAAGCTTCGACCAGCTTCGACATTTTCGAGCAGGCGATGGCCGATGCCGGCGTGCCTTATGTGACGATTGCCGGGCGCGGCTTTTATGACCGGCAAGAGATTACCGACCTGACCAACCTGCTCGCCTTTCTCGTCAGCCCGAACGATAACCTGAGCCTGGCCGCCGTGCTGCGCTCGCCGATGTTCGCGCTGTCGGATGAAACGCTGATGCGGCTCCGCGCTCAGCCGCCGCGGCGCACGCTCTGGCGGGCGCTCTGCGATGAAACGGTGACGCACGCTGAAGCCGAACGCGAGGCACTAGGGGCGGCGCGTGAAGGGCTCGCGCGGCTCAGAGCCTGGGCTGGTCGCAGAAGCGCCGCCGATCTGATCGTCGCCGCGCTCAGAGAGACGGGCTATCTGGCGACGCTGATGCGACTGCCGCACGGCGAGCGCCGCGTTGCAAACGTCGAGAAGTTCATTGAGCAGGCGCGCGGGCTTGCTTCGATGACGCTTGCGGAACTGGTCGAGCGCATCGGCCAGATGCAGTTCCGCGAAGCCCGCGAAGGCGAAGCGACTGTCGAAGAGGCCGGCGCGGTGCGCTTGATGACGGTTCACAAGTCAAAGGGCCTGGAATTCCCCATCGTCTGGCTGGTGGATACGACTTACAAGGGCCACACGTCGCGCGACCTGATTGCAACCCATGTTGATTATGGCATCGCGGCGCGCATCAGCGCGGATCATCTGGAGACCGATGACGACAATCTGAAGGCCGCTTCATATGCCATGCTGCAACAGATCGAGCAGCAGATGGATCGCGCCGAAAAGAAGCGCTTGCTGTACGTCGCAGCGACACGGGCGCGCGACCATTTGATGATTTCGGGAGCGCCGGGCACGGGTAACGCGAAGGGCGATCACTGGCTCGGGCGCATTCTGTCGTCGCTCAATATAGATGAGCAGTCGCGCCCGGCGAGCGTTGATTACCCCGGCGGTCAGGTAACGGTTCACTGGCACGACGCCGAGGCTATGCCGCCGAGCTATCCTGCCGTGGCTTCGGCTAGCGATGGCCGCGAATCGCTTTCAAGCCAACAGCCATCCGACGACCGGCGGTTCCCGCTGATCGGCCCGCTCGTTTAAGCGCCGGCTTGTTAAAAGAGCAATGATAGAACCGGGGGACGTGATGTTATTCATGGTGATCGAGCGTTTCAAGCCGGGCAAAGCCGAGGAGGTCTACCGCCGCTACCGCGAGCAAGGGCGCATGCTGCCCGCGGGCTTGCGCTATGTGGATAGCTGGATCGAGACGGATTTGAGCCGCTGCTTTCAGCTCATGGAAGCGGATGACGCCGGGCTCTTTGACCAGTGGATCGCCCGCTGGCAAGACCTGGTCGATTTCGAAATCGTGCCGGTCGTCAAATCCGGCGAGGCCGCGGAGCGCATGGCCCGACTGCCCGAATGATTGGCGCGCCAGGCAATCTATTCCGCAATGACGCTGGCGAGCAGGGCGGTCAGCTCATCTGGATCGATGGGCTTCGGCAGGTGGTGTTGAAAGCCGCTGGCCAGTGCCCGCCGGCGATCTTCTTCGCGAGCGTAGGCCGTTAAAGCAATGGCCTTCACATCGCCGCCCTGATCACGTCCGAGGCGGCGCACGCGCTCGATGAAGGCATAGCCATCCTCGTCGGGCATGCCGATGTCACAGACCAGCACGTCGGGCGGCGATTGCCGTATCGCCGCAAACGCCAGCGCCGCCGAACTGGCGCTCTCCACCTCTGCGCCGCTCTGGCGCAAAGCCAGGCTCAACACGGCGAGCGTATCTTCATCGTCATCCACAAGCAACAACCGCGCGCCGGCAAGCGACAGGCGCGGCTCAGGCTCTGCGGTGGCTGCGACCGGCGGCACAAGCAGACTGGCTGGGTCAGCCAGCGGCAAGCGGACAGTAAAGGTCGCGCCCTGACCCTCGCCTGCGCTGTGGGCTTCGACCGTGCCGCCATGCAATTCAACTAGGTGGCGCACAATCGCCAGTCCTAAGCCGAGGCCGCCATGTTTGCGCGTGTAGGAGCTGTCGGCCTGGCGGAAGCGGTCGAAGACATGCGGCAGAAAGTCTGCGCTGATTCCCTGCCCCGTGTCGCTCACGATCATCTCGGCGCCGCCTGTTCGAGTAGACAATGCGATGCTCATCTCGCCGCCTTCGGGGGTGAACTTGATGGCATTCGACAACAGGTTCCAGACAATCTGCTGCAAGCGGTCGGGGTCGCAGTGAACTTCGTCGTCCGGTTGCGCAAGCTGTATGCGCAGGCGAATCTTTTTAGCGGTGGCGGCGGGGCGGACGGTTTCGATGGCGGCTTCGATGATCGGCGCCAGCCGCACGACCTGCACATCCAGGCGCAGCTTGCCGGTCATGATGCGCGACACGTCAAGAATGTCGTTGATGATCTGAGTCTGCGTATGCACATTGCGCTCGATGACTTCGAGCCCGCTGGCGAGCATTTCGGCATCTACTCGCTGACTGCGCAGCATATGTGTCCAGCCGAGCAGCGGCGTCAGCGGCGTGCGCAACTCGTGTGACACGGTGGCGAGGAATTCATCTTTCAAACGGTTCGACTCTTCGGCCTGGACGCGCAAGCGGCGCTGCTCTTGAAACGACTCGGCGGTGGTCATCGCCGCCGACGCCAGATTGGCGAGCGCCGTGGCGATGCGCATCTCTGCCTGCGTGAAGCGGTGCGGGTCTTTGAAGTAGAAGGCGATGGTGCCAGAGTTCTCGCCGTACAGGTGCAGCGGCACGGCGAACAGCGAGCGAATGCCTTCGGCCCTGTACAGGTCGCCGCGGCTGTCGAGCAGCGGGTCTTGCTCGACATCTTCACTCATAACGGTTGGGACGAGCGACGGCGGGATCGCTCCGAGTGCGTCTATGGTCACCTGCCTGTAAGTCTCGGACAGGCCCTCGGCGCAGCCGATCTCCCAGCGGCCCGCGCTCTCTCTGTAGCGCCAGACGGCATAGGCATCGGCGGGCACCAACCGGCGCGAAAGGTCGAGGATGGCTTTGAGAACCACTTCAGGATCGAGCGAAGTCAGCAAGACGCCCGAAGCATCGATTAACAGCGAAAGCTGCTCTTCGACGCTGCGGTGCAGGCGCAATGTTTCTTCTATCTGCTTGCGCGCGGTGATGTCGCTGGTCGTGGTTAGAATGTAGGGCTCGCCGCCAATCTGAATGATCTCGGCAGACATCAGCCCCCAATGCCGCTCGCCGGCGCGCGTGCAATATTCAAACTCGAACTCTTTCAGCCGGCCCTGCTCTGCAAGCAGCCACGCCGCACGGTCGAAATAGCTCGGGTCGGCGAGGAAGCCGAGGTCGGCAATCGTGTGGCCGACGACTTCGTCACGCGCGTAGCCGCTGATGCGCAGGAAGCTGTCGTTGACTTCGACGAAGCGGCCATCGCGGATGGCGTGGATGGCCATCGGGTCGGGGTTCGCCTTGAAGGCTGTCGAGAAGCACTCTTCGGAAGCTTTCAAGACCTGTGCGGCGCGCTTCTGCTCGATGGCAAAGGCGACGTGGCCGGCGATGATCTGCGCAAGCTGCACTTCGCTGGCGGCGTGGGCGTGCGGCGCATTGTAGTAGACCATGAATTTGCCGAGCAGCCGCCCGCGGCTGACCAGCGGGATGAAAGCGACGGCGCGGATGCCTTCGCGGCGCAGCGTCAGGCGCAAGGCATCGGCCATCGGCGTATGCTCGACATCGGCGACCAGCACGGGCTGCGGGTCTGCGTCTTCCAGCGTCCAGGGCGTGTGGCCTTCGACGGCGCGGCGATATTGCTCGGAGAGCCCGCGCCAAGCCTTGAAGCGCATCACGCCGTCGGCATCCAGCAGCAGGATGGCGGCGCGATCCGCCGCCACCGTGTCTTGCAAGCCGTTCAAGGCTTCTTCGTAAATTTCTTCGATGCGCTCGGCGCGGCCAATCGCCGCAATCAACTGGTAAATGGTTTCGAGAGGATTGGACGGCGAATTCGAATAGGCGGCAACATCTTTCATTACTGCGGTGCTCCGACTTTATGAACTGATTAATCAGGCTCTGCTGGCAGAATCCCCAATGCTCGATTGGATGCCTCGACTGTAGACAGAGACCAGTTTACACAGCTTGCCAGGACGTGACAATCGTATTTACGCCCTGAAATTTTCTATGCTAGTATCGTCAGTGGACGCTCATCCGATCTTATTTCCAAAATTTTCGATGAGTCAGACACCAGAACCGCCTGCGACCAATCCAGGCTGGGTTAGACGCCATAGACGACTGCTGATGATTGCCGGAGGCAGCCTCCTGCTGATCATCATCGCGCTTGTCCTGGGCGGCGTTTACTACATCCGCTCCGGGCGACTTAACCACTTCATTATCGTTCAGGTACAACGGGCGCTGGCCGATTACGGCGTGCGCGCAGAAGTCGGCGGCCTCGACCTGTCGTGGGGTGTGCGCACCGCCAAAGCGCACGACATCAAGCTCTACAATCAGCAGACCGATCAACTGATCGGCACGATTGACAACGCCGAAATCGTCGTCGAGATTCCTAACCCGTTCGCCCTGCGCTTGCGGCGCGAGATCATCTTCAAGCGCATGGAGCTGAACAACCTGCAAGCCTATGTCGAGGTAGACGCGCAGGGAAAGACGAACTTCGCGGGACTGCACAATCCGCCGCCGAGCGCCCCCAGCCGCATCAGCTTCGATTTTTCGGGACTCGTCGGTACACTTACCACCGGCACGCTGCACGTTAACGACCAGGCGCGCCAGATCACCGGCGACTTAGAAAATCTCCATGCGGTCGCGAGCCCAGTAACCGGCGGCTTAGGGACCAACCTGCAATTCACCGCCGGTGCCAGCCGCTTGCGTTACCAGGGACGCGACACCAGCATCGATAGCCTCGACCTCGCGGCCAATGTTGAGCCCACCAGTGTGACGCTCGATCACTTCAACCTGCGCTCGCCTCTGGGCGAAGTCAACACCGGCGGCAAGCTCGATGAGCTGACCGGCCTGAGTTACAACGCCAGCATCCAGGCGCGTGTCGCGCTCGCCGAAGCCTCGCGGGTTCTTGCACCCGATTTACGCTTGCAAGGCTCGGCTACCTTTAACGGCAATCTCAGCGGCGACAGCTCGAAGTACAAAATCACCGGCGCCCTGACCGGCGAAAACCTCGCTGCCGCTGGTGACCGCCTGCGCGCCGCCAGCGTCGAAGACATCAACGTCGAATCCGACGGCGAGCGCATTACCTTCACCAGCAGCCGCGCTCACGCCACGGCGGCAGCCGTCGCCGGCAATCAACTGGCCGACGTTCGCATCAACGGCATCAACGGCGAGATCAAAGGCGGCGTGACGCTGGCGAATGTGCAGCAACTTGCGGTCGGGCGCGTCGGCTCATCTCAAGGACAGATGCAGGACATTCGCGCCGGCGACATCCGCGCCGAAATTCGCGACGGGCGAACGCTGGCGACGGTGCGACAACTAACCGTCGCGCGCCTGGCGCTCAAGGCCGGACAGATCAACGGCATCACCCTGCGCGACACGGCGGCGAACATCAACGGCAGCGTCTATCAGGTCAAAGGCAGTCTCGACGTGCGCGGCGGTCAGGTACGCGGCACTCAGATCGGTTCCGTGCATGGCCAACTGGTCGCCGACAACAACGCCGTGGCGCTCAACCGCTTCAACGCATCATTGATGGGCGGCACGGCGACCGGCGACGCCGTCATCGCTATGGGCCGCCGCGGCGCATCACGTTTGACCGCCAGTCTCAACAACCTGGAGACCGGCGAAGTCTTCAAACTCCTCGAAGTCAACAACCAGCCGCTCACCGGCAACATCGATAGCCAGGTGCGCGTGAGCTGGCCCGGAACCAACTTTGAAGCGGTGAGCGGCAACCTGTCGGCGCACCTGACGGCGCAGACGACGCAGACCGAGGGCGTCATCCCTGTGACCGGCGATGTCGCCGTCCGCGCCCAGAGCGGCAACTTCAACGTCGACCAGTTGACGCTGGCGACCAACGCCTCGCAATTGACCGCCAGTGGGCGCGTCGCTGCAAAAGGCAACTCGTCTGATCTAAATTTCTCGCTCACTTCGACCCGTGCCGAAGAGCTACAGACCATTGCTTACTCGATCAACAGCGTCAAAGATGCGGTGTCGTCGTACGAGCCGCGACTGGCCGGCGACTTCCGCTTCGACGGGCGCGTCACCGGCTCGTTGAGCGACCCGGCAATCGAAGGCGACCTGAACGCCGCCAACATCGGCGCGCACGATCAGACGGTCGGCAGCCTGACAGGCCACGTCCGGCTGACGCCGCAAGAGGTGGCTTTTGAAAATGGCGTGCTGGCGGCGGTCGACGGCGGCTCGGCGCGCTTCACTTACTCAGCGCCGCGCGCCGAAGTCGCAACCTCTGGGCGATTGGACGCCACCATCGATCACATCAACATTGAAACGATCACGTCAGCGGCAGGCATGTCGAGCCAGCAGAAATTGATCTCCGGCAGCCTGAATGGCGAAGCGCACCTGACCGGCTTGCCCGGCTCGCCGACCGGAACTGCGACCCTCACCCTGAACAGCGGCACGATTGAAGGCCAGGCCGCAGAGAACGCCAACGCCAGTCTCGTCTTTGATGGCCGCACGGCGCGGCTTGAACGCGCCGACCTGCGATTCGCGCAGGGCCAGTTGACCGCCAGCGGCCAGTACGATCTGAAGACGAGTGATTTTCAACTGCAAGCCCGCGCCGACAATGTTGACCTGAATCAACTGGCGACCTCGCTCAACCTCTCGGCCAGCGTCACTGGCATGGCCAGCGCGACCGTGCAGGCAACCGGCAACACCAAAGACCTCGGCGAGCTAAAGGTCGAAGCGACGGCTCAGGGCAAGGATGTGGCGATCAACGGGCGCAGCGCCGGCGAGCTGAGCTTGACGGCGCGCACCAACCCTGGCGGTCGCGTGGATGTTGATTTCGTGACCGGCATCGTTGGCAAGCCACAAGCCGTGCATGCCAGCATCGAGCTGCGCCGACCGGGCCGCCCGATCACCGTCGAATCGACTTTCGACAATCTCGATCTCGCGCCGCTGGTCGCCGCCTTCGCGCCCGGCGCGGCAGTGACCGGCACAGTCAATGGCCGGCTCTACGTCATCGGCCCGATTGAAAACGCTGATGGCGAGATGACGCTTGATCGCCTGCGCGGCGACCTGACGCTCAATACCATCGCGCTCAACGTCGAAGGCCGCGCCGTCAACATTCAGACGCCGGTCTCCGTGATTGTGAACGGCCCTGAAGTCAATCTCAGCCAGACGCGCATCTCCGGCCAGGGATTCGATTTTAGATTAGGCGGCACGCTGGCGTTGAACGGCGACGCGCCGGTTAATTTCGCGCTTACAGGCGCGGCCCACCTCGCAGAGCTTGGCCAGGTGAGCCCAGACCTCGTGCTCGGCGGCACCATCGCGGTTGATGCGCGGCTGACCGGCAAGATCAGCGACCCGCGGCTGGCGGGCGAGATTCGCCTTGAGCAGATTTCGGCATCCGGCAACGATCTGCCGCTCGGCATCTTCAACGGCAATGGCCGTATCACGCTCGGCGGCGACCGCCTCACGCTCGAAAGCTTCACGGCGCAGGCCAACGACGGCAATCTCAACGCCAGCGGCGTGGTAAGCCTCGCCGGGCTGCGTCCGCAAGACTGGCACTTCACCGCCGTCGCCAACAACGTCAATGTGATTTATGAAGGCGCATCGATCATCGCCAACGCCAACCTTGACCTTACGGGCAACACAGACCGTCAGGTGTTGAGTGGCACGATCAACATTCCTGAAGGCGATTACACCACGAATCTCGACTTTGCCAGCATGGCTAACGGCAGCGGCGGCGCTGATGGCTTTACCTTTGGCAGCGGCAGCGGCGGTTCGACCGTAGGCCGAGGGCCGCTCGGTTTGCCGCCTCTTGGTCTCGACCTTCGTGTCAACGCGCCGGGCACGTTGTTGATCCGCAATCAGCAAGTCAATACCGTCGGGACGGCGGCGCTCACGATTGGCGGCACGGCGAGCGACCCGAACATCACCGGGCGGGTGGCGGTCGAAGGCGGCACGATCAAGCTGCGCGCCCAGCGTTACGACATCACCACCGGCACGCTCGACTTTCCGGGCGGCGGCTCGACCCCTGTGGTCAATCTTCAGACCGAAGCCGACATCAGCAACTATCACGTTTATGTCGGCCTGCAAGGGTCGCTCGATCAGATGGAAGTGACGCTGCGCTCTGACCCCGACCTGCCGCGCTCGGACGTGCTGTCGCTGGTGGCGACCGGCCACATCAATTCGAGCACGCTCGCCAGCCAGGACCTCGTTTCATCAGGGCTGGGCGCGGCGGCTTCGCTGCTCTCCGAGCAGTTCATCTCGCAGCCGACCGAATCGCTGCTCGGCCTCAATCGCTTCCAGATCGATCCGGTGCTTGAGCCCAACTCGAACCCGGCAGCGCGGCTGACGATTGGCAAACAGCTCACACGCGATCTGTCGTTCACTTATTCGACCAACGTCGGCAGCGAGCAAGACCAGAGCGTCATTGTCGAGTACATTTTGTCGAACCGCTTCTCCGGCCTTGCCTCGTATACGCAAGGCGGCACGTTCAACAGTGGCACGACGACCGACAGCAACTTCACCATTGAGATGCGCGGGCGGACGCGCTTTGCGCTCGGCTTCGAACAGCCCGTAAGCAGCGCGCCGGGCCGTAACACTGCGCCGCCGCGCGCCCCGCTGCCGCCCGCCGAAGTCACGATGGTGAACCCTGCCGGGGTGAAGCTGAGCAACCGCAAACTGCGCGAGCTAGTGCCGGTCGAAACTCAGGGCTTCAGCCGCGCGCTGGCGCGGCTCGGCGAGCGCAACCTGGAGAATTATCTTCAAGAGCAGGGATTCTTCTTTGCGACTGTGCATTCGCGCTGCGAGCCTGTGGAATGTAGCGGCTCGACCGTTCACCTGTTTTACGACGTGCAGCCGGGACAGCGTTATGATCTGGACGAGATTCGTCTCGAAGGCACAAACGAGATCGGCATTGGCGATGTCAGCAGCGACCTGCAATCAAAGAAAGCGAGCTTCGTCGGTGCCGTGCCGATACTCAAATCGCTGCCGCTGATTGGCGGGCTGGCGCGCGGCATCACCAGCAACGACCGCATCCGCCGCGACCGCGAAACCATTCGCAATCGCATGGCCGACCTCGGCTTCCGCTCGGCGCGCGTCACTTCGCGCATTGATACCAAGCCGCAGAGCGAAGACCTCGTGCTGGTCTTCCACGTCGACGAAGGCACGCGGGCGACCGTGGCCGACGTGACGTTCAACGGTAACACGGTCTTTGCCGCAAACGAGCTGCGTGACCGTGTGGCGCTCAAGGAAGGCGAAGCCTTCTCGCCGAGCAAGGCCCGCGAGACGACCAAAAACGTCAAGGTATTCTATGGCGATCACGGCTTCTTAGACACCACCGCGCCGTACACAATTACTGATCTGGCAGCGGATCGCGTCGCGCTGCAATACAACATCAACGAAGGCCCGCGCGCTATCGTCGCCGCGATTGAAGTGACCGGCCAGACCAAGACCCGCGAAGCCTCGATCCGCCGCTTCTTCGCTTTCAAAGAAGGCGATGTGCTGACGCCCGATTTGATTCGCCACACGCAGCGCGACCTCTATGCGACCGGCGCCTTCAGCGAGATCGCCATCCGCCATGAGCCGATGCCGGGCGGCAACCCGGACGCCCGCCGCGTCACCGTGCGAGTCACCGAAGCGAAGCCTTTGCTTGCGGTTTATGGTCTCGGCTTTTCAACCGACGAAGGGCCGCGCGGCTCGCTGCAACTGACCCACACCAACCTGTTTGGGCGGGCGAATTCAATCTCGATGCGGACGCGCGCCAGCTTCCGCGAGCAGCTCTTACAGTTGCAGTACACAGACCTGCGCATCTGGAGCAGCAACTGGGCGGCGACGCTGTCGGGATTTTATGACAGTAATACCAACCTGCACACACTGGTGCAGCGGCGGTTGGTCGGTGGCGGCAATGCGTCGAACAATGGGCCGAGCTTTGGCATCCAGCGCTTCGTCGTCTTCTTGCAAGCCGAGCGCAAGTTCTCGGACATCACCGCCCTGCGTTTCCGTTACAGCTTCGAAAACAGCAGGCTGAGCAATCCGCAGGATATCCCGCTCGAAGAGATCGTCCGCAACGAGCAGGCGATACGGCTCGGCTTGTTTTCAGCCGGACTGACGCGCGACACGCGCAACTCGGCGCTCAACCCGACGAAGGGCGAGCTGATCAGCGTCGAGCATTCGATTGCGGCGCGGCCTTTCGGCGGCAACGAAGCCTTCAATAAATTCTTCGCCAATTACCAGCGCTATTATCAATTCGACAAGATGACGCCGGGGCTGCATGACACGGTGCTGGCGTTCGCGGTGCGCCTCGGGCTGGCCAAGCCGTACGCCGTCCGTGGCACCGGCCCGAATGGCGAGATCACTGAGGCCGATCAGGTACTGCCGATCAGCGAGCGCTTCTTTGCCGGCGGCGCGACGACGCTGCGCGGCTTTAAGTTCGAGCAGGCCGGGCCGCAAGCCATCCTCGAACCGCGCAATGCAATGGAGCTGCCGACGCTGGTGCCGCTGGGCGGCGATGCGATGCTGGTGATGAATTTCGAGCTGCGCTATCCGCTGACCAAACAGTTGCGGCTGGTGCCGTTCTACGATTTCGGCAACGTCTTTCGCCGGGTGAGCGACATGAGCTTCAGCGGGATGACACATACCGTCGGGTTGGGATTGCGGCTCGACACGCCCATCGGCCCGGTCGGCATAGATTACGGATACCTGCTCAACCCGCCATCGTTTACCACCGCCACCGGCGTCATCCTGCGACAGCCGCAAGGCGTCATCCACATCCGCTTCGGGCAAACCTTCTAATCAGCGCGTCGCTTCCTTTGCCACAAAGTACGAAGGCACAAAGCAGCACAAAGAAGATTGTGATTCTTTGTGTCCTTGTGCCTTCGTGGCAATTTCTCTTCGTTGGCAAAGCGTCCTAGAACGCCCGCCTGACCGCGCTGCCGACGCGTTTGAAGCCGCTGCCGATCTTCCTTCCAAGCCAGAGAAACGCCTTCGCGCTGCCTTTGCCGATATGTTTAACGCCGCTGGTGAAGTGTTCGCCGACCAGCGCCATCTCGTGGCCGCCTTTGCGCCATTGATCGCCGATTGTATTCGAGCTTACAGTCGGCGGACGAGCCGCCGGCGTATCGGGCGGGCGGCGCAGAGGGGCGGCAGGCGAGCCCTGGCGCTGTGGCGTAGCGGTTCCCACAGGTCTCGGCTCCTGCCGCCGCGCATCAATTTTTGGCTGCGAGATGGGCGGACGATGCATCGCAGACGGCTCGCCTCGGACGGCTTGCGTGCTAGAGGTCGGGGCAGGTGGAGCGGGCCGAGAAGGCTCAGGGCCGAGCACAGACGGCGTTGCTTCGCGGCCCGGCTCGGCGCTGTTGGCCGGTTCCGCAACCGGGGCGCTGCCGGGCTGATTCGCGGCGGCGCGGGAATCGTCAGGCGAAGGCTCCGTCACGACAATTGACGGCGGCGCCTGCGGCGTCTCTGCGGGCCGCGTGCGCAGCCAGATTGCGACGGCAACGCCAGCGAGCACAATAACCAGCGCCGCAGCATAATACTTAAAATTGCGGCGCGGCTCTGGTCGGGACGGTGTGTCACGCGACACCAGCGCGGCGCTCTGCGTGTAAGGCTCAAGGGCAAGCTCTACCGAGCGTGCTTGAGTAACGACCGGCGATGGCGGCGCTTCTTCGCTGCGGCCTCGCTCAAGGGTGACCGGCGACGGCTCTGTTTCGGGCGCTGCTTCGGGCGCTGCAATTTCAACGGGCACCGGCGCGTCATCGGTGACTTCGCCTTTGTTCTCAAGAAGCCTTTGGACAACCTCGACCAGCTCGCTTGAGGTAAAGGGTTGGCCCAGGTAGATGGTCGCGCCGGCCCTTGAAGCGATCTTGCGATTGATGGCGTCGAAGTGGCTATCGAGAAGAACGACCGGCACTGACCGCAGCGTCGGCTCTTGCCTGACATACTGGCAAAGCGCATAGCCATCCTTGCCGGGCAGCGCAATCTCGGCGACCAGCACGTCGGGCGGCAGCGTCTTCAGCAGGTTGAAGGCGGTGATGCCGTCGTCGGCGCTCATGTTTTGAATCCGCGCGGCATTCAACGCCTCGGTGGCCGCGCGCCGAAGCTGCGGATCAGCAACGGCAAGCAAAACTCTGCTCGACATAATGAACGACTTCGATCTCTGGGGAGGGGTGTTTAAAGGGCTGGTCAATCGCCGGCCAGCGTCTAAAAGGTAATTCTAAGTTGCCACAATTAAAATCACAAGCCGCGCCTGACGCGCCTTATCTTATGCCGCCTTAAAGGCCCGCGATGGGAACGCCGCTTGACTAATCTTTGCTTGAACCTTATTTTTTAATCAAACGTTTGATTAATTCGAGGTGAGCATGGCCAGACTGAAGACCGACGACCCGGAGGCGCGAGCGAAGATACTGGCGGCGGCAGAGACCTTGTTTGCCGAACACGGCTTCGCCGGCGTCGGCGTCCGCCAGATCGCCGCCGCGGCGGGCGTCAATAGCGCGATGATTCATTACTATTTCGGCAACAAAGAGAACCTCTACGTCGCGGTCATCGAGAATGCTGCCGCGACCGTGCGCAACCTGATCGCCGGAGCCATCGAGAGCGCAACGTCGCTCGAAGAACGGCTGACGCGCTTCGTTAAAGCCTACGCCGGCTACCTCTTCGACCACCCGCATCTGGCGCGCATCCTGTCGCGCGAGATGCTCTCGGGCGGCAAATACTTTATGCAGATCTTCCCGAAGTACGCCTCGACCAATTACGGCATGCTGCGTGAAGCGATGGCCGAAGGCGTGCGCCGCGGCGAGTTGCGGGCGATTGATATTGATCTTGCGCCCGTCAGCCTGATCGGCATGATCATGGTGTTTCAGTTGCTCCGCCCGATTGTCGTGCTCGGGCTCGGCAAGCTGCAATTCGACGAGCGTTTTATCGAGCGGCTGGCGGCGCACACCATCGATCTTTTCTTGAACGGCGCGGCCCGCACGGATCAACCGCCCGCTGCCAAGCGCGCCCGTCAAGCGACAGCAACGCGCCGAAAGGGGCAGCGATGATGACAAGCAGATTCCGCAAGACGTTGTTGGTTGGCCTGCTGGCGTTTGTGGCGGTGGGTGCGGCGGCGACCGTGAAATATTTCACTAGCCGCGCCGCCACCGACCGCCTGGTGCTTTCCGGAAACATTGAGGCCGACGAGATTCATATTGGCTCGAAGATCGGCGGGCGCATCCGTGAAGTGCTGGTGCGCGAAGGTCAAGAGGTCAAGCAGGGCGAGCCGCTGATCCGCTTCGAGGCTTATGACCTGAGCGCCCGGCGGGCCGACGCCGAGGCTGCCGTCGCTCAAGCTGAAGCCAATTATCAAAAGTTGCAGAACGGCTTTCGCCCCGAAGAAGTCGCGCAGGCCAAAGCACAGGCCGAGGCCGCATGGATGACGCTCGAAGAAGCGCGCAACGGCCCGCGCCGCCAGGAGATTGACGCGGCGCGCGCTCAACTGGAATCGGCCAACGCCGATTACGAAGTCGCTCGCGCTACGCTGGCGCGCGTCGAAAAACTGGCGCGCGACGGCATTCAATCCAAGCAGGATTATGATAACGCTAAAGCGGCGTTTGATCGCGCCCGCGGCCAGCGCGAAGCCGCCAGACAAAAACTCGATATGCTACTTGCCGGGACGCGTAGCGAAGAGGTGAAGCGCGCCGAGCGCCAATACAACGAGGCCGCCGCCCAGTATCAGATGACCCAGCACGGCTCGCGCAAAGAAGATATCGCCGCCGCCCGCGCGCAACTGGAGCGTGCCCGCGCCGCGCTTGAACAGATCAACACGCAACTCGGCGAGCTTGAAGTCCGAGCGCCTGCCGACGCCTTCGTCGAAGTGCTGCGCGTGCGGCCCGGCGATTTGATCAACCCGAACGCGCCGGTCGCCACGCTCGTCGAGCTTAACCGACTGTGGGTACGTGTCTATATGCCTGAGCCGGAGCTGGGCTATGCGCAGCTTGGCAAAGAGGTGACGGTTAAAGTTGACACCTACAAGAACGAAACCTTCACAGGGACGATTGAGCACATCGCCAGCCGCGGCGAGTTCACGCCGCGCAACGTGCAGACGCGCAGCGAGCGCGAGCATCAGGTCTTTGCCCTGCGCGTTCGCGTTGACAACAGCTCGCACCTGCTGCGCGCCGGCATGGCCGCCGACGTGAGCATTATGAAGTAGGGGCCGGGGGTCGGGGGCCGGGGTCAGGGCGTGGCGCACAAGGCACGATGCTTTGTGTTAGGCTGTGGAAGCCAGTTTCAAGGCAGTCTGATTTTCGTTACAGTCATCGCCTGACCCCTGGCCCCTGACCCCCGGCCCCTATAAAAGCTATGGATTCAGCAATCGAAATTTACGGGCTGACGAAACGCTTCGGCAACTTCACCGCCGTTAACGAGGTGAGCTTTGCCGTCGCAAGCGGCGAGATATTCGGCTTTCTCGGCCCCAATGGATCGGGCAAGTCAACGATCATCCGCATGCTCTGCGGACTGATTACGCCGACTGCCGGAACGGCGACCGTCGCCGGCTTCAACATCCTCAAACAGATCGCTCAGGTTCGCCAGAGCATCGGTTACATGTCGCAGCAGTTCAGCCTCTACACCGACCTGACGGTGTGGGAGAACATCAACTTTTACGCGCACGTCTATGGCCTGAAAGGCGAGCGATTGAAGGAACGCCGCAACGCGGTGATCGAGCTGACGCACATCAGCCGCTTCATAGACCGGCGCGCCGGGATGCTCTCAGGTGGCTGGAAGCAGCGGTTGGCGCTCGCCTGTGCGCTGGTTCACGAACCACAGATCATCTTCCTCGACGAGCCGACCGCCGGCATTGACCCGGTGGCGCGGCGCGAGCTGTGGGATTTGTTTTTCCAGCTTTCGGGCCAGGGCATCACGCTGTTTGTGACGACGCACTACATGGACGAAGCCGAGCGCTGCGCCCGCGTCGGTTATATCTATAACTCGCGATTGATCACTTATGGCGCGCCTGACACGCTCAAGCAGATGGCGGAAGTGACGCCGCCCGACCTGAAGTGGGCCGAAGTCAGTTGCCCGAATACCACGGTGGCGCTGGCCGAGCTGAAGCGCGCCGATTATGTCCACAGCGCGACGATCTTCGGGCAATCGATTCACCTGTTGATGAATAACGATGTGCCGATTGAGCGGCTGAAAGAAACGCTGGCACGCATCTCCATCACCGATGTCGAAGCGACACCGGCGCGGCCTTCGCTCGAAGACGTCTTCGTGACGCTGACCCGTCGCCACGCGGGCAACGGAAGCTGAAAGGCAAATTATGTTCAAAGGATTCAGCTCGATCTTCTACAAGGAGATCATTCAGATCAGCCGCGACCCGGTCACGCTGGTGCTGATGCTGCTCGTCCCGATGTTTCAGTTGACGGTCTTCGGTTATGCCATCAACACCGACGTGCGCAACATCAAGACAGTGGTTTACAACCTCGACGTTGGGCAGCCGTCGCGCGAACTGATCGCCGCGTTTGAAAACACCGACTACTTTCTGATCACCGAGCACGTCAGCTCTGACGACGCCTTGAACCGCGCCATCGTCACCGGGCGCGCCAAAGTCGGCATCAAGATTCCGCCCGATTATTCAGACCGCTTGTTGAACGATCAACAGGCGACCGTGCTGGTCTTGATTGACGGGTCGGATTCGAGCATCGCCGCGCAGAGTCTTCAGGTTTCGACCTCGGTCGGGATGTCGCAATCGATTAACAAGCTGAGCAGCACGCTCAGTCCCGCGGGGCTGCCGGTTGACGTGCGCCCGAAGATGCTGTTCAACCCCGATATGCGCTCGGCCAATTTCATGGTGCCGGGACTGGTGGCGGTGATTCTGCAAGTCATCACGACTATGCTGACCGCCTTCTCAATCGTCCGCGAGCGCGAGCGCGGCACGCTCGAACAACTGCTGGTGACGCCGGTTCGCCCGTTCGGCCTGATGGTGGGCAAGCTCGTGCCTTACGGGTTGATCGGCATCTTCGAAACGCTGACGGTGCTGGCGGTGATGCGCATCATCTTCGACGTGCCGATCAATGGCTCGCTGTTGTTGCTCATCGGCCTGTCGGTGATCTTCCTGTTTACGGCGCTGGCCATCGGCCTGCTGATTTCGACGAAGGCGCAGAATCAGATGCAGGCGCTACAACTGGCGTGGCTGATTATGCTGCCATCGGTATTGCTGTCGGGCTTCATGTTTCCGCGCGATTCGATGCCGGTCGTCATGCAGGCGATCAGTTTTGTCGTGCCGGCGACGCACTTCATGGAAATCATCC
>JBJMGU010000033.1:0-4494 GCA_045807765.1 Blastocatellia bacterium
CATGGCCAGGGCGTAAAGCGCGCGTGCGCGGAGGTCTTGATACCGCCTTGCTTCCGCCGTTTTAATGACCGCTTGTAGGATCGGAAGCGCCTGCTCGATATCTGGCTGGAGAACGTAGCAGCGGCCAGTCCAAAATGTCGCCCACAACGCCTCCGGGCCATCGCCAGCCGCCAGGAAGAGCTTCTTCGTTTGTTCGTAGCCACTGCTAGCCCGAGGTAGGTCGAACATCCTAAGTAGCTTATAAGAATTGGAAAGCCCGTTGCGGGCAGTAGCGATGGCCCGCCGTTGTGCCGCGCCGGTCCGTCGGTAGTAACGCCAGAGATCATACAGGTATGCGTCACCAGTAGTGGCCTGTTCAATCCGAGCAGCATAAGCCAGCATGTTTAAGGCGTCACCGGGCGGAAGACTTCGGACTTCGGAGGGTTGAGCAAGGAAGGCGGCGATCAATTCCTCGACGATCGGGTTGCCGTTGGCATTGCGACCCTGCCGCAGGGCCAGCCCTGCGGCAGAGTCGTCGCCATTATGGTAAGCGCGAACGAACCTCTGAAATAACTCTGCTTCGTTTATCGTCTCTCGTCTGCCGCGAGTTTGCGCCCGGTCGAGATTCTTTCTCGCCTCTTCAGCCCAGGGCGAGGTGGCGTCCCTTCCCAAGTAGTTCTCCCAGCCTTGCCTTGCCTCGTTCCATAGCATCAGTTGTTGGCAGCACAGAGCGCGGTTGAATAGAGCCGGCGGGAGAGCGGGGTCGAGGCGCAATGCTTCTTCCGCCTGTTCCAGAGCCTGGCCGAATTCCTTGAGCGCTTGCCCCACGAGGGCCTGACCCGAGCCGGCCTCTGCTTGCTCGCCATCGGCCTTACCTTTTTCAAGCAGCCCCGCGGCAAAATCGCTATGGAATTGTGCGTTCTCTGGGCTGAGCCGGACCGCTTTATCGAGATGCTCGACGGCTTCGTGAAATTGCCGGTTGACCAGATAGAACTGACCCAAGGCGTTCTCGGCCTTGGAGCCAGGGTTTCGCGCAGCGGCGTCAACGAGGTCAGCCTGCGCCCGCGCCCGCGTTACCTGATCCGCCATCTCAACCGTATAATCTCTCGACTCGCGACGCGGAGCGTAACCTAACGCACTGACTCTCGCCTCAATGACCCTGTCATTCCGGTAGGCACCCACGAAGGCTTGCACCGCTTTGTCGAAGTCCGAGGCGTAGAAGAAGAGTCGCCAAGCACCGAATCCGCCGAGAAGGCCGGCGATTAGAAGCGCCAGGATGGTGCGGCGTGACAGTAGTCGAGATAGTGCCATTTGCGCAAACCCGCAAACCGCCATGCGGCCTGAGGCCCTTTCCCGTCACTTCCTAGTCTGGGAAGCCTTTCAGACGGTTCATCCGACACCGTCGTAGTTAAAACCTGAGTCCGTCTAAATTAAACTGAAATGAGTATATCGCAATCACTGCCATTCTCCTTCAAGGACAAAGGGCGCCCAATAATAGGGCGCACGCCCTTCTCGGCGCGGGGCATCAGTAAGCAAATCAGCACTCCACCAATCAGACGGAGGGCCTTCATGATGTGCCTCCACTTTTCGTGCGGCAGCCTTTCAAGAGGCTGCCGATATCGGTCATGTCCTTCAGGCTTTGCCGGCTGGTGTGCCAACGGCTGGCGCCAGCAGACCGCCGGGGTGAGCGCGGGGCGCTATTTCTTGACTTCACTGCTAACCACGAAGTTGATCTGCGCCGTCATCCAATCCTGAAATTCCTGGATGGATACAGGCACCACTTTCGTACCGCGGACGGCGCCTTGCTCCAGAAACCCAAAGTCGTCGTGGGATTTCCGTACCGTCGTCGCGATTATCTTGAAGGTTTCGTACCCCGGAGGTCCGGTGACCGCAAATACTTGCGGCAGCTCCAAAGGCTTGTCGTGACTTTTGATGAGCACTCCGGTCGCCCCCGGAGGCGGATACAGTATCTGAATCGTGCCGTCCGTGGCTATGTCAAACAGGACTATATACAGGTCCCTCGGGGAGTTGTTTTCGATGCTGAACCTGAAGAGTTCTCCCTGGTCGAAGTGATAGTCTTGCTCCAGCTTTCCCAACTCAACGGGTTCGCTGCGAGCCCCCGGCTTCAGGTAGCCGTCGGGGGTCCGCTCGCCGTACACCCTGACCACTTTCAGCAGGAGTTGATTATTAAGGGCGGAGGCGGCATTATTGACCGCCCGCAGCGCCCGCTGATTTGCCAGGTGCTTGATGGTGTCAGCTATCCTCACCGCTGCGTCCGCGTCTTTAGGGTTGGCCACGAAGCCGAAGAGCGGTGCCGACCGGTCGGGGCCGGTAAGATAAAACACTTCGGTATTTCCCGTCAGTGGTTGCCTCTTCACCTCTAGCTCTGACGCCAGTGCTGCGGTGTTTTTGAATACCGAGCCGAATAGTCCTCGCATGAGGAAGGCGTCCACTGGCGTCGCGCCCTCTCTGGGCCTGCCGCTTAAGTAAACTAACTCAATCGCCTTGTCATCGCTGAGGAGAGCGGTTACATCCCCGATGGCTTTCAAGTCCGCGCAAGTGGGCGCAATCCCCGCCGCACCGCGCAATAGGCACAGGTCGAGCGATACGCGCGTGCGCGTGGACACGAAGTCGCGCGACAGCACAATGGCTTTGGCTGCGGGCGTGACGGGGGCAGATGCCCGCAACTCCGCATCGGCGGCGAGCGCACTGACTTGCGTCACTTTGGCCGTGGCGAGCCGTTTATCCATTCCGGCTAACCGATGAGCAGTCGCGTCATATATGCCGAGTATCGTCCCTTCTGTCAGGCCCTGCACTGACCCTGCATTTACCGTAATATAGTTACCGACAATCTTGTTGATCCTGATAAAAGGGTCTTCGCGGTTGGCCGAACCGGCAAGGACCGGTCTTCGTAGATCGCCTTCGACCTGGGGGTGTTGAGCAGGGTATTGAGCCGTAACATCGTCGGCCACGCTTGCCATCAACTCGCGATACGTCGTCTCCGGCGTTACATGCTTAAAGCGCTCGACCAGAAAGTGAGTAAACGCCCCCTCGTAGTGATCAGCGACATCGATTTCAAAGGCCAGTTCGTATGGCATGGACGCCACAACCGAAACGTAGCGCTCGTTACGTGGCAGCAGCCCAACCAGTTCCTGGCCCTTGATGGAGGGGGTGCCTCCGGCTTGGGTCAAGGACTTTTCGGGCGGTTGTGGCCGAGTATCGATGGGGATTTCGCGTGGTTGCTCTCCGGCACGTGTAGGGTTACCTGAATAGCAACAATCCAGCACGAAGAGAATGTTGGAAGTATAACGGGCCAGCTGGTTGAACAGCTCTCTGATCTCATCGTCCACGATGTCAAAATGCGTACCGGCGGGGTCGCGGCTGTCGACCGGCACTAGCGTACTATCCAGATGGTCGGCTTTATCGCCGTTTTGATCCTGAACACGGGAGCCATGGCCGCTGTATTGGAAGAGCACCAGCGCGCCGGGGTGCTTCTTCGCATTTTCTATCAAGTGATTTCTGAAAGCCGAGATGATTGCTTCGCCAGTTGCTTGACGGTCCGTCAGTACCATCACATGATCTGGCAGGACCCCAAACCTTTCCGTCAGGACCTCTCTCATCTTCTCGACGTCCTGAACGCACCCCCTGAGCTTCGGTACGTGTAGGTAGTCGTTAATGCCTACCTGAAGTACGAACTTTTCCATCTGGGCCATTTCCGGGTCGACGGTGCGGATGATTCTGCCGTTGCCGGTGGTGCCGGAAGGTGTCCCAGAGAGCGTTGGAAGAGAAGGAATGCCGACAAGAAGCAGGCAAGTCAGCCAAACTGCACTCTTATTTATCATCCGAGTTCTCCCACGGGCCTTTAAGACGGCGCCGCGTGTACCGAACCGCTCAGTGATCTGGCCTGTACTTCACGAATAACTTGACTCTCGTGCAGGCTTCGCAAACGCAACCCTTGTATCCTCGCCCCTGGCGAATACGAAAACCGTATAAGCCACCCACTAACGCAAATCCCATCTACACTATATGCGCCAGTCTTTTAAGACGTTTCCGCAAGCGGTCTGACAGACGGGGCCGCTTCCTTGCACAGGTGTGCCGCTAGACTACAATGGAGAATGCTCCGGTATGACTTTCAACGGAAACTCCGCCCACTAGAAATTTGAATGTTATATGAAGAACGTACTCTCCCCTGCGGGTAATCCAGCCTTCTTCAGGGACTACAGCTCCTGACCACATTCGTAGCTGAAGTCGCCCGTGCCCGCGGAAGACCAGCTTTTTATGAACTGCGGTAGATTTAGTGCCCTTAGAGAAATCTGGAAGTACAATGTCATAAGAAGCTTCCCCCATAACGAACCCGCCCTCAGCGGTTCTTGCCAGCCTTCGTGAGGTGATCTTAATCTGGAGGGAGTCCAGGACATACTCTTCACCTGGATTGCTCGCGATAAAATCAAAGTAAAGAACGGGAGCGATCTGAATGTAATAACCGGTGCAAAAACTATCTTGCTCCTTTTTTAG
>JBJMGU010000034.1:0-6888 GCA_045807765.1 Blastocatellia bacterium
ACGTGAGCGTCCCGAACCTCATCCTGCAACCCATCGTCGAGAACGCCATCCGCCACGGCGTTGTCACGCAGGCCGGGCCGGGCCGCATCCAGGTCTGCGCCTCGCGCCTGAACGGCGCGCTCGTCTTGCAGGTGAAAGACAACGGGCCGGGGCTCACAGCGGCGCAGGACTCAGCGGGCAAGCTGCGCGGCGGTGTCGGACTCAGTAACACGCGCGCTCGGCTGGAACAGCTCTACGGCACGGCGCAGCGCTTCGAGATGGCCGACGCACGCGGCGGCGGCTTGAAGGTTACGCTCGAAATCCCTTTTGAGAAAGCTGAAGCGGTTGACGCCCCAAAGAGAGCGGCCATCGGATGAGTTTGACGAAAACGATTCGCACCTTGATCGTTGATGATGAGCCGCTGGCACGGCGGCGCATTCGCCGCATGCTGGCGCGCCACGCGGATGTCGAAGTAATCGGCGAATGTGCCAACGGGCGCGAAGCCATTGTCGCCATCCGCGAGCAACAACCGGCGCTCGTCTTTCTCGACGTGCAGATGCCCGAAGGTGATGGCTTCGCCGTGCTAGAGCGCATTGGCGTTGACGACGCGCCGCTGATTATTTTCGTGACTGCTTATGACCATTACGCGGTGCGCGCCTTTGAAGTGCATGCGCTCGATTACCTGCTCAAGCCGTTCGACCGCCGCCGCTTCGACAACGCCTTGCAGCGGGCGAAATCGCGCTTGACTAATGAGCGCAGCGACGTGACAGAACGGGCGCTCGCCTTGCTCGAAGCGCTGCGCGCTCAACAGAGCCACATTGAGCGCATGGTTATCAAAGCCGGCGGGCGGGCTTTCTTTCTCAAGACCGAAGAGATCGATTGGATCGAAGCCGAAGGCAAGTATGTCCGCTTGCACGTAGGCCGTGAATCTCACCTGGTGCGCGAAGCCATCAGCCAGATCGAAGCGCAGCTCGACCCGAAACGATTTCTGCGCATTCACCGCTCGACGATTGTCAATCTCGACCGCGTGCGTGAGCTTCAGCCCTGGTTCCACAACGACTATCGCGTCATTCTGCGCGACGGCACCGAGTTGATGTTGAGCCGCAGTTGCCGCAAGCGACTCGGCGAATTGCTCGGCAACACGCTTTAGGCCGCGCCGTTCGTTCCGCTTCATCAACCGTTCGTGCCACCTGGCAACGCCTTCGTGACATAATCATTGTCCGCTGCCGCCATCCCGCTTACAGTGGTCGCACCGTTAGCGTTAATCCGTGAGTGGTTTGCGACCTGTTCGGTAGGCGCGATGGCTTTCGTGATGCGCGGTCGGCTGCGGTATAGTGTCTGCGCAGTACCCGGCTCGAAAACATCTCGCTTACAACAGGAGGCCCGTTTATGAAGCGTTATCTGCTTTTTGTGCTTTCGTTCGTCGTTTGCCTGGCGGTCGCGCAGGCCCAGAACGACCTGTCGAAAGTCGAAATCAAATCCACTCAGGTCGCAGGCAACATTTACATGCTCGAAGGCGCGGGCGGCAACATCGGCGTCTCGGTCGGCGCCGACGGCATCTTGATCGTTGACGATCAGTTCGCGCCGCTCGCCGACAAGATTCGTGCCGCGCTCAGGAAGCTCGGCGAAGGTAAGCTGCGCTACATTTTGAACACGCATTATCATGGCGACCACACCGGCGGCAACAAAGCCTTCAGCGCCGAAGGCACCATCGTTGCGCACGACAACGTGCGCAAGCGATTGTCAGGCGAGTGGAAGCCGGCGACCGGCAACGCGCCGCAGCCACAACCGCCCGAAGCGCTGCCGGTTATCACCTTCGATAGCTCGCTATCGGTCTTCTTCAACGGCGAAGAGATTCGCGTCATGCATGTGCCGCACGGTCACACCGACGGCGACAGTGTGATCTACTTCACGAAGGCCAACGTCGTCCACATGGGCGACCAGTTCTTCAACGGCATGTTCCCGTTCGTTGATCTGGCGAGCGGCGGCGATGTCGAAGGCTATGAGCATAATGTCGCCGCGGTGCTGAGCAAGATTCCTGCCGACGCCCGAATCATTCCCGGCCACGGGCCGCTGGCTGGCGTTGAGGACTTGAAGAAGTTTCACCAGATGCTGGTTGAAACCATCGGCAGCGTGCGCGAGCGCATCAAGGCCGGCAAGACGCTTGATCAGATCAAGGCTGAAGGGTTGCCGGAAAAATGGAATAGCTGGGGTCAGGGCTTCATCAAGACGCCGGCGTGGGTCGAGACGATCCACAAGAGTCTCTCGAACAAGTCGCCGCGTTGATTCAGGCTTGCCACGCGTGAGCATCCCGACGCGGCGACGCGCCTCTCAGAGGTGCAAATAGATCGCTAGACGTGGAGGTGTTCCGATGGCCAATAACCTGTTCAGAAGAAAACCGCTCGAACTGCTCCTCAAAGAGATGGTGGCGGGCGAAGGCCGCCTACGGCGCGTGCTTGGCCCGCTGCAACTGACGAGTCTCGGCGTCGGCGCGACCATCGGCACGGGCATCTTCGTGCTTACGGGCGTTGCCGCCAACAGCAAAGCCGGGCCGGCGCTGATGCTGTCGTTTGTCGTCGCCGGCATCGCCTGTGTTTTTGCGGCGCTCTGTTATGCCGAGTTCGCTTCGATGGTGCCGGTCGCCGGCTCGGCCTACACCTACGCATTTGCGACCCTCGGCGAACTGTTCGCGTGGATCATCGGCTGGGACCTGGTGCTGGAATATGCGGTCAGCGCTTCGACCGTCGCCGTCGGCGCGTCGAAATACTTCCAGGACTTGATCAGCATCTTCGGCCTCAAGCTGCCGGATGCAATCAGCCGCGCGCCGATGGATTACAACCCCGCTTTAGGCAGGCTCGTCGCCACCGGCACCGTGCTTGACTTGCCCGCCATCCTTATCGCCGTCCTGGTAACAACGATTCTCGTCGTCGGCATGAAAGAGAGCGCGCGGTTCAACACGGCGATGGTCATCTTGAAAGTTTCGGTCGTGCTGCTGGTCATTGGCGTCGGCGTGTTTTATGTTGACCCGAAAAACTGGCACCCGTTCGCGCCCTTCGGGTTTGCGGGCGTCAGCTTCTTCGGCAAATCCGTGCTAGGCGGCTCGGACGCTGGCGGCCAGCCGCTCGGCATGCTCGCCGCCGCCGCGATCATCTTTTTCGCCTACATCGGCTTCGACTCGGTTTCAACCAACTCGGAAGAGGCGCGCAACCCGCGCCGCGATGTGCCGTTGAGCATCATCGCCTCGCTGCTGATTTGTACGATTCTTTACATTGCGGTGACGGCGGTGCTGACCGGCATGATTCGTTATGACCAGCTCGACACCAACGCGCCGGTGTCGAACGCCTTCAAGCAGAAGGGCTTGACCTGGGCGCAATTTCTAATTTCTTTCGGCGCGCTCGCCGGTATCACTTCGGTTGTGCTGGTATCGATTTCGAGCCAGGCGCGCATCCTGCTGGCGATGGCGCGTGACGGCTTGCTGCCGCGAAAGTTCTTTGGCGCAGTGCATGAGAAGTTCCGCACGCCGTGGAAGTCCACCATCGTCACCGGCATGTTTGTCGGCACGGCGACGGCTTTCCTGCCCTTGCGCATCCTGGCCGATCTGGTGAGCATCGGCACACTGTCGGCGTTCGTGATCGTCTGCGCCGCCGTGCTGATCATGCGCCGCACACACCCCGAAGCCGAGCGCCCGTTCCGCGCTCCCTGGGTGCCAGCGGTTCCCATACTCGGCATCGCCACATGTTTACTGTTGATGTTCTCGCTGCCGGCGGAGAACTGG
This sequence comes from Blastocatellia bacterium, assembly GCA_045807765.1. Lineage (GTDB taxonomy): Bacteria > Acidobacteriota > Blastocatellia > UBA7656 > UBA7656 > DATENM01. The sequence goes on from JBJMGU010000034.1 coordinate 3,755, forward strand.
CTGCGGCTCGGCGTGTGGCTGCTGATCGGCTTTGTAATCTACTTCGCCTATGGTCGCCACCATAGTCTCTTGAACGAGCGCATGGGGCGGATAGAAGCTGAAACCGTTTCAGCCGCAAGTCCGGCAGCGCGCGCCAAGGCGGATTAAGTTAAGCGTGCCGCCTTCCTTGTGCGAGCACTTGTGGCCGTGTGGGTTCAGCGGGATTGCTCACGGCTTCGGTGATTCGTGCAAGGAAAGGCGGCACGCCTTCCGGCAAGCGTTCCCTGCGCCTCGCGCATGAGCTATGATAGTATCCGCGTGGAGCGATCATCATAGCCCGACAGAGGTGCGCGTTGCCGCAGCGGAATTATCGCGATCCCCTTCACAATATCATCGCGCTCGACGAATCGCTGGCCGACGACCGCTTGATCGTCGCGCTGATCGATTCAGCCGAGTTTCAACGCCTGCGCCGCATCAAGCAGCTCGGCATCGCGCTGTTCACCTATCAGGGTGCCGAGCATAGCCGCTTCACACACTCGATTGGCGTGATGCATTTGATGACGCGCGCCCTGAACCTGCTTGGTGCGCATCATCCGATCAGCAAAGAAGCCCGCATCGTTGGTCGCGCCGGCGCCTTGCTGCACGACCTCGGTCACGGCCCCCTTTCTCACGTCATGGAAAAGGTCTTCCGCTTTCATCACGAAGACTGGACATGTCGCATCGTTCAGGACGACAGCACCGAAGTGAATCGCCTCCTTCGCGCTTATCAAGCGCAGCTTCCCGAACAGCTCGCCGCGCTCTACAAACACAATTACTCGCCGGCCTTCGTCACCCAGTTGGTGTCGTCACAGCTCGATTGCGACCGCATGGATTATCTGCTGCGCGATAGCCTGATGACCGGCGCGAAGTATGGCATCTATGATCTGGAATGGGTGCTGCACGCGCTCAAGATTGACGAAGCGTCGGATCGCGTCTACGTCGAAGCGAAAGGGCTGTATGCCGTCGAAGAGTATTTGCAGGCGCGCTATTATATGTTCCGACAAGTCTATTTTCACCGCACGCTGCGATCCGCCGAAGCGGTGTTGGTCTCGACGCTAACGCGCGCCAGAGAGTTGATCGAGCAGGACCAATTGCAGTTTCGCATGCGCGGCTCGGTCTTTGAGAAGATGCTGCTCGGCCAGCCGGTGACGACGCGCGAATATTTGCAGATGGATGACACCGACCTGACCTTTCATCTGAAGCAGTGGACGCGTGACCGCGATGCGATTCTCGCCGACCTCGCGACGCGCTTCATTGACCGCAAGCTCTTCAAGACGATTGATCTGGAATTTGTCGGTGACAAAGCCAAGCGCTTCTGGGAGCGAGCCGAAGCGGTCGTGCGCAGTGCGGGCTTCGATCCGGCTTATTACTTGGTGTTGGATCGCGCCGCGGACGTGCCATATTACGGCTATTATTCGCCGGTGGGAGTTGATCCAAAAAGTTTGATCTACATTGAATCGGGCTGGCCGCGCCCTGAAATTCGCGAGATCAGCGAAGTGTCGGAAGTCGTGCGCGGTATGCGCGGCTATCGCATTGACCGCGTCTGTTTCCCCATCGAGGTCAGCGAGGCGATGGCGCAACTCGCCGATGAACATGCAAGCGAAAGGAACCGGGCGTGATCGGTTATTTTTATTATACGGAAGCTTGAGCGCCTCGTTCGATTTCGCTCGTTCGTCACCTCGAAGCAGTGACACCTGCGACTATACTATAAAAAATCCCTAAATCAATTCCCTGCTCAGGTAGTTTTTCACCGTCAAGAATTTATTTATTCGCCGGCGAGTAGAATTGCTGGAAGCGTGAGAGGGCTTCATTGAAGCGTTCGGCGTCGGCGCGCGGCACTTTGAACTTTTCGTTCTTGTCCTGGAACTTGACCACCATTTCATCCTTGGCGATGCGCACGCCTGCCGACAGCAGGTTCGCCGAAAACGTGTGCTCGCCGCCCTCGTAGCGCACGCCGGTCGTGCCGATCATCAGCGTGCCGCTGCACGAGCCGCCCATCAGCCCGCCGTGCATGTGTTTGGCGCGTATCGTAATGGGCACAGGCTCGGCGGCCTTGGCGCGCTCGCGCTTTTCAATCTGCTCGATGCGGTCGTCGAGCTTGGCGACTGAATAAAGCGCGCTGCCGCCGAGTTGTTTCGCCTGCTTGTATTTTTCGAGCGCCCCGGCATAATCGCCGCGCTCGCGGGCAATGTCACCAAGCGCGGCGATGGCCGAACGGTATTGATCATCCCCCGACGGCTGAATCAGCCGGAAATATGAGGTTGCCTGATCGAGATGGCCACCCTTCATGTACGAGTATGCCAGCGCGAACACGACGTCTGGCGTACCTTTGTTATGAGTCACCGCGAATTCAAGATCGGGAATCGCCGCATTAAATTCGCCGCGTCCATACGCGTCGAGGCCTTGCACACGGCGCGCGCCGGCGTCGTTCTGCCTGGCAATTTCCGCCGCGTGTTGGGCCTCCATGTCACGTGCCTGCTGACGCAAGGTCTTGTCATCCGGGAAGAGCTGCGTGAGACGTTTGAACTGTTTGATCGCCGCATCTGCATCGCCGCGACGGTCGGCGTCTTCGGCCCGCGCCGTCAGCGTCGTTTTGATCTGAGTGTAGACGGCGCGCGCCTGCGCATTCTGTCGGTCAATGGCCAGCGCCCTTCTCGCATAGTAGTAAGCGCTGGCGCGCTCCGGCTCGACCAAGCTGCCGGCCTGTAAAGCGTCTGTCGCTTTCTTTACCAGATCACCGACTTCGCCGCGGTGCTGCGAGATTTGATTCTCGAACTTGGCGACGGCAGCCCGCACTTCTTCGTTATCGGGATAGTTCTCGCTCAACGCATTATAAATCTCGCGCGCTTTGCCAAAGTCGCTGGCGTTGGTGGCTTCACGGGCGTTTTGTAGCTCGGTTCGGCGCACGCGGTCGATGATCTCGGCAGCAAACGCATTTGATTCATCATACCGCTGAATCTGTTGCGCGAAATAAAAGGCGCTATCTGGATAAGGAATGAGGTATTGATTGCGCGCCAGCGCATCGTTCGCCCGGTCTTGAAATCTTCTGATGGCTTCTTCCGGCGAGCCAACGGCGTCGGGCGAAGGCAAAACTTTCAGCTTATATTCCAGCGTCT
>JBJMGU010000035.1:0-22385 GCA_045807765.1 Blastocatellia bacterium
GCGGAAATTGTCGCCGCCATTCAGGGAAAGATTAAGGCCGATAAACGCTTCGATACCCAGTGGAAGCATATCAATGTCAGTTCAATTAAGCGGGTTGTTACGATAACCGGCTGGGTCAATGGGCGTGTTCAATTCAACGACCTGCTTAAGTATGCGCGAACGACCAGGTGTGTCATACGTGTAAGGAAGGATTTCTTCTATCCCTCTATTCATGCGGGCTGCCCGACTGGGATGAAAATATGTGGCGACATCTGCATTGAGCGCAGTCAGGACTGCAACCTGCTTCAATAGCTCATCACACGATTCGCCACGTCTTCGCCAAAACGCATGCCTGACAGTGAGCGGCAGGCGTGATTTGGTCGTGTGTGCAATAGTGAAAAGAACGGTACAGGAAAACAGGGAGAGTTTGTCATGATGGTCAAGAGATTCTTCAGTGCGCTCGCGGCAGCGCTGATCGCAGGCGGCCTGAGCGCGCCATCGCATGTTCGGTTACAGCAAACCTCGCCTTGCGCCAACCTGCCGACCGCCGGCAAGACCGATAAACAGATGCAGATGGACAGTTGCAACTGCGAGCAAGCTTCTGCCCAAGACAAGCCAACCTATCGCGTCGGCGCCGCGCCTTTTGGTCGAAATGCCAAGCCGCCTGCGGTCCGGTCGGCGCGGGTTGGCGCTCGGAGAGGTGAGGCGGCGGCGGAGCCCGACAATCTCTATAACGGGCTGGAAGTGCCTGACCTCAAGGACAGGCGATCACCTGAAGTTGTCGGCTTGCTCGAACAAGTGGTGCGCGCCAGAAAAGCGGCATGGCAGGAGGTGGAGGACACCCTGGAGAAAGCGCGCAAAACGCTGCAATTGCAACCTAAGAATTGGTACGCCAACAAATTGCTGAAATCCCCCATTGTGCGCAAAGCCTATGAAAACTTTATCGCCTTGCAAAACAGCGGCCCGTGGGTGAGTCGGCCCAGGTTTGATTGGCGCGAGCAAGGTATCGATGTAGGCCCGGTGCTGAATCAGGGCAAATGTCAGAGTTGCTGGGCGTTCGCGGCGATGTCGGTCTATCAAAGCAGTTGGTTCCTGGAGCAGCGCCGGCTCGGCGTCGGCTTTCTTGAAGTGACGGTGCCGGAGTATTCCTCATACCAGCGCATCCCATCTGTCCAGCAGTTACTCAACTGCATCGGCAAAGAGAAAGGCAACTGTGTAGGCGGCGGCTGGCACGGGACAGCTTTCGCTTTTATGGTCAGCACGCATGTTCCGCATATCCCCGACAATGTCGTCTGGAAGAAAGGCGAACGCTCCCCAATCGAAGAATATACGGGCCGGATGTCCCGTTGCGAAGACACTTTGCAGCACCGCAAAGTAAAACGCGGCGGCAAAACGTGGATGGAGATCGAAGGGCCTGATTCCCATCCCCACCTGCCCACCAACAGCGAACGAATACTGACAGCCTATGACCGCGCCCTCGCCTGGGGCTACGTCAACGAACAAAACCCGGATCAGTTGCCCTCGGTTGCACAACTCAAAAAAGCCTTGATCGATCATGGCCCGCTCGCCATGCCCATCCACGGCGACGCCTGCTTCAGCGTTTATCAGGGCGGCCTCTTCAACGGCCATAATATGGGCTTTCCCAATCACGTTATGGTCTTAATCGGCTGGGACGACGCGAAACAGGCGTGGCTGGTCAAGAATTCGTGGGGCGAAGAGTGGGGCGAGAAGGGTTTCGGTTGGGTCGCCTACGGCAGCAACAGCATCGGGCTATGCGCGGCCTGGATTCAGCCGACGCCTTCTACAACAGACAAATAACGCCTACGGGCGTTGCCGATAAAGACTCTTGAAAACCGCCGCGCCTGCGGTATACTCGCCGGGAGTGATCCATAACTTCGGCGCATCTCTGCCCTAGGCGCTGCCCCTGTTGGTTCACCTGCCCCGCTGGGTCTAGTTTTATGCTCATCTCGAAAAAGCACCGTGTGCTGTTCAAGCGCATCTTCTGGGTCTTTGTGCCGGCAGTCCTCGTTCTGGTGGTCGGCGTCGGCGCGCTCGGATTCTACATGATCCATCGCCTCAGCCATCCGGCGCGCACGGCGCTTTATGGCTCGCCGCGCGACTTCCAGCTCATCCTGCAAAAGCCGATGTGGTACGAGGAGAAGTGGAAGAATTCCGACGGCACACAGGCAGTCGGCTGGCTCTTGCTGCGCGAGCGGCCCGCGCCCGTCATCATCCTCAGTCACGGATATGGCTCGAACCGCTCGGACCTGTTGACCATGAGCTTCGAGCTATGGAAGTCGGGCTATCACGTCCTGCTCTCCGACCTGCGCGGCCATGGCGAAAGCCCTGTGAAGTGGTGTGGGCTCGGCACCTACGAGCGCGACGATCTGCTGTCGGCGATCAAGTTCCTGAAAGAGCGCAAGAATGAGAAGGGCGAGCTGGTGCTGGATGGGCGAGTCGGACTGTATGGCATTGACCTCGGCGGCTATGCGTCGCTGGCGGCGTCGGCTGAAGACCCCATCATCAAGGCGGTCGCCGTTGATTCGGTCTTTCCAGACGTCAATCATTTCGTCAACGCCCAGCTCAAGAGCGGCGTCGGCACAAACGAGATGGGTAACAAGCTGGTAGATTCGCAATGGACAAAGCGACTGGCGCAACTGTCCATGCAGATGTACCTGCTGCGCCGTGAAGACGGCGAACCGGCGCTCGAAGCGGTGTCAACCGCCGCGGGCCGCAGTATGCTCTTTATCACTGCCAGCGACACAGGCGTTTACGATCTCATGACCCGCGAGCTTTATAATGCCGCGCGCGGCCAGAAAGAACTGGTCGAAGTGCCGCATTCGCACATGAGCCGGCTCTACGAGAAAGAGGCCGCAGCTTACGATGCGCGTATCACCGCCTTCTTCCAGCAAGCGATACCAGTCACAACAGACATGAAGAAATAATAGGGACTAGGGGCTAGGGGTTAGGGACTAGGGACTGGGGACTAGTAGCTAGAGATTTTTCCCAGTCCCTAGCCCCTAGTCCCTAACCCCTACCTCAGACTGACTCGCATGGCCAGGGCGTCGCGTTGACGCGCCAGCACCTCGGTCGTAAATCGGCTGTCGCGCTCCAACCCGCCGCGCCACTTCTCTGTAGTAATAACGACAAAGCTCGGCTCTGCGCGCAACGCCTCGGCGAGTTCGTTCTCCGACATCGCATTGAAGACATCCATCTCGCCGATGCCACAGGCGACGCGGCCCTGTGAGTAAAAGACCGGCCCGTACTCTTTAAGCAGAATGAAGAAGGCGATGCGCTCGCCCGGCCTGAGTGCTGCCGCTGCTTCGAGTGATAATTGTTTTCGCGTCTGTTCCTCATTCAACTGCGGCACCAGCGCAATCGCCGCAGAGGCGATGACGCTCAGAATGACGCAAGTCGCAGACGCGATGAACAGGCCGCGCTTCCTGGCCAGGAGCGCCGCAATCGCCGCCAGCGCAATCGCCGCCGGCATCACGTAAGCCAGCAAGGGTAAGCCGTCTACGCTGATGCCTTCGCGGCGCAGGTATATGGCAAAGCCGCCGGCGATTGCAGTGATGAGCAGGGCCGTGATCCATGTAGCGCAAGCTGTTAGCTTGCGCAATGATTCGCGCAAGCTAACAGCTTGCGCTACACCTCGCCTCGGGCGAGCGGTAGCGATGAAGGCTGCAATCTCGGAGCCGACGATGATCGCCAGCGCCGGGAACGCCGGCAGGATATAGCCCGGCAGCTTTGAGCCCGAAAACGAGAAGAAGAGGATCACCACCGCCGCCCACACCCAGGCAAAGGCCAAAAGCGCATGGCGCGGCTCGCGGCGCGGGCGCAAGCCTTTGAGGCGGGCAATGGCCGGCAGCAGAAACGCCGGCCACGGTGCTAATCCCGCGAGAGCAACCGGCAAGAAAAAATAGAAGGGCTGCGGATGTCCGAACTCGTTCGATGTGTAGCGCTGAAAGTGGTGACGGACAAAAAACTCGTAAACGAACTCCCTGCCATGGCGCAGCATCACCGGCGCATACCAGGTTGCGGCGATCAGCAAGAAGACCGCCGAGCCCATCAACAGTTCACGCCAGCCGATTAAATCGCGCCGCCCTATCCAGATGAAGTAGAGCAGAAAAATCAGAATGACGAGCGCCACCCCCGGCAAGCCTTTGGCCAGCACGGCCAGCGCCATTGCCGCAAACGACGCGAGCCACAGCATCAGGCGCTTGCGTCCGCCGGCTTGCGTCGCCATAAAGCCTGCGAGCAAGGCGGCAGTCATCGCCGCCGTCAGCGGCATGTCAGGAGACGTGACGCGCCCGTAGCCGATGAACATCCCGCACGTAGCCAGCACCAGTGCCATAATGAAAGCCGCTCGTGGCGAGGCCACCCGCCGAGTGACGAAGTAAACCAGCAAGACGGTCAATGTCGCGGCGGCAGCGATGGGTAAACGCGCCGCCAGCTCGCCGACGCCGAACAGGCGGTAGCCGAGTCCCGACATCCAGTAGACGAGCGCCGGTTTTTCAAACCACAGGCAGCCGCAAAGGCGCGGCGAAATCCAGTCGCCGCTCATAAGCATCTCGCGGGCGATCTCGGCATAGCGCGGCTCGTCCGGCCCCAACAGCGCCATGCGACCGAGTCCAAAAAAGAAAGTGACCAGCGCAATCGCAATCAATGCGAGTGGCGCAAGGAGTGATTGCTTGGCAGTCGGCAAGGGTTCATCTAAACTAATGGCTTCGTCTGCGGCGGGCAGCGCCGATGGATTCTCGGAAGCGTTCATGATGTTTCGTCGCTTGCGGCGATGGATTACTCAGTCTAGGCAGCCGCGCCCGCCCGGTCAAGCATCGCCACCGCGAAAGGCAGCATATCGAGCTTATGATTCGAGCCGGAGTTATCGGCGTCGGCAGTTTCGGGCGTGAGCATGCGCGCGTCTATGCGGACGCCGCCGACGCTCAACTGGTCAGCGTTTGCGATATCAATGAGACCAGCGGCCAGCGAGTCGCCGAACAATTCGGCTCGGCATTCTGCGCCGACTACCGTGAGTTGATCGGCAAAGTAGATGCGGTCAGCCTCGCCGTGCCGACCGTCGCCCATGCAGAGATTGCCTGTGCGCTGCTCGACGCCGGCATTGACGTTCTCGTCGAAAAACCGATCGCGCGCACGCTCGACGAAGCCGACGCAATGATCCGCGCCGCGCAGCGCAGTGGCGCAGTCTTGCAGGTCGGCCACCTCGAACGCTTCAACCCGGCGGTCATCGCCGCCCGACAGATCGTCACGACGCCGCGCTTCTTCGAGGCGCACCGCCTGAGCCTGTTTACGCCGCGCAGCCTCGACGTGGATGTCGTGATGGATTTGATGATTCACGATATTGATGTGGTGCTTTCGCTCGTCGGCAGCCCTGTGCGTGAGGCGCGCGCCGCCGGCATCCCAATCCTGACGCCGCGCATTGACATTGCCAACGCCCGCGTCGAATTCGAAAACGGATGTGTAGCAAATCTTACGGCGAGCCGCGTGTCGCTGGAGAAGGTCCGCAAAGTGCGCTTCTTTCAACCGCATGAATATATTTCGATTGATTATGCGGCGCAGGAAGCCGCCACGGTGTCGCTCAAGCCGGATGCCGGCGGCAGGATGCAGTTCGATGCGCGTTTACTTGCGGTCGAGCGCGGTGAGCCATTGCGACTAGAGATTGACGCCTTCCTGGCTGCCGCGAGCGGCGGCGAGGTTCGCGTCAGCGGCGAAGAAGGCCGCCACGCCCTGGCGCTGGCGCTTGAGATTGTCGCTAGAATTCGCGAGCATGCCGAGCGCGCCGGTGTGCCGTTTGCCGGTTGACCGAGTCGCGCTTGATTGATTGCCTGTGCCCAAAGAATTTCAAGGTCGAAAGGTTGGCCTGTACCAATGAGAGAGAGAAATACTTTCCGTAGCCTCTTCACCGTTTTGCTCTTTATCCTGACCGCTGCTATGCCCGCCGCAGGCGCGCAAGACAAAGCGTTCCGCATAGACTATACGGTCGCCATTGCCAATCAGGAACAGCATCTCTTTCACGTCACCGCTGACGTGCAGAACATCCATGAAGATCAGTTGAGCCTGCAACTGCCGACCTGGGCGCCCGGCTGGTACACAATCGAGAATTACGCCAAGAACATTCTGCGGTTCGCGATCACAGACGCAAAGGGCGCGCGGCTGCAACCCGTGATGACTCGCAAGCAGACGTGGCGTGTTGACACAAAAGGCATTGACCGGATCAAAGCCGAGTTTGATTATCGCGCCGACATTCTGGCGCTCAATCAGGCGAAGATTGCCAACGATTATGCCTTCTTCACCGGCATTGAGCTGTTCTTGATGGCCGAAGGCCACCGCGACCGGCCAAGCACGGTGCGCTTCGTGCTGCCGAGCGGCTGGAAGATCGTTTCCGCGTTGCAAGCGACCGCCGAGCCGAATGCGTTCACGGCGGCGGACTATGACACGCTGGTTGACGCGCCGACCGAGATGGGCCGTTTCGACCTGTTGCAGTTCGATGTCGCAGGCCACCCGCATTATCTGGTGATGACGCCCGCGGGCGCTTTCGCCAAAGAGAAGGCCGAGCGATTCAGTGACATGCTGCGCAAGGCAGCGATTGCCGAAAGTGCGATCTTTGGCGAGATTCCTTACGAAAAGTATTTCCATTTCTATTTCTTCTCGCGGCCTGAATCGAACGCCGGCGGCGCGCTCGAACACCTGAACTCGTTTGTCGCTTTCGCCTATTCGAATGAGCCCGATTACTTGATCGGCACCGCGGCGCACGAGTTCTTCCATCTCTGGAACGTCAAGCGCCTGCGCCCCGCCGAGATGTGGCCTTACGATTATTCGCGCGAAAACGAGACGCCGCTGCTGTGGGTTTCGGAAGGCTTCACGAACTATTACAGCAACGTCGCACAACTGCGCGCTGGCTTGCGTAACCGCGAGCAGTTCTTGCAAGCCGCCGCGCAGGCGATTAGCGGCGTCGAAAGCAACGAGGCGCGGCATTACATCTCGCCGGCCAACTCCTCGGCCTCGACGTGGCTTGGCTACGACACGCCTGTGGCATTCAGCATCTCGTACTACACGCAGGGGCAGAACCTCGGCGCGCTGCTCGATCTGTCAATCATTCATGACACGGCGGGCGCCGCAGGTCTCGACGAAGTGATGCGGACGCTTTATAACGAGCACTACAAACGCGGCAAGGGCTATACGACTGAAGACATGATCTCGACCATCAACCGCCTGACGAAGCGCGACTACCATGATTTTTATAAGCGCTATGTCTGGGGCGTCGAGGTGCCGCCTTATGATGAGATTTTCGGCTACGCCGGCTATCAGGCGGGAAAAAACTCGCAGCAGACACCGCGTCTCGATTTCGAAGCCACGGCGACTCCCGAAGGCGACATCCAACTGACGCGTGTGCGGCCCGGCACGACGGCAGCAGCGGCAGGCTTGCAGGCGGGCGACCTGCTGGTCTCCTTTGATGGCGTCGAAGCGCGGCGCGGTTTTACCGCTGCTTACCAACTGCTCTCGCAACGGGTCGGCAAGACCGTCAAGGTCGCTATCCGTCGCGGCGGCGAAAGCAAAACGGTCGAGATGATGGTGGCTGCGGACGAGCAGGCCGCTTATCGCCTGGTCGAAGTGGCCAACCCGACGCCGCAACAATTGAAAGTCCGCGACCGCTGGCTGATGACCGGCAAGTGAGCGGCGGCTTCGCGGTTCTTTTTCAAAAAGTGTCTCCGGAGATTCGAGTCGGCTCAGTCGCGCCATACATATTTACCGTGACTTTTTTGAGAAAGTGGCGTATTACTGAGACAGTCATTGCTAGATCGCCCTAAGTTGAAAGGAGACACCTTATGCCTATCTCTCGACGAATGGCTGCCGAGTTTATCGGCACATTCTGGCTAGTGCTTGGTGGTTGCGGGAGTGCCGTGCTGGCCGCGGCATTTCCTGGCGTCGGCATCGGCCTGCACGGGGTTTCGCTAGCGTTTGGACTAACTGTGCTGACAATGGCCTACGCTATCGGCCACGTTTCCGGTTGTCACTTAAACCCTGCGGTTACGGTTGGCCTGGTCACGGCGAAACGCTTCCCCATCTCTGAGCTACCGCACTACGTCATTGCTCAGGTGGCCGGCGCAGTGGCCGGCGCGGGCGTTCTCTATATGATCGCCAGCGGCAAAGCCGGCTTTACGTTGACCAGTGGTTTCGCCGCAAACGGCTACGCCGAGCATTCGCCCGGCCAATATACGCTGGCGGCGGCGCTGGTGGCCGAAGTCGTCATGACGCTGATGTTCCTGATGATCATTTTGGGCGCTACAGACAAGCGCGCGCCGCAGGGCTTTGCTCCCATCGCAATCGGGTTGGGCCTGACGCTGATCCATCTCATCAGCATCCCTGTGACCAACACGTCGGTGAATCCGGCGCGCAGCACCGGCCCGGCCATCTTTGTCGGCGACTGGGCGATCAAACAACTCTGGCTCTTCTGGGTCGCGCCTCTGGTCGGCGCGGTAATCGCCGGCTTGATCTACCCGATGATCACCGGCGAAGAAACCAAAGAAGAAGAGGTCGCTGCCAAGGCAGCCGCCGCCTAGAAAAGAAGTCAGGAGTCAGAATGAAAGCGGAGGCAACTCCCGCCGACCTCCTTGCTCATTCTGGCTCCTGACTCCCGACTCCTGACTTCTAACTCCTGACTTCTGACTCCCGGCTACATCACCGCGAAATCGTATTGCTCCTGGTGCAGGTTCGGATCGGGCTCCAACGTGATTGGCGAGTTGAAGTAGGCTTCAATCTCTTCAAACACGGCGCGCTCGCTTGCGCGCAGCGCGTCGGCCACCTGCGGCGACACCCGCAGCATGACTTCGTTGTTGCCGCTGACCTGTTTGGAGATGGCTTTGGCTTGCTCCAGTATCTCGAAGCACATGGTCTGCGCCGATTTGACCATGCCCGCTCCGGTGCAATAAGGACACGGCGAGCAGAGCGTTCGCTCAAGCGATTGCTTGACGCGCTTGCGAGTGATCGCTACCAACCCGAAATCGTTGATTGATAGAATCTTCGACGGCGCGCGGTCGTGCGCCAGCTCTTGCTGCAAAGCGGTCATCACGCGCTGGCGGTTCTTACGCTCTTCCATGTCAATCAAGTCGAGAACGATGATGCCGCCGAGGTCGCGCAGGCGTATCTGCCGGACGATCTCTTTGACGGCTTCGAGGTTAGTGCGGGTGATCGTGTCTTCGAGCTTGTCGGATTTGCCGACGAACTTGCCGGTGTTGACGTCTATGGCCACCAGTGCTTCCGTCTGGTTGATGACGATATAACCGCCCGACTTCAACCAGACACGTGGGCGCACCGCTTTATCAATTTCCGGCTGTACAGTGTACTTCTCGAAGATCGGCTGGTTGCCGGTGTAGAGCTTGACGCGGTTCACGAGCCGCGGCTGTATGCGATGGACGAACTCGACGATGCGCGCGTATTCAACTTCGTTATCGATGCGAATCACCGAGAACTCTTCGGAAATCTGATCGCGCAGGATGCGCTGCACCAGGTCGAGGTCTTGATGCGCCATCGAAGGCGCCTTCGCGCGGTCGGCTTTCTTGCGAACATCGGTCCAGGTTCGCAGCAGGTAACGCATGTCGTCATGCAACTCCTGCTCGGTGTGGCCGGCGCAGGCGGTGCGCGCGATGAAGCCACCGCTGCCACCCTCGCGCTCGCGCAAAGTGCTGACGATGCGCTTCAGGCGAATGCGCTCCTGATCGCTGGGAATCTTGCGCGACACGCCGACGTGATTGACTGTCGGCATGTAAACCAGATAGCGGCCCGGCAGGGCGATGTGCGAGGTGATGCGCGCGCCCTTTTTGGCAATCGGCTCTTTGGCGATCTGCACGAGAATCTCCTGGCCTTCGTGCAGAAGCTCGCTGATGGTTGGCGGGCCGCTGCGCTCAGGGCGCCGTGAAGGCGGGCGCTGCTCCTGGCGCAGATCGGTGCGTTGATCGCTACGTTGATCGCTACGTTGGTCGCCGCGTTGATCGCCGCGCTGATCGCCACGGTGGTCGGGGCGCGCATCGGGACGACGTTGATCGCGACGGTCAAAGCGCTGGCGTCCGGCGTCTGCGCGCGGCGCGCTTGAGCGCGGCGCGCTTGATCGCGGTGCTTCGCTTGATCGCGGTACTCCGCTTGGGCGCGGGGCTTCGCTTGAGCGGGGTGCTTCGCTTGAGCGCGGGGCATCATCTATTGGCGGCGCACTTGAGCGCGGGGCCTCTTCCTTCTGCGGCTCCGGGCCTTCTGCGTCAGCGTCGCCATCCGTCGCTTCGTCGCCCGTGCCGCCTGCTGCGTTGGGCGGCGGCCCTTGATGGCGGCGGCGACGCCCGCGCCCACCGCGACGCTGCGAGAACTCGCCGCGCGGGCGGCGATCACGCACACCGGCTTCGCGGTCTTCATCGGCCTCGCCGTCTTTAGCGGTCGCCTCACCTTCGGTGCCGGCAGCCTGAGAAGTGTCGTTCATGCCGACGGCATCCAGGCGCTCGCGCAGCCAGCCGGGCAGCACTTCGCCGATGTGGCGGAAGGGCTTGCCGCTCGCGTCTTCTGCCTCCTGCGCATCTGACGGCCCGCCCGCAGAGCTTTGAATGACGTCATCGTGGCTTCCCGCTGTAGGCGCAGACTCGTCAACAACACGTTGAAAACCTTCGTCTTCGTCAATAGCGCGAAAGCTGCCGACGCGCCATTCAGGCTCCGGCTCGCGCACGACCGATGGCGTCGCGTACTCGGCCTGGTGAACCCGCTCTATGATCTTCTCCTGCACCATAGCGTCTTTCAATAGATCGCCGGCGTCACTGCTCATGTCTTCATCAGTGATCCGCTCGAAGTTCTCTTCGGCGGCAGGTGTGACATCCGCAGCGGCTTCGGCTGAAGCACTGCGCCGTGATTTCTTAGCCGTCGTCTTGTTGCTCGACTTGCGGGCACTGGCTTTTGCGGGCGCGGCTTCCGGTGCCGCCTCGGCTTTGCTCGCCTCGGCCTTGACGCTCTTGCGGCGGGTTTTCGGCTCAGGCTTTTCGGCAGGCTTCTTGCGCGAGCGGCGGCGCGGCTTCCCTTCCTCGGCTTCGGCGGCAACCGGCTCGGCGGCTTCTTTGACCGGAGCGGCGGCGGGTGCTTCGGTAACCCGTTCGACTTCTGCCTCGGCGGGCGCTGCGCCTGCTGCTTCAAAAGGCTCGTCGGTAATTCGCTCGATGTAGAACTCTTCGACCTCGGCGTCTGCCGCCTGGACCATAGGCCCTTTGTTCTGCGCATCGATCTCGTCTTCGGTCAGTGGCGGCGGGATGACACTCTCATCGGCAATCTCGGCCAACTGCTCGACGATGTCGTCGTAGCGCACATCGGACTCTGAAGGCTCTTCCACGCGAGCGGCTGCTGGAGCCGGTCTCGTCGTAGAGACGGGCCGCCGCTGCTCCTGACGGCGGGTGCGGTCATCGGCGCGCACTGGCTTCTCGTCGACTCGCGCCGGCCTCTCGTCGGCTTGCGCCAGCTTCTCGTCGCCGGTCTCGCGGAAATCGATTTCGTCCTCTTCTTCCATGAACTCGGTGAAGTCCGAGACATAGAGAAAGGCGTCGCGCTCAAGGCCAATGTCAACGAAGGCCGACTGCATGCCGGGCAGCACTTTCATCACCCGGCCTTTGTAGAGGTTGCCGACGACGCCCTGATTCTCGTCGCGGCGCTCGACATAAAACTCCGTCACGACGCCATCTTCGAGGATGGCGACTTTCTTTTCATGCACGTTCGCACTAATGATCAATTCTTTTGCCATGGATTCTCCTGGTCGTGAGTCGTGCTGGCAGGCGGGTGAGCGGTGAAGAGTGGTCTTGCGGGCGTCGCCTGAGCGACGAAAAGACCGTCACGCGAAGTCTGCGGGTGAGCTGCTCAGTCGATTCCTAAAACCTTAGGTTCTCGATGGAGTCGCGCCGAGGCCGACTCGAAATCGGAAAACGCTGTGAATCAAAAAACCTGTGCGGCGGGCGGCGTCTTTCAGCGACTGAAACCGGCTCCGCCTCTATTTGCCCCTAGGAAATCGACGCGCTCTAGCGCGATCGCGGTCGCTTCGCTGGTCAAAAATTCATCGCGGCCCACAGTCGCCGCGCGCGAAGCGCATTTCAAAACTTACCCGTGCTGCTATGTAGCACAAACTTGAATAGTGACAAGTGACAGGTGACGAGTGACAAGAGAGGAACCAGCCCAAACGTGGCGTGCAGCCATCTTGTCACCTGTCACTGTTCACCCTTATTGCATGCTCGCAAAGGCGGCGGCGTCGGTTGTGCAGGGCGTTTCGGCTAGGACCGGCGTCTCCAGGTACAAGCGCAAGCGCCGCACGCGCGAGCTGATAGAAACCTTTTCTTCCTCCGTTAAGTCGTATATCGCGGCAACGATTTCGACCGGCTTCGCGCCGCCCTGAGGCGTGATTTCGGTGGTGATCGTCAAACCGCCTGTGGCCACGTCGTGGCGCAACGCCCGAGTGTAGCGGCGCACGTCAACACGTTGCCGCTTGTCCTTGCGCACGCGCTCGATGACAAACGATTCGCGCGCCAGAAATTCGTCGGCCAGCAATTGATGAAGCACGCTGGCATCCACATCCCGCAGCGTTGCGCGCGCGGCCAGCAATCGCGCTACTGCCGATTGCATCTCGGGCGCGTCGAGGGCGACCAGCCAGTCGGCGCGGTTCACTTCTTTGATGAGCGATGCAGAGGTTGTCTGCAACCGCTCAAGCCGTTTGAAGCGAAAGCCGTGGGGCAGGCTGGCATTGATGCGTTCGAGAAACTCCGCCTCTTCAAGCTCGTCGAACGAATCGAAGTCAATCAACTCATTGTGGCCCACAGTGCCGACACCGAGCGCCGGACCATACTGAATGAGCGGCATCGGATGAAAGCCCTGCGAATAACCGAGCCGCACACGAGCCCGCCGAAAGGCACGCGGCAGGGCGCGCGTCATATCGAGATGCGAGAGATATTTAACCTGCTCGCCTTTCTCGAAAGTGGCGCGATAGCGATGCAAAGGGGCTGGGGGCTGGGGGCTGGGGGCCAGGGTGGTAAATTCCGATTCCTTCCCAGGTCCCGGCTCCCTGGTCTCTAATCCCTGGAGTTGAACCAGCGGCTGCGACGCTTCAGTGGCGACCGCCGCGATGCGCTGTTCATAGGTGCGAACCTCTGTGTGCATCGCATGCGCTTTCATCAGATGTTCGCGTGACACCGTCAGGTCACATTCCAGGCCGCAGACGTAACAGAGCAAAGGCTGACCGGCGACGCGCTCAAATTCTTCGTGCGAAGGCGCAATCGCTGTCGGTCGCCCGTCAATGCGTTTGACCGGCAGCTCGCACGGCGGCGAAATCTTTGCCTTGATGCCTTTGACGTACTCGCGGGCGTTGAACTCCGGCTTCACCAATGTGTCCAGATGATCCCAGACCATCTGCACCAGCGGCGCGCGCGGCTTGTCGAATTCGCGCACCGGCAATTCCTTCAGATACTCAGCCGGATCAATCCCTTCAAGTGCGAAGGCTTCCATCCAGCGAGTGAAGCTGAAATGCTCTGACCAGCCATCGAAGCGGCAGCCCAACCGCCAGGCGCGCTCGATGACACCAGAGAGCCGGCGGTCGCCACGCGAAATGATGCCTTCAAGCACAGAGGTTTCGGCATGATGGACCTTGACCTCAATGCGGTAGCGGCGACCCAGGTCGCGCAGCATGCGCTGTTTCTCTTTGATCGTTTCGATGCCTTCCTGCTGGCACCATTGAAATGGCGTATGCGGCTTGGGCACAAAGTAAGAGGCCGAACAGGTGACCTTGACGTTCTTGTTGAACCGCCCGCGGCCCATCTCGCGCACACGCCGGCCCAGCTCGGCGATGCCGCGCACATCCTCTTCGGTTTCGGTCGGCAGGCCAATCATGAAATACATCTTCATGGCTGACCAGCCCTCTTCAAATGCCACGGCGCACGATTTCATCACGTCGTCTTCGGTGACGTTCTTGTTGATGACATCGCGCATGCGCTGAGTGCCGGCTTCGGGCGCAATCGTAAAACCGGTTTTGCGGACACGGGCGATCTCGCGCGCTAAGGATTCCTTCACTCCCGAAGCGCGCAGGGACGAGACTGAAAAGCTCACCTTGCGCCGTTCAAGCTCGCTGCCGAGCATCTTCACTAACGGCTCAAGACAGGTGTAGTCCGCCGTTGAAAGCGACGTTAAGCTGGTCTCGTCGTAGCCGCCTTTTTCGATGCCGTCAATCAACGTGTTGACGATGGCTTTCGGGTCGCGCTCGCGCACAGGGCGATAGATCGTCCCCGCCTGGCAGAAGCGACAGCCATCTACGCAGCCGCGCGCAATCTCAAGCGACATGCGGTCGTGAACCGCTTCGATGTTCGGCACCGGCGACGCGGTCGGGAACGGGTAATCATTGATATCCTGGACGACGCGCCGGCGAATGGGAAACGGAAGATATTCGTCCGCGGGCCGATTGACGATCAACAACCCATGCTGCGGGCTCGGCGATACCTCGTAAAGCGAAGGCACGTACATGCCTTCGATGCCGGCCAGTTCCTTTAAGACTTGATGCCGGGTCAGCTCCATGTCCGCGTCGCGCAGTTCCATATAGCGCGTGATCAGCTCGGGGAAAGCTTCTTCGCCGTCGCCGATAACGAACACATCAACGAAGTCGGCAATCGGCTCGCTCGAATAAACGCACGGCCCGCCGGCGATGATCAGCGGGTCATTCAACGTGCGGTCTTTACTGCGCAGCGGGATGCCGCCGAGGTCGAGCATCGTCAGCACGTTTGTATAGGTCAGCTCGTATTGCAGCGAGAAGCCGACGATGTCGAAGTCCGCAAGCGGCGTGTAGCTTTCAAGCGATAGCAGCGGCACGTGGCGCTCGCGCAGCCGCGCCTCCATGTCAGGCCACGGCGCGTAGACGCGCTCGGCCTGCCAGCCGTCGCGCTGATTGAGCAGGCTGTAAAGAATCTTCAAGCCGAGATGGCTCATGCCGATCTCGTAGGTGTCCGGGAAGCAGAGCGCGACGCGCGTCGTGATCTCGTCAGCCGTTTTGCGGATGGCGTTCCATTCGCCGCCGGTATAGCGCGCCGGCTTTTCCACTGTCGGCAGGATCGAATCTAAGACCGGTTTATATTTTTCGTAGTTTGTCATTGATAATCAATTCACGAATCTCCGCAAGCGCACACTGAGCGCCAGGCCGACGCCAATGAACATCGAAATGACGGCGGTGCCGCCCGAGCTCATCAGCGGCAGCGGGATTCCCATGATCGGCATCAAGCCGACCACCATGCCGAGATTGCAAAGGATGTGAAAGCCGATCAAGGCGACAAAGCCCATAATCATTAATGACCCGGCGCGGTCACGTGACCCGACCGCGACTGCCACCATTCGCCAGATAAAAATCAAGTACAGCACCATCATCAACAGAATGCCGGAAAAGCCCATCTCTTCGCCAATGACCGCAGCGATGAAGTCCGTCCAGGCGAACGGCAGAAAGCCGAGCTTGCCCTGTGTGCTTTGCCCAATGCCTTTGCCCAGCACGCCGCCAGAGCCGACGGCAATCACCGACTGAATTGTCTGATAGGCGTAACCCTTGGGGTCGGCCTTCTCCGGGTGAATGATGACGTCTATGCGCTCTTTCTGGTAACCCTTCAAGTGTGGGTAGACCGCAAACAAGCCAACGACGACAGCAGCCAGGGCGGCAGCAACCAGCACCTTGCGCATGCCGCCGAGGAAATAAAAAGCGCCGAGGATGGCTCCGAACGTCAGCATCGTGCCGGTGTCGTGTTCGAGGGCGATCAAGATGATTGGCGGCATGGTGATCGCGCCCATAATGATCATGTCTTTGAGCGACAGTGAGCCGATGCGCGGCTGCGCCATGTGACGCGACAGCATCAGGATGGTCGCCGCCTTGGCGAACTCGCTCGGCTGCAAGCTGAAGCCGGCGATATGCAACCAGGCCTTGTTGCCGTTGATCTCTTTGCCGACAAACAGCACGAGGATCAGCATCACCATGACAGCAGCGTAAAAGAAGGGCGCGACGTTGACGATGATCTTGCGGTAATCGTTGAGCATCAGGACGATGGCAAAGACCAGGCCGATGCCGAGCGCGATGACCTGTTTCTTCATCTCGCTGCCGGGCGCCGTGCTGTGGATGCCGACGCAGCCCAGTACAGTCAGCGCGATGGGCGTCAACAGCAACAGCCAGTCTATGTCCCTGAATATCTTACGATTAAAATCTACCATGACTGAAAGCGCAGCTTTCGACCACAGAAGGCGAATCGCCGTCAGTAAACCGATTCCGCCTCATCAATCTTACCACGTAGGCCGCCGCGCATTGAAACGGCAACTACTGCCGGGCCGGCGCGCGGCGGCGGTCAACATCCTTAACCGGCGGCGCCATCACAGCGGCCAGCGTCGGATTGCTGTCGCGTTTCTGCACGGCGACCATGTCGAGGTCGGGCAGAACCTGCCGGTTCAGCTTCTTCGAGTAGTAAGCCGCGATGATGTGGTTGACCGTTGGCGCCGAAGCCGACGCGCCCCAACCGCCGTTTTCCGTAATGCAGACGACGCCGATCTCAGGCTTCTCCTCGGTCTTCATCGGCGCGAAGCCGATGAACCACGAGTGATCCTTATGCTCCTTGCCGCGCACCTACTCTTTTGCGATGACCTGCGCCGTGCCGGTCTTGCCGCCAATGCTCAGCTCGCGCGGAAACGGGATGCGCCCGGCGGTGCCGCCGCCATTGACAACGCCCCACATCCCTGCCGTCACCAGATCAATGGTCACCTTCGAGAGCTTCAGCTCGGTCGGCTTATCGTCATAATACTTTGCCTCAACCAATTGCGTCGCCTTGGCCTCTTTGAAGATGTGCGGCGTGTGATACTCACCACCCATCACGATGCCCGATTCGGCGCGCAGCAATTGCAGGGGCGGCACCGCCACCGATCCCTGACCGATGGCACAGATGGCGGTGTCGAAATCTTTCCACACCGGGTCGCGCGGATTGACACGGCGCTTCCATTCGCGGCTCGGAATGGTGCCGCGGGTTTCGCTCGGCAGATCGATGCCGGTCTTCTGGCCCATGCCGAAGCGGCTCACCCAATCGTGAATTTTATCCACGCCCATCTTCAAGCCAAGGCGATAGAAGTAGCCGTCGCACGAATGGACGATGGCCGCGACGATGTCAGGCGCGCCGTGATTGCCGCCGCTGTCGTGCAGGAAGCGGTTGCCGACCGACAACCCGCCGCCGCAGATGATCTTGGAGTTGGTCGGCGTGATCGTGCCCTCTTCGAGCGCCGCCGTCGCCATCATGATCTTCCAGGTCGAGCCGGTCGGGTAGGTGCCCTGCAAGGCTTTGTTGTAGAGCGGGTGCGCCGAGTCGCTGATGATGGCGCGCAGCTCCTTGCGATTGTCCGACGAGATGACGTTGCGCGCGAAGACATTCGGGTCGAAGCTCGGCACCGAGACCATCGCGAGAATTTCGCCATTGCGCGGATCTATGGCGACCGCCGCGCCGGTGGCATGCTTCTGCTCGAACTGGTCTTCGGCGACGCGCTGAATGTCGAGATCAATCGTCGTGATAATATCCTGGCCGCGGATCGGGTCAATGCGCTCCAGCTCAGCAATGGGCCGCCCACGACTGTCAACGATGACTCGGCGTTTGCCGTCGCGCCCGCGCAGAATCTGATCATAAACGGCCTCGATGCCGCCCTGGCCGATGATGTCGCCCGACTTGTAGCCGGCGTTCTGATACTTCTCCATGTCAAGCTGCTTGGGGCTGATCTCGCCGATATATCCGAGCATGTGCGCTGCGGTCTTGCCATACTTGTAGAGCCGCTGCGGCTGCGTCTCAACTTTGACCTCGGGGTGTTCCAGCTCGCGCGCCGAGACGTACTGGCGGTCGGCGTCCGAGGCGTTCTGCTTGACGAGAATGGGCTGCGACTTCGGGCGGAAGGGATCGTTGAGGCGCGCGGTGATTTCATCGCGGTCAACGCCGAGGTTTTCGACCAGCATGCGGATGGTGTCGGCCTTGTTGGTGATGTCTTCCGGGTAGATGACGATGTTATAGGCCGGCGTGTTGTCTACGAGCACGACCTGGCCGCTGCGGTCGAGAATCAGGCCGCGCGACGCGAGGATGGGAATCTCGCGGATGCGGTTGTTCTCGGCCCGCGCCACGTAGGCGTCATGCTGCGAGACTTGCAGGAAGTAGAAGCGGATGCCGAGGGCCACGAAGATGGCCAGGATCAGGTACTGCAACCCATGCAGGCGCAACTCGAAATTCTGCGTCTCTTCTCTGGACTGGTTCTTTTTGCTACTCATAGAACCTCTTCTTAATCGCCATGCGCCGGGCCGCCGCCTGCTCGGAGAAGACCCGGTCAAGGAGAATGAACAAGACCGCCGCGGCGGTGGTGTCGCCAAGCATTTTCCAGCCGACCAGCCGCCCCAGCGCCCCGTAGGTCGCCACTTCTGGCAGCGGCTGCTCAAGCATCAAGTACAAACCGATGAACAGCACGGTGTTGGCCGCCGAGCTGACCGCCATGATCGCCAGTCGCGCCAGCGGGTTTTCAAGTGCGAAGCGCACGCTCGCCACCGCCACCAAATAGCCTATCAAGGTCTTGGCAAAGCCGCCAACGCCGAGGATGCCCCCGGCCACCCGGTCGCCGCCAAGCCCGAGCGCTGTGCCGGTCAGCATTCCGAGCATCGGCGCGCGCTGCAAGCCGAAATAAACGGTCACCACCAGCGGCAGGTCAATATATCTAAAAAACGGCAGATAAGTGGGAAGCAACATCTGGAGCAAAAGCACGATGAAGATGGTCAAGATAATCTTGAATGTCTGCACGCTTCCGGCTACCTCTGCGGATTGCGGATTGCGGATTCTGGAATCAGTGGCCGTTTTCGGCTAGCCAATCTGCAATCCGCAATTTACTTGGTTGCTTCGTCAATCTTCAAGTCCTTCGCCTCGACCAGCAAGACCAGGACGTGCTCAAGGCGATCAACGGGGGCTGTGGGCTTAATGACAATTTTATTGAACGGCGCGTTCGGGTCTTGATCGATGCGCTCGACCGTGCCGATCAGCAGTCCCTTCGGGTAGATGCGATCCAGCCCGGTCGTCACCACCGATTCGCCTTCCTGCACCTCGATGGCTGTCGAAATGTTCTTCAGCTCGCAGTGGGCCATGTCCAGGCCGCGCACTTCGCCCATAGCCCGCGAGGTTTGCAGCATCGCGCCAACGCCTGCCTGCTTGTCGGTGATCACCTGCACCGTCGCGAAGTTCGGGCCAACTGAAATGACCCGCCCGACAATGCCCCCGGCGGTCATCACCGGCATATTGAGGCGAACCCCGCCGAGCGTGCCGCGGTCAATCGTCAGGCGACGAAACCAGGTCGTCGTGTCGCGAGCAATAACGTTGGCTGCAAGGCTGTGGTAATCAGTATGTGGCGGCAGGGCAACCTCTCGGCGCAGGCGCTCCAGTTCAACGGCGCGCTCGCGCAGATCGTTCAGCTCGCCGAGCAACTGATCGTTCTTCTCGCGCAGATCGATGTTTTCGGCGCGCGCGTGGCGCAAATCAATATAACCGGCAAAGAAGCCGGTGACGCCGGAAACCGCGCCATTGACGATGCGCTCGACAAACGCCAGCGGCGTCATAATCCATGTGCCGAGGAGGGACTGCTCGCTCTCAGGGTGTTTGGCCAGTGCCGACATCAAGACCACCTGGCCGAGCAGCAAAGCCGCCAGCCACCACGCCGCCTTCCGTTGTGAAGCAGGACTCGCCGTCATAGGTCAGGGGCTAGGAATTAGGGACTAGGGGCTAGGAGCCGGATAAAGACTAGCCCCTGATCCCTAGCCCCTAGTCCCTGCTCACAGGCTGTGATGCACCATGGTGTTTTCCCAGCTCACGCGGTTGAGCAGGTCAAAGTCGGCAAGCATCTTGCCGGTGCCGAGGGCAACCGACGAGAGCGGGTTTTCGGCAAGCGATACCGGCACGCCGGTCTCGTGCATCAAGCGCTTGTCAATGCCCTTGAGCAGCGCGCCGCCGCCGGTCAGCACGATGCCGCGCTCGGCGATGTCGGCTGATAATTCCGGGGGAGTGCGCTCAAGCGCCACGCGGACGGCGTTGACAACCGTAGAGATGGGATCGGCCAGTGCCTCGCGCACTTCTTCGTCGGTGATGGCGATGGTGCGCGGCACGCCTTCGATCAGATTGCGTCCCTTAATCTCCATCTGCATCGGTTCTTCCATCGGCCAGGCCGAGCCGAGCTCGATCTTGATCGATTCGGCGGTGCGCTCACCGATCAGCAGGTTGTACTTGCGCTTGATGTACTGAATGATGGCTTCGTCCAGCTCATTGCCGGCGACACGAACCGCGCGCGAGTAGACGATGCCCGACAGCGAGATGACGGCGATGTCTGTGGTGCCGCCACCGATGTCAACGATCATGTTGCCGTAAGGCTCGGTGATTGGCAGGCCGGCGCCGATGGCTGCGGCCATGGCTTCGGCAACGAGATAGACCTTCGAGGCTTTGGCGCGGTAGGCGGCGTCTTCGACGGCGCGGCGCTCGACCTGTGTAATCTCACCGGGGACGCCGATGACGACGCGCGGGCTGATCCACGAGCGCCCGTTGTGGGCCTTGCGGATGAAGTGTTGCAGCATCTTCTCGGTGACTTCGAAGTCGGCGATAACGCCGTCTTTCATCGGGCGGATGGCGATGATGTTGCCAGGCGTGCGCCCGAGCATTTCCTTGGCCTCTTTGCCGACGGCCTCGACCTTGTTGGTGATTTTGTTGATGGCGACGATGGAAGGCTCGCTGACGACGATGCCGCGCCCTTTGGCGTAGACTAGCGTGTTGGCGGTTCCCAGGTCAATGGCGAGATCGCTTGAGAATGGGTTGAACAGATTTCTCATCTTCTTTACTTTGTGCTCTCCAATCAATTCACGGGCCGCGCCGCTCGCGTGGCCAGGCGGCGGCCCAAACGACTTTCCTCAAATCACGGGACGGCCAGTTGGACGGAGTCCTTACGATGCTGTTTGGCTTCGTACATGGCCGCATCAGCCAGTTCAATGAGCTTTTCAGCTATCGCCGCATGCTCCGGGTAGCTGACGACGCCGAAGCTCGCGGTCAAATGAATTTCGGCGCCGACATTGCCGGTGAAGCGGTGGTCGGCGATGGCTGCGCGCACGCGCTCAGCCATCTGCATGGCCGCATGCGAAGCGGTCTCCGGCAGCATCAACACAAACTCGTCGCCGCCGTAGCGTGCCACAAAATCCGACTCGCGCACCGAGGCGACCAGCAACTGCGCCACTTCGGTGAGCGTGAAACTGCCTGCGCGGTGGCCATACACATCGTTGACCGATTTAAAGCCATCAAGGTCAATGAAAACGACTGAAACTGCCGAGCAATAACGCCGGGCGCGGCGAATCTCGGCGTCGAGCGATTCATAGAGGTAGCGGACGTTGTACAGGCGCGTCAGATCATCGATCAACGTCTGCCGCGTCGCGCCGCGATGCTCGATGGCGTTACCGAGCGCCAGTCCGAACGAGCGGCTCAGCACGCCGAGGTCGCATGCCTCATCTTCGCTAAACGGCTCGCGCCGCGCCGCAAGCACCACGCCGATCAGCCGCGGCCCGGCTGTAAGCGGCGCGACAAGCATCGCTAGCTGCCCTACCGCGTCCGTTATTGCGGCGCTCTGCACCGCCACCATCTGCCGTTCGCGCGCCGCTTCGGCAACCGGCGAAGTGTGGTCGCAGAGATCAACGAAGGCGCCAACCGGAACTGCGGCAGTATTCGTGGCGCGCACTATTTCCAGGTGGTCGGCGTGCGTGTCTTTCAGGTAGACGGCCCAGGCATCGGCGCGCAGCAACCGATTAAGCGCATGAAGCGCGCGCTGGATGATCTCGTCCGGCGCCAGCGAACTGTGGAGCGCGACGGCAGCTTCAAAGAGCTCGTGTTTTATGCCCGTTTCCTGCATCTGCAAACACAACAGGCGGAGCCATCAGCGAGGCGTTTCAGGCCCCGGCAGCCTCACCAGGAGGCATGCGATGGTTTCCGCCCGACTATTCAAGTGACTTCCCAGCAGAGCAAGAGATGATACAAGGGAGAACGACGATGCGGGCTTAAAGCCGAAGCGGTGGATGGGTCGTGTTAAGATGTCGTGAGACCGCCCGGCATCGCTCACCGAATGCGGTTGCCGGTCTACCTGGAATCTACTGCTCGCCTCGCGCCGGTTCAGTCTGCTCCCATTCTTCGTAAACTCTTCAGAGAATGAAATCTAACACGCACCTACCTAGCACGCAAGAACTATTGCGGAATAGCGGCGCGGAATTATCGAATAATTCGTGTGCGCCTTAAAGCAGAGGCTTTAATTGAACGCTCGCCGCACGCGTGGTAAGATGCAGACACAACGAA
>JBJMGU010000036.1:0-28607 GCA_045807765.1 Blastocatellia bacterium
CCTGGCCATCTGACCATAGACATGCGTGCCGTTGACGTGATCCATCCTGATCGTTGCGTATTCAATGTCGAGCCTGCCGCTGTCTGAAGGAGTCAGCACCGCGCGCTCCGGGACCTTCTTCAGGATTTTGATCTTCGCTTCCCAGAAGCGATCAAAGTCCGCCGGGCGCGGGACCGACGGTTGTAGCTTTTCCGGTGCGACTGCCGCACCAACCGCCAGAATTGTGCCTGCACCACCGGCGGGCGAGATTTCCGCATAGACCATCGCCGGCTCGTCCAGCGTGACTTCAATACTGGCGCGGCCCGTTGAAAAATCGAGCTTGCCGCGCTTGATCACGTCCTGATTATTCTTCTTGACCGTGTAAGCGTATTCGCCTGCCGGAACCGCGTTCGCAGGCAGGGCGACGGTCCAGCCGACCCTTTCGCCGATGTCATAAATGCCGCTGGCTTTATAAGGCGTCAGCGTCAACTGCTGCGCCAGACAAATCGGCGCCGCCATCAGCGTTAAGATGACCGCCGCGATAAAAGTGGGGATGAAGTGTCTTTGCTTATTCATACGTTTCTTGATTCGTGTGCTGCCTTAGAGCGTGTTTTGAAAAGGCGGTTAGCCCTGAAAGGGTTGAGAACTTTCCGGCATCGCTTCCGTGGACAACGCCCACGGCTATTGACTGCATCCCCGTCGGGAATATTCTCAAAACAACCTCTCAGAGATTATCATTGTCCATTTCGCTATCGTGATTGACATGGCATATTATTTCGCCCACGGGCTGCGCCCGCAAGTCTGTTACGGTTATGGCTAACTGAGTCAGCGAGGGAGATGGATGAAAATCAAGATCGCCATTTTGTTCGGGTCGCTCTGTCTATGCGCCGGCGCGGCTCGCGGCCATAAGCTGATGAGCCTGAGCCAGGAGCGCCGCGCGCAGCCTGCGCCAGTCGAGATGACGGCGCAGCAAGATCATCAGCGAATGATGGAGCTGCTGCATATCACATCGCTCAGGCCGGGCGCGGACCCCAATAAACCGAACGCGCCGAACGCCGTCAACTATGATGAGTCGAAAGCCAACCCTTATCCGAAGCTGCCCGCCCCCCTGGTGATGAAGAACGGCAAGCGGGTGACGACGGCAAAGCTCTGGTGGAATCAACGGCGCGCCGAAATCGTCGAGGATTTCGACAGGGAAATCTATGGCCGCGTTCCTGCGAACATCCCCAAAGTTCGTTGGGAAGTGATGAACACGAACCGCGAAGTCAAATACGATGTGCCGGTCATCACCAAACAGATCGTCGGCCACGTAGACAATTCCGCCTACCCACTGATTACCGTAGACATTCAGTTGACCTTGGCCACACCGGCAAACGCCACCGGCGCGGTGCCGTTGATGATGGAATTCGGTTTCACAGGCCGGCTTCCCGGCGGCCCACCTCCCGGCAGCAATGCGCCTAGTTGGCAACAACAGCTCCTCGCCAAAGGCTGGGGCTATGCCGTCATCATTCCCACTAGCTTCCAAGCCGACAACGGCGCCGGTCTGACGCGCGGCATCATCGGGCTGTGCAACAAAGGGCAGCCGCGCAAGCCGGATGATTGGGGCGCATTGCGCGCCTGGGCCTGGGGTGCGAGCCGCGCCCTCGATTATTTCGAGGCCGACAAATCGGTAGACGCCAAACAGGTCGGCATCGAAGGCTTGTCGCGCTACGGCAAGGCGGCGCTGGTGACGATGGCTTATGACCCGCGTTTTGCCATCGGCTTTATCGGCTCATCCGGCGAAGGTGGTGCCAAGCTGCACCGCCGCAACTTTGGTGAACTGGTCGAGAACGTCGCCGGGTCAGGCGAATATCACTGGATGGCCGGCAACTTCATCAAGTACGCCGGGCCGCTGACCGCCAACGACCTGCCCGTTGATTCGCATGAGTTGATCGGGCTCTGCGCGCCGCGCCCGGTCTTTATCAGCGTCGGCTCACCCACGGTCGAAGGCGGCTGGGTAGACGCCAAAGGAATGTTTATGGCGGCGGTCGAGGCCGGGCCGGTCTACAGGCTGCTGGGCAAGAGGGGACTGGCGACAAGTGCAATGCCGCCAATGGAAACCGCGCTCATTGATGGCGATGTGGCTTTTCGCCAGCACAGCGGCGGGCATACGACCGGCCCGAACTGGCCGACCTTTCTGGCGTTTGCCAGCCGCTACATCAAAGGGCCGGCGTTGCGCCACTAGCTTGCTGGTTGGTCAGCACCAGCTTGCCGCCCGCTTCGGCAAAGGTGAAGACCGGAGCGGCAAGCGTGCGCTTCAACTCGTCAAGCTGCACCGCATCGGTGACCAGGAAGATGCGCTCGCCTTCGCGCCAGCGGCGGCGAATCGCGTCGTTATCCAGAAAGATCTGCGGCGCGTCATTGAAGTACGAGCCATATTCAAGATTCGCCGCGCGTCCGTTGAGAATGAAGACCTGCCGACGCGTGTAGAAATTGACCGACGAGCCGCTTTCATACTCGCCGTTGATGACGATCATATCGCCGTCTTTGATCGCGCCGTTGATCGCCTCGGCAAGCGGACGCGATGACAGGTACGGCTCGAACTGCGTCAGCGCCAGCCGCGCACAAAAAAAGAAGACGGCCATCATCACGGCGAGCGCAAGGTTGGAAGCCGCGTGCCACGCTTTGCGCCTGAACAGCAGTGCCGTCAGAGTGCCGAGACCAAAGGCTAAGGTCGTGCCGATGACCGGCAATCGCAAAGCGACGAGCGATTGCGGCGTCAGATCGAGCACGTGACCGAGCGACAGCGCATACGCCTCAGGGTTGTGCGTCAACGTCGAAGCCAGGTCACCATTGACCGCCAGGCTGCGCGTCTTCACATAGACAACCGCGCCGACGATGAAAATAGCCAGACCCAGCAGCGTCAGCATCACCTGTGTGACTGTCAGCCAACGCCTGCCGCGCGTCGCTTGCCATGTGCCTTCAGCCTTCGCAAGCGCATGGCCGATCATTAGCGCGAACGCTGCATACGACGGCATGGTGTAATACTCCTGCGTCGTCGAAAAGCAGAAGAAGAGAATAATCAGCACGGCCCACAAGGCGAGAAACAACAGCGTGCGAGGCTCGCAGCCAAGAGGCGGCGCGGCGACAGGAGTTGTGCTCGCGTTGTCTATCGTTTCTTGATGCGTCCCCCCGCTGCGTTCTCCCTCGCCCAGTCGCCCAGTCGCCGCGTCGCCGCGTCTCTGCTTGAGGCTGCTGATGACATTTTTCACCGCGAGCGGCAAAAAGAAACTCCACGGAAAGAGCCAGACGAGATGCAAGGCGAGAAACAGCGCTAACGGCACGGTGTCATAATCTACAGGGTAGCGCTTGCCGACGTAGCGCAGGAAATGCTCGTTCATGAAGTAGAACCAGAAGAAGCCACGCCCCTGTGTCGGGCTCGGCGTTCCGATCATCAAGCTGCCGGGATTCTGCAAGCCGGCGGCAATGTGCCACGGCGCGGCGATCAATAGAAAAAGCAGCGACCCGCTGAGCAAGCGATATTGAAACAGGCGGCGAATCTCGCCGGTCACTAGCATATATGCGCCGATGATGATGGCCGGGAATGCAGCGCCGACCAGTCCTTTTGTCAGCACGCCGAGCGCCCCAAAGGCATAAATGCCATAAGTCCACCGCGCACTCACTACGTCGCTTTCACCTGCCCGCAGGAAGCAATAAAAGGCCAATGTGATGAAGCAGGTCAGCAGCACGTCGGGCCACAGGACACGCGTGAATAAAAAGATGCCGACGCACGAAGCGATGGCGAGGCCTGCATAAAATCCCGCCTGACGATTAAAGAAATGCTTGCCGAAAAAATAGACCGCCAGCGTCAGGGCGAGCGCGCCGAGCGCTACCGGCAGGCGTGTGGCGAATTCGCCGACGCCCAACAGCTTGTAAGCCAGGGCGACCAGCCAGTACATCAGCGGCGCTTTTTCGAGATAACGAATCCGGTTGGCGTAAAGCGTGACAAAGTTATTGGATTCGGCCATCTCGCGCGCCGCTTCCGCGTGAACGGTGTCGGCGTCGTCGAGCAGAGCCGGCGGCGAGGGCGTGTTGATCGCGTAGATGGCTGCCCACAGACCGATGAGCACGAAGAGTTGAGTCCGCTGTCGCATCCACAGGTTTATAGCAAATCAGCGCCGCATCGCTCCAACCGTTTTAAGAAAGAAGGAACCACAGATGAACACAGATGAACACAGATAGAAAAAGAGACACGAATCTCATCTCGTTCTATCTGTGTTCATCTGTGTTCATCTGTGGTTTCATAATCTGCTCGCGCAGATCAGACGAAGACGAAGCGGTCGGCGAGCACGAAGTTGAGCAGCGAGCAGATGGCGATGGTAATCAAATTGGCTACAAGCGCGTTTATTTTCATGCCGCCGACGAAGACGGCCATCAGCAACAGGTTGCCGACAAGCGATAGCGCGCCGCTCGTCAGGTTGAAGCGCACCAGCATGGCCAGCCCTCGCGCCTGCCGGCGGTCGCGCCACGTCCAGCGGCGGTGCCAGACGAAGTTATGCAGCACGCTCGTTTCGACCGCCAGCGCCGTCGCTGCCAGATAATGCAGATTGAAGAGGTGCAGGAAGACGGCGAGCGCCATGGCTTGCACAAGTATGCCGGTCGCGCCGACGGCGCTGAACCTGGCCCAACGTTGCAAGATGGTTTTCGCTTCGGACAAAGCGCGGCTCCCGTCGGTCATACACGTTCGGCGCGATAGAGCGTCGCCGTGTTGCGCGCGATTGAAGTGATCGTAATGACGGCAAGCACAGCCGTGGCGATGAGCGTCGAAACGTCAAATAGCAGTTGATCGCCGAACAGCCGCGTGCGCGGGTGCAGAAAGGCCGCGACGTTGCCGATGGCCAGCAGGATGCGCAACTCGGTGGGGCCAAGCTTGCAGTAAGCCATGCGGAACGCGCCGATGGTATAAGTCGCCAGATAAACGTCTATGGCCAGCAGGAAGTAGGTGACCAGAAAGGCCAGCGCCACAAGCCAGCTCATATAGCCCGACAGGCCGAGGCCACAGATAATCGCGAGAATGCCGAGCGCGTCAACGATGTGGTCAACGTAGAAGCCGTAGCGCGGGCGCTGCCGGTTGCGCAGCCGCGCCAGCGTGCCGTCGAGGCTGTCGCCGAACCAGTTGACGACCAGCAGCAAGTTGACCAGCAGCATTGCCGCCGGCCACCACCGCGCTGCTGTATAACAGGCACCGGCGGCGATCATCGCCAGGAGGCCGAGCAACGTCAGGTGATCAGAATTGACCCACTGCGGCAAACGCACCGCAAGGTAATTGAGCGCCCGTCGCTCTACACCTGCGGTCAAGCTTGTCTGTAAGCGCGGCGCACTCTTGAACTCGGCACTGGTAATCATTGATTGTCCCTCAACAGATTCTTTGCCGCTGCGTAAGCGTCGAGCGGCGACAGCAAGACGATCATCAGCCAGATCGGCAGCGAGATCACCGCCATCAGGCAGCGGCGCATCCAGCGTCCTCGCTCGCCCAGCTCGCCACTGGCCACGCCCGCGACCATCGTACTGACCAGCGGCCCCGACACACGGTGATAGAGATTACTTTTCGCTCCGACGAGCAACGACGTGGTATAACGCGCCGTGACAGGCCGGTCGCTCGCCGCATCGGGTTGGAGGCTACCGCACCAGCGGCAGAAGCAATCGCTTTCGAGCAACTGACCGCCGCATGCCGCGCAGGCTTTGATCGCCACGGTGCGGGCGTCTTGAACATTAATCATGCTTTCAGCAACTGCCATACAGTCTCCACAACAAACACCGCTATGGCCAGGTGCAAGGCCAGTGCCATGACACCGGACGCGGAAAAGACCTTAAAAAGCGCGAAAAATGACGATAATTTGATGGATGGCTAAAGGTGGGTGCAGTAAAAAGCCATCACTTGCACAGAATGGCTAAAGGTTGCCTGGATGCGAGGAAGCCCGCGCAATGAATCAGCGTCGTGTCCTCACCAGGCGAAAGCCGACGTAGTTGAAGCGGTAGGCCGGCGCGAAGAGGTCGCGCGCCGCCGAGCGCGCAAAGCCGGCGGGAAACATCCAGCCGCCGCCGCGCTTCACACGGAACGAACCCGACGCCGGACCCAGCGGGTTAACGTCAGAACTCTGCGTGTAGTAATCCTGATCATACCAATCCTGGCACCACTCGAAGACGTTGCCATACATATCGTACAGGCCCCAGGCGTTCGCTTGCTTCGTGCCGACCGGGTGGGTCATGTTCTCCGAGTTGCTGTCAACCCATGCCATCGCCTCGAGGTTGCCGGCGTAATCTCCCTTACTACCGGCGCGACAGGCGTATTCCCACTCGGCTTCGGTCGGCAATCGGTAGGCATACCCGTCATCGAGCGCATTCAATCTTTCGATGAACTCCTGCGCGTCATACCACGACACCTGCTCGACCGGGCGGTTGCCGCCTTTGAAATAGCTGGGGTTGTTTCCCATCACCGCTTCCCACTGCGCCTGCGTGATTTCGTATTTGCTCATCTCGAATGGCTGGCTGAGCCGCACACGATGCACAGGTTTTTCGGCAGGGCCGGCGGTTTCCGCGCCCATCATAAATTCGCCGGCGGGTATCTGCACGAAGCTGGCGCGCAACTCATCCAGCGCGCCGTTATCGGCGATGAGCGGCGCGGGGCTTACGGCTTGCGGACTGCCTGTTGTAATCGGCGTGCCGGTCGGCGGCGGAATGGCTGAAGGCATATTGATTCGTCTTGCGAAGAAGGCGGCGGCCAGAATGATCACGATTAACCAGGCCAGGGCGATGCCGATTCTGATTCGCGTCGTCTTGCGCTGCCCAGACTCCCAGCGCTGATGGATGCGCTCGGCCTCTTGCAGCATGGCCTGTCGCCGCGCCAGCGCTTCGCCGCCGTACTCGGAATGTTCGTCGAGTCTTTCTTTTTCCCCCGGTGGCTTCATCCGATTCGTTCTTTTACCAGCATACCACTTGATCGTTTGTACACTCTTACTTGTTTACGTCTCTGACGCCATTCTTTTTGATGTATTCTGTAATCTCTTTCGCCAGTGCCTCGCGCTCAGCCACGTTGAGCCCGCGAATGAAGTTCCAGTGCGTCCAGGGCCGATAACCGGCAAGGCTACGCCAGTTCCGCGTCAAATAAATATTCATCGCCTGACTGATCCTTTCTTCTGAAACTTCTTTGGGGCTTACCTTCAGCTTGAGATCCTTTGTGATCCTTTGCCAGATGTCACAAACCAGAACATCCGGTAGTGTTGCTGGAACGGGATTCCGGTCTCGGATGCGGTAGTCGTAAGGTTCTCGGTCGTCGGATGCATTCTTCGGGTAAGGCGGCGCCTTGTAGGTCTCTATCCGAGATAGCACCGGGTAGGTCGCGATGAGGCGCTCATCAATCCCCGATTTCGAGGTCTTTGGCACTGGCCGCACTTCGACGGGCTTCTTGGTTGGCTTGCTAGGGGGGGCGTTTTTTTTCGGCGCGGGTTTGACGGGAGGCAGCGGCGCTTTGACGCCGACTTGCCGGCTCATCGCCGCCGGCGGCGCAAGCATCAGCAGGAAGCCGAGCACGGTCGCCGTCGCGATAAACATAACGATAACGCCTCTCTGTCGAGTCATCGGTTGCCTCACTAATTCTCGGCGACTTCCCATATCCTCACCGTGTTGTCGTCGCTGCCGGAGGCCAGCGTGCGGCCATCGGCGCTGAACGACAGGCTGTTGACCGATTCCGTGTGGCCCGTGAGCCGGTCGAGCAATTCGCCGCCGCTGACGCGCCAGAGCCGAATCGTGCCGTTGCCGAAGCCGGCGGCCAGCAGCTTGCCGTTCGCACTGAAAGCGATGCTATTCACACTCGCTTTAAACTCGCCCAGTGATTGCAGCAGACGGCCATCGCTGACGCGCCACAACTGCACCTCGCCACCGCTGCTGCCGAGCGCCAGCACTTGCCCGTCGCGGCTGAACGCGCCGCAGCTCACCGCCGGCACGTCGCCGCTGAGCAGCCGTACCTGGCTATTCGCTTCGAGCGACCACAGCTTGAAGGGACTGCCTGGGCGGTAGTAAGCGACCAGCCGCAAATCCGGGCTGACCGTGACGATCAGGTAGCCTTTCTCCGGCGTGCTCACGGTCTTGATTAATCCGCCATCGCCGACGCGCCAGAGCCGTATCGTCTTGTCGTAACTCGCGGAAAAGAGCCTTTGCCCATCGGGGCTGAAGCCGGTGCTGAAGACCAGACCTGAATGCCCGGTCAAGACTTTCAGCGTCTGCCCGTCGCTGGCGCGCCACAAAAGAATCACGTTGTCGCTGCTGCCTGAAGCCAGTGTGCCGCCATCGGGACTCACCGCCACGCACTTGCCGACGCCGCCGCGACCGGCCAACTGCTTCTCGCCGTCCGTCTGCCATAAGCGGACCACCGCTTCCTCGCCCGCAGAGGCGAGCAGCCGGCCATCATCGCTGAACGATACCTCGTAGACTTTGTTGGGGATGGCCCGGACGCCGGCTTTCAATCGCGCCGCCGGCGTCGTGCCGCCCGACCCGTCGTCAGACTCGGCGCCCGCCTTTGGCTTATTCGATTTGCCCAATCCGTTGACGATTGCCCAGGCCAACACCGCCAGCAGCGCCACCCCGGCGATGACGGCGAGCGCCGCTTTCCAATGGCGCATGGCTTTGCTTTTTGGCGCAATGCGCGCTTCGGCCTGTGGCTCCTGCAAGCGTTCTTCAGACGGCTGCGGCCATGTGACGGCGTCTCGCGCCTGCCGCTCCGGTTCGACGGCGAAGGCGGCGGCTTCTGCGGCGCGGCGTTCCGGCTCGGCGCGGCGGCGGCTTTCGGCTTCCTGCTGCGCTTCGCGCTCCTCCTGTTCGGCTTGTTTACTGAGTCCGATCTCTGTCGGCAGCCAGGCATCTTCTTCGCGGGCCGCAAGCTCGACCACCGGCGTGATCTCCGTATTCTCACCGGCGGGGCGATCAATCACGGTTGAGAGCTTAGCGGTGCGCAGCATCTCTAACATTTCCGCCGCCGACGCGGGCCGCTGGTTGCGGTGCTGTTCCAAGGCTTTCATCAACACCGCCGCAACCTCGCGCGGCACGTTTGCGGCCACTTCGTTGGCGGCGAGCAAAGGGTCCGGCTCGCTGCCAATAAACGCGTCGGCCCGCGTCGCCGCGTCGACCGGCGGCACGCCTGTGAGCAGGTGATAAAGCGTCGCGCCGAGACCGTAGAGGTCCGAGCGCGGGTCCGTCCCTAAGCCACGAATCTGTTCGAGCGGCGCGTAGTTCGGCGTGTAACCATAAATACTGCCCGACGAAGTCACCCGCGTCACCCACTGCGGCTTGCCTTTTGCCAGCCCGAAGTCGAGCAGGATGATTTGATTGCGCCCGGCAAGCTTCAGGTTCTGCGGCTTGATGTCGCGGTGAATCACCGGCTCGGGCAAGGTGTGCAGGTAATCCAGGGCGTCGAGCAACTGCTCGGCCCATTGAATGACTTCACCGACCTCGAATGGCTTGGGCTGACCGACCGGCGCGATCTTCTGTTGGCGCTTTTCGAGAATCCCGCCGAGGTCGTTGCCGGCGATGTACTCCATTACGAGAAACTGGCCGACATCGTTGATGAAGTAATCTTTGACCTGCGGCAGTGAGGGGTGGCGCAAGCCGGCGAGCAGGCGCGCTTCGCGTTTGAAGGCTTCGATTAAGCGTTGGTCGTTGAAAAAGTTCTGTTTGACGGCGACCGTCACGCCGAGGTTTTCGTCCCACGCCAGGTAGACTTCGCCCATGCCGCCTTTGGCAATCTGGCTGATGATCCGATAGCGTCCCTGGATGAAGGTGCCGGCTTCGAGCATAGAGGAACCTCAGAGCCTCAGTGAAGTGCCGTGATAGTAGCCGAGAATACGTTTCAAGACAAGCGCCGCAGCTTCATTATGCGGCAACTGAAGGCGAAGCGGCGAGGCCAGTCAGCTTGAGGGCGAATCGCTCGCGGGTTTGCGCAACCGCCTCGACAGCCCGTCCCAGACCGGGCCGGCGATTGCCAGCGTGGAGGCCGCTATCACAAAGGTGAACAGCTCGACCACGTAACGCGGCTCGGGGTTTTCGATTGTCGAAAGAAAGGCGAGGCGCGGCAGGACGAGCAAAGCAAGCATCAACAGCCAGCGGCGCGAATCGCACCAGCGCCACATCACCCACGCCCCCAGCGCGGCAAGCAAGGTATAGAGCCAGGTCAGCCCGGCAAACAGCGGCAGCCAGTATTGCTGATGCAGGTCGCTGTCGAGGTCTTTGAGCGGCAACAACTCGCCTTGAAACGGGTAATACTGCGAGTGCGTGTCGAACCACAGCGAAGCGGCGCGGCGCAATGGCATCACGACGTAGTAATGCAACGGGTGGCGATGGATGCGCTCGACGGCAATCTCCATAAAGCCTGTGTCAATGTCGGGCGTCATCTCGCCTTCGAACTTCGGCGGCTCGGCGGCTTCCGGCGGCTCCTCGTCGTTCGATGAGTCGTCGCTTGCGGCGTCATCACTCGGAGATTCGTCATTGTCAGATGGACTCGTCTCGTCGTTGTCGGGCGCGGCCTCGGCGGGTGGCGCCGGCGCGGCAGCCGCTTCGTCCTCGATCTCAGGCTTTGCCGATGGAGCGGGCGGCTCAATCTCTTTGTTATAACGCGCCAGCAGAGCGGCGACGCGGTCACGCTCATCCGGCGAATCAAAAACGCTATCCGGTATCTCCTCAATATGAATCGCCCGCACATCCATTGCCCACTCGACGGTCTCTGTGTACTTCACATCATCCACCCATGTCTTCAGCCAGAGGATGAAGCCGCGCGGCACGAACTCGTCGGGCATGTTGGCCTGCGCCGGGGCAATCGGCATGAAGACACCGAAGACGCGAGCATTGCGAATCGTCCAGGGCGCAATCGCCAGGACAAAGCCGAGCGTCAGCACCGCGCCTTGCAAGACAGTCTTCGCGAGCGCCTGCCGTGCGGCGCTGTAGGCCTGCGGCGTTTTGTCTGGTTGACTACTTTTCCGCGCCGTCCGCCATTGACTGAAAGCGCGCGCAACGCCGACTACCGCCAGCGTGCCGCCGACGGCGGCGACAAACAGTCCACCGTCAGGGCGAAAGCTGGTCGCACCGCCGCCCGCCAGGCCCGCCAGTGCCCACCATGCGACCTGCTTTTTCGGGCTCCGGCTGCGCAGTCCGAGCGACGCCGCCAGTGCGCAGAGCGTCGCAAAGAAAGCCGTCCATATCTCAGTCAATATGGTCGCGACGTAGATCGCCAGATAGGGACAACTCGCCGCCAGGGCCAGCGCGATAAGCAGAGCGCGGCGGCGTTTTTCAAGCTCCCAGGCCAGAGGTGTCCACGCCAGCGCCAGCCACGCGATCAGCCAGCAGGTCAGCGTGTCGACGACCGCCTGAACGACACGCACCGCCGCGTTGTTGTCGCGCCCAAACAGCTTGTAGACCGCGGCGAGAAAGACAGGGTAACCGGGCAGACGGATGTAGGTCGGCTCGAAAGGTTCTTCGGTGGCGATTGTGTAGACGTGATGGTCGAGCAGATTATTGGCGATGCGCGCATACAATCGGCCATCATCCGGTTCGTCCGTCGGCAGCTTTAGTGCGATGAACAGACGAAAGCCGAGCGCAACGAACGTCAAGAATACCGCTATTGCTAGATGTTTTTTGGCAAGAAATTTCGCCTGACTGCTCATCCGAGATTAGTGTATCATGAATATTCAGCGAGCATCCGTCACACCCCTTGTATGAGCAAGATTCGCGAGCATCCGGTATTTTTCGACCCCGATCATAAACGCTGGCCACGATTGCGCCGCGGCGTCTATCTAAGCGGGCTGGCACTGACTGTGCTGTTCGGCGCATTGATCCTCAGCATCCTGGTCAGCCCGGCGCTACTGCCGCTGAAATTTCCCGAACAAGAATTGAGCGCCCATGTCGCGCCGCCGCCGCCTGAAGCTCCTAAGATCGAAACCGCCGTGCAACGCCGCCTGCGCGTCTACAAACAGAAGCTCGAAGCCGAGCGCTTGAAGCGCGCACAGGCCGTTCGCGTGCGCCCGACGCCCAAGCCTGAGAGCAACCCGCTGACTATCGCGTTCTTTGTTCCGTGGGATGACGCTAGCCCATCTTCGCTCAAGCTCAACATCGGCAATCCCGACATCAGCATTGACGTGGTGATCGCCGACTGGCTGCACCTTGAAAGTTCAGATGGCACAATGACGACCAGAGATATCGCTCGCGACCTGGATTATCTCAACGCCAACCACGAGGCATTGAACTTCATCCGCACAACGCGGCCCGACACCCGCGTTTTAGCGATGGTCAATAATTTCAACGGCCAGGACTGGGAGGCCGATAAGCTCGACGCCATGCTCGCCAACCCGCAGGCGCGGGCGCACTGCATCGAGCAGCTTTTAGACACCGCGCAGTCGAATAAACTGCAAGGCGTCAGCGTTGATTTCGAGAGCGTTCTTGATAAAAGCCAGCCGGCGCTGCTGCAATTTCTCACCGAGCTGCGCGCCGCCATGCAGCCTGCCGGGATGGAAATCTCCATCAATCTGCCGGCGAATAACGACTCGTTCAACTATGCGAAGATTTCGGAGCTAACCGATTACGTCATCCTCATGGTCTACGACCAGCACTACGCCTCGAAAGATGCCGGGCCGGTTGCCGCCATTGACTGGTTCACAGACATCCTGACCACGCGGCAGCGCGATGTGCCGGCGGACAAGATGATCGTCGCCATCGGCAACTACGCGTACGACTGGCCGGAAGGCGGGCTGCCGGCAACCCAGACCTTTCAGGAAGCCCTGACCCGTGCGCGCGAAAACGAAGTCGAGCAGATCGAGCTTGATCCGGCGTCGCTCAACCCGACC
The DNA here is from genome assembly GCA_045807765.1 of Blastocatellia bacterium. Lineage (GTDB taxonomy): Bacteria > Acidobacteriota > Blastocatellia > UBA7656 > UBA7656 > DATENM01. The sequence goes on from JBJMGU010000036.1 coordinate 12,843, forward strand.
TTTCGTTATGTAAGCTACGATCAACCGGACAAGCCCGAATCGCACACCATATGGATGCTGGATGCGGTGTCGGCCTTCAATCAGGCCGCGGTGGCGCGCTCGTTTTCGGCGCGCGGCGTGGCGCTCTGGCGGCTGGGCAGCGAAGACCCTTCGCTGTGGAGCTTCTTCGGGCGCAGCCTGCCGCTCGACGCCGACACCGCCGCCCAGCTTGCGAACATGGTTTATGGCTACGACCTCGACTACGAAGGCCGCGGCGAAATCCTGCGCGTCGAAGCGGCACCGCAAGCCGGGGTGCGCGCCATTCAATTCGACGCGGCGCGCGGTCTTATCACTTCCGAAAACATCGCCCGCGATCAGATGCCCTCGCCCTACGTCATCCAGCGCTATGGCTACGTGCCGCGCAAGCTGGCGTTGACCTTCGACGATGGCCCCGACCCGGAATGGACGCCACGGGTGCTTGACGCGCTCAAGCAGGCAAACGCGCCGGCGACTTTCTTTGTCATCGGCTTGAACGCCGAGCAGTACCCGGCGCTCATCCGCCGCGAAGTTGCCGAAGGCCACGAACTCGGCAATCACACCTTCACGCATCCGAACATCGCCAACATCAGCAACACGCAGTTCGGCTTTGAGCTGTCGGCGACGCGCGTGTTGATGGAGAGCCTGGTGGGCCGCCGCACCTATCTCTTCCGCCCGCCTTACGCTGAAGATGCCGAGCCGGTGACGCCCGACGAAGTGCGCCCGCTGGAATCGGTCTCTGATCGCGGCTACCTGACGGTCGGTATGCAGATTGACCCGAAAGACTGGATAGCGCCGCGGCCCGGCGAAGACAAGGTCCGCGACATCGTCAAGGCGGTCATTGACGCCGCGGGCGATCCGAATAGCCCGAGCGGTAACATCATCCTGTTGCACGACGCCGGCGGTGATCGCTCTGAAACTGTTGCGGCGCTGCCGGTGATGGTCGCTGAGCTGCGCAAGCGCGGCTTCGAGTTCGTCACCGTTTCCGATCTGCTCGGCAAATCACGCGACGAAGTGATGCCGCTCATCGACACGCGCTCGCAGTGGCGAGCGATGGCCGACCGCGCCGCCTTCGACGTCATCAATTATTTCATCAAGCTGATCCGCTGGCTCTTTCTGATCGGCATCACGCTCGGCATCGCGCGGCTATTGCTGATCGGCACGCTGGCGGTCATCGAGCATTGGCGCGAGCGCCGCGCAGTTTATGATCCGAGTTACAGCCCGACGGTCGCCGTCATCGTGCCGGCCTACAACGAAGAGAAGGTCATCGTGCAGACGATTATTTCCCTGCTGGCCTCGGATCACCCGCCAAATTTTGAGATTGTCGTCGTTGACGACGGCTCGGTAGACGCCACCTACAGCCGGGTCAAGGAAGGCTTCGGCGACGAGCCGCGCGTGCGCCTGTTCACTAAGGCGAATGGCGGCAAGGCGGCGGCGCTGAACTTCGGCGTCGCCCATACCGGAGCCGAGATCGTCATTGCTCTGGACGCCGATACGATCTTTGCGCGCGACACCATCAGCAAGCTGGTGCGCCACTTCGCCGACCCGCAGACGGGCGCGGTCGCCGGCAATGCCAAAGTCGGCAACCGCATCAACCTGCTGACGCGCTGGCAGGCGCTCGAATACATCACCAGCCAGAACCTCGACCGCCGCGCCTTCAACCTCTTGAATTGCGTCACGGTCGTGCCGGGTGCGGTCGGCGCGTGGCGGCGCGAGCTGGTCATCGAAGCCGGCGGCTTCACCCATGAAACTCTAGCCGAAGACGCCGACCTGACGATGGCCATTCGCAAGCTCGGCTATTCGATTGCTTACGAAGACGAGGCGATGGCGTTGACGGAAGCGCCCGACACGGTGCGCGGCTTCGTCAAGCAGCGCTATCGCTGGATGTATGGAACATTACAGGCGGCGTGGAAGCACAAGGACGCGCTCTTCCGCCCACGCTATGGAGCGCTAGGCTTTGTGGCGCTGCCGAACGTTTTCATCTTCCAGGTGCTTTTCCCGTTGATCTCGCCGGCGATGGATCTGCTGATGCTGGTGACGGCGGTGATGACGGCCATAGACCGCTGGCAGCACCCGGCAGAGTTTTCGGCGGACTCGTTGAAGCGGGCGCTGTTTTACTATGCCATCTTCATGACGATGGAGTTTTTGGCGGCGGCGCTCGCCTTCATCCTGGAGCGCAAAGAGAACCGCCGCCTGCTGGTGTGGCTCTTCTTACAGCGATTCTTCTATCGCCAGTTGATGTATTACGTCGCCATCAAATCAACCTTCGCCTCGCTGCGCGGCATCGCTGTGGGTTGGAACAAGCTGGAGCGCAAGGCGACCGTCAAGGCATAGGGTGACTAGCGGGACGAGTTGCGCTGACGCGAGAGTTTGCGTGCCGCGTCCCAGCGCCGACGCCACGCGCCTTTGCGTTTTGCCTTCCACGCTTTTAATGCCAGACGCAGGCGCACCATTTGCCGGTGGCTGGCTTGATAGATGGCTGTCGAATGGATGACCGCATAGATGCGCGCCTTGAACCCAACGAAGCGCTCGTAAACCCATGCGAACCAGCCGATCCGCATCAGCCGGGGCTGTGTCAGCGTGAACAGTCGTGCAACCAGTGCCGTGCCCGCGATCTTCGCGCCGATCACCGTGAGCAATCCTGACAGCGCATGCCCGTGCGAGATGAAGTACAAGGCCACCAGCTTCACAGGGATCAGCAACAGCGACGGCACCGCGAAACAGAGGAGCGCCGCATAAGGCGGCAGCTTGGTGATCAGCGTCTCGACTTGATGAAAGACCGGCAAGCGCCCGATGGCCGCGGCCAGTCGCGCCAGATCGTCCCACAGCCAGTCTTCGAGCAGAATCAGAATGGCGGCCACAAAAACAAACGGCGCGGCAATCACCCGCTTGAACAGCTTGCCCGCCGGTCTGCTCTTTTTCATTGCCGCACTCATGGTTGGGCCTAAGCATAACGCATCAACCCGACCGAATAAAGCGCGCTCGCCGCAATTAGTGCGCGGCGACCGGGCCGCGCGCCTTCGCCTTTTTCAAGAACAACACCGTCGGAATGCAGAGCAGGCACAACAAGCCGAGTAGCTGAAATTCATCCACGAAAGCCAAAAGCATCGCCTGTTTGACGACGGTGCCGTACATCATCGCCAGCGCCTTGGTCTGCGCTGCCGCTTGACCGACCTGCGGCGCGAGCTTGGCGGCCAGCGCCTGGAGTTGCTGTTGAAACGTCGGGTCGTAAGGCGTCATGTGCGCCGTGAGCGGCACTTGATGCGTCTGCGCGCCGCGCGCCAGCATCGTGGTCACCGCCGAGATGCCGATGCTGCCGCCGATGTTGCGCATCAGGTTGAAGAGACCCGTGGCGTTGCCCATCTCTTCGTTGCGCAGCGTCCCCACCGCCGTCGTTGACAGCGGCACAAAGATGAAGCCCATCGCCAGGCCGCTGATGATGATCGGCCATAGAATCGTCGAGGGCGCAATGTTCAGATTGATGCCCGCAAGCCAGATCACCGACAATCCGAGAATGCCGAAGCCGAAACCGATCAGCCAGCGCGTATCGATCAAGCCGATCAGCCGCGCGACCAGAATCATCGCCAGCATTGAGCCGAAACCGCGCGGGCTGACCGCCATGCCGCTCTGCAACGCCGAATAGCCCAGCAGGTTTTGCAGAAACAGCGGCAGCAAAGCCGTCGTGCCATAAAGCACCAGACCAACGACGGCAATCAACGCGGTGCCGACGGCGAAGTTGCGATTCTTCAAGACCCGCAGGTTGACGATGGGGTCTTTGATGCGCAGCTCCCAGACGACAAAGGCGATCAGCGACACCACCGAGATCACTGTCAGCCAGACGATGAGCGGCGACGAGAACCAGTCTTCATCCTGCCCCTTGTCGAGCATGATTTGCAGCGTCGCCAGCCAGAGCGCCATCAAGCCGAAGCCGACGTAATCGATGCTGCTGCGCTTGACGTTCTTGATGTACGGCGGGTCTTCGACGAACCACTGCGACATCAACACGGCGAGAATGCCTACGGGAATGTTGATGTAAAAGACCCAGCGCCACGAGTAGTTGTCGGTGATCCAGCCGCCGAGCGTCGGCCCAATGATTGGCGCGACTACCACGCCCATGCCGTAGACCGCCATCGCCGCGCCGCGCTTTTCGGGCGGAAAACTTTCCAGCATCACCGCCTGAGCAATCGGCTGCAACGCGCCGCCGCCCGCGCCTTGAATGACGCGCGCCAGAATCAACATCGGCAGGCTGGTGGCGGCGCCACATAATAGCGATGAAGCCGTGAAGATGATGATACAGAAGATCAGCAGCCGCTTGCGCCCAAAGGTCGTGCTAAGCCAGCCGGTCGCCGGAAGCACGATGGCGTTTGATACCAGATAACTGGTCAACACCCACGTCGCTTGATCTGTGCTGGCCGACAGGTTGCCGGCGATGTGCGGCAACGCGACGTTGGCAACCGAAGTGTCGAGCACTTCCATAAACGTCGCCAGCATGACCGACACCGCAATCAGCCAGGGATTGAAGCTCGGTCGCCACGGCTCAGCCGATTCAATCACGGTGCGCGTGGCGGTGGGAATTTTGTTCGCTTCGCTGCTCATAAAGTTCGCCTGTGAGGTGAGCCCGCGGGCTCACTTCACATCAAAATCGTTCCACGCAAAGGCGCTGGGACACAGGCCCGAAGGCCGCGCGCCGAGGCTGCGCTTCAGAGGTCTCCTGAACAGCCTCGCGCGTGCGCCTTTGCGTGAAACATCGTGCAACCCTCGCGGGTTGATCTCAAATCACTTCACTTTAACTTCCGGCTCGGCAGACATGCCGGGGCCAATCGGATGTTCAGGGTCGGGCTGCTCGTCAAAGACGATCTTTACCGGAACGCGCTGCACGACCTTAACGAAATTGCCGGTCGCATTTTCAGGCGGCAGCATGCTGAAGCGCGCGCCGGTGCCGGTCTGAATGCTATCCACATGACCGCGGAAGGTCTTGCCTGGATAAGCGTCCACTTTGATCTCCACCGGCTGACCGGGCCGGATGGCGTTCAACTGCGTCTCTTTGAAGTTGGCGACCACCCACACTTCGTCGGGCACGATGGCCATCAACGCCTGACCGACCTGCACAAACGTGCCTTCTTCGACGGCCTTCTTGGTTACCATGCCGTCTTCGGGCGCGTAGACTTTTGTATAGGACAAATTCAACTCGGCCTGTTCAACCGCCGCCCGCGCCTGTTCAATGTCGGCACTCGCGGTTGCGACCTGCGCGCGGCTCGCGGCGACCTGCTGCGGCGCGGCGTTAGCAGCAGCCAGCCGGCCCGCGGCTTCGCCGACCTGCGATTGGGCGACGCCGACTTGCGCCTGCGATTGCTGTATAGCACCTTGCGCGGCCTGCGCGGCGGCGCGCGCTTCACCGACTTGCGCGACGGCGGCGGCAGCCCGCTTGCGCGCCGATTCAAGCGAAGCCGTCGCGGTTCGCGCCGCGGCCACCGCGTTGTCGTACTGCTGTCGCGAAATCACATCCTGTTTATAGAGCGTGGCGTAGCGCTGCGCTTCGGCGTTGGCGCGTGTCGCTTCGGCTTCGGCGGCGGTGGCCTGAGCGTGAGCCGATTCGGCATTCGCCTGAGCCGTGTCCACCTGCGCCTGCGCCTGCGCCAATCTGCCGCGCGTCGCTTCGACGGCGGCACGCGCATTTTCAACGTTCGACTTCGCCGTCTGCACGCTCGACGAAGCTTGCTCGACGCCCGCGCCGGTGGTCGTGCTGGTCACGTCGACGTTAATCGAAGCGGCCTGCGCTTTCGATTGCGCGGCAAGCTCGGTCGCCTTTGCCTGCGCCAGTCGCGCTTCGTAATCGCGCGGATCAATCTCGGCCAGCAGATCGCCCTTCTTGACGTGCTGGTTGTCCATGACATAGACCCTGGCGATGTGGCCGGTTACTTTCGGGCTGATCTGTACAACGTGGCCTTCGATAAAGGCGTCGTCCGTAGTTTCGTGGGCGCTGGCATAAGCGAAATAGCGCACGCCGAAACCGAGACCAACCAACAACACGATGGCCGCGAGGATCATCACGCGCGCCCGCTTGTAGATTGGCGTCTTCTTCTGCTTTTCATCTTGCGGTTTCGTGCGCGTCGGCGCCGGCTCGTCGCGCATCAGCGCTTCCAGCTCGTCATCGTCGATCTCCGGCACGGCGGCGTAGCGCTCGTCCGCTTCAGCTATCCTGGTATCATTGATCTCGTCAATAACCCTTGCCATCAATCAATTCCTCCATCGTCTAATATTGCAAACCGGCGACCACAGGCGCTGCCGGGTTGCTTGCGAAAAAGTTGTGTGAACATTAGGGATGGCTGATCGTGCGTTTCATAGCGACGGTGCAACGGCGGGAATTCGGCACGACATTTCGTGTCGGCGCGATATATCGCGCTGCCGATAAAAGTCAGAAGGCGCAGGGTGAGCGCAGAGGCAAATATCCTCTGCGCTCACCCTGCGCCTTCTGGTTCGTTGACCAGACCTCGGCGCGTCTTACAACACCCCGACCTGTTCGACAACGCACTCGGTGAACAGGCGGCAACCGTCGAGCTGCACCTGTGGCCGCTGCTTCAAACGGCTCAACGCCCGCGCGCCGTCTTCGCCGATAAAGTTGATGCCGTCAACGTTGATGCGCAGGCTGCCATGCGAACGGTCGAGAAGGCGTGTGCAGACATTTTCGAGCAACTCTGCCGCGTCGCCAGTCAGCCGCCCTTCAACCCGCAAAATGACCCGGCCCGAATCCTTTTCTTCTGATTGCGAAATACGAATATCCATAGCGCGATGCTCCTTCGCAATTGATTAAGGCAAGCGAGCGGCCACACTCCAGGGCATTCATTGAATCACGCAAAATCGACGAGAACCCCAGCAAAATTAGACTTTGAAGAGGGAGTAAGGGATTGTTTGCTAGCTGATAAATCGAGATAGGGACACGACATTTCGCGTCGGACACGACATTTCGTGGCGATGATCTACTTGACGCCGAGTTTCTTCATGCGGCTGCGCAGAGTCGAGGCCGGCAGTCCGAGGATTTCCGCCGCGCCGCCGCGGCCTGCGATCATGCCGCTGGTGTGTTTCAAGACTTGCTCGATGTATTCGCGCTCCATCTCGTCGAGCGTCACCAGCCGTAGCCCGGCGGGCCGGACGGTAGCCGTCGCCGAGATGCGCCGTTCATCGCCGAGCGGCAGATCGATCTGGAGCACTTCGCCTTCGGCCAGCAAGACGGCGCGCTCGATGATATGCTCCAGCTCGCGCACATTGCCGGGCCACGCATACTGTTGCAGGCGTTCAAGTGATTCCTGGCTGATCGAGGTGATCTTCTTCTTGAACCGGGCGCGGAATTTCTGCGCGAAGTAATTGACCAGCAGCACCAGGTCGTCGCCACGCTCGCGCAACGGCGGGATGTTGATCGGAAAAACGTTGAGGCGGTAGTAGAGGTCCGAGCGGAACTTCCCTTCTTCGACCAGCCGGGCGAGCGGTTGATTGGTAGCGGCAATGACACGCACGTCTACCTTGATTGTCTGCGTGCCGCCGACGCGCTCGAACTCGCCCTGTTGAAGCACGCGCAGGAACTTCGCCTGCGTGTCGAGCAGCAGTTCGCCGACTTCATCGAGAAAGATCGTCGCGTGGTTGGCCAGCTCAAAGCGCCCGAGCTTGCGTTGCACGGCGCCGGTAAAGGCGCCGCGCTCGTGGCCAAACAGCTCCGACTCGACCAATCCGGCGGGCAGCGCCGCGCAGTTAACCGTAATCAGCGGGCGCGACCGCCGCTGGCTGCGCGCGTAAAGGGCACGGGCCACCAGTTCCTTGCCGGTGCCGGTCTCGCCGGTAATCAGCACGGTCGTATCGGTCGGCGCGACGCGCTCGACATCTTTCATAACCTGCTTGAAGGTCGGGCTGACGCCGACCATCTCTTCGATGTTGTAATTCTGGTTGATGGCCTCTTGCAGGTAAAAGACCTGCGATTCGAGGGCGGCGACGCGCGCCCGTTCTTCTTCGAGGTCGCTGGCACGGCGGTCCAGCTCGCCCATCAACTCTTGAATCTCGGCGCGCTCGCTGACGATTCGCGGCAACTGCTGCTCGAAGTCATCGATCTGGTAATGCTCGCGCGCTGCGTCAATCGCTTCGTTGCTTTCGCTGCCGAGCGATTTGCCAACGACGTGACACTGCCCGTCGCCGCGCCCAACGCATTCGGTCTCGAAATAGAAAACCTCGCGGCCAAACACCGCGGTCGTATAACCGCTCGCGTAGCCGGTGAGCGTCCAGCAGACTGGCGTGTCGCTCTTGCCGATGTGCCTCAAGTGCTGCTCCGCTTCATACGAAGTCGTCCATATGCCTTCAGCGTAAAAGGTGCCCGTGTCAGTGTTGAATTCGTGAAGCAGCGGGTGTGCATCGGTGATGCCTTCGAGCGCGTGCAGGCGCGTGCCGGCCCGCCACCAGTCTTCGAGCGTCTCCCAGTCGAACAATTCCTTCGAGGTCATGGCGTCGCGGTAGCCGCGCGCATAACCGAAGCGTGCCAGAATCTTGCGCGCCCCCGGCACGCCCAGCCCTTCGATCAGCTCGCGGCGCAAGAGCCCCATCGCATCCGCGTCAAAGATCAGCATGCGACGATTCTTGAAATAGATCGTCCCCGCCGCTTCGTTGATCTGCAACAGCTCGATGAGCTTCAGGTCTTCAGGTTTCATAGCTTGAGAGGGAGTCAGAAGTCAGGAGTCAGAAGACAGAATGGAAGAGGAAGTCGGCGGCAGCCAGTACGTTTCTCCCGCCCCGCTTTTATTCCGACTCCTGACTTCTGACTTCTGACTCCTTCTTCCTGTGGATTCTCGCGTACACAGCGTTGACGCTTTGCTGATGCTCGTCGCTTTCGAGGCAGCCGCGAAAGGTGCGCCCGATCTCTGCCAGCGCGCTGGCCGTATCCAGATCGATCAACTCGCGCGTTAGCCGCTTGGTTTCAATCAGTGCCAAACGCGGCTTGGCGGCAAGTAAAGTCGCGAGCTGCATGGCTTGCGGAAGCAGTTCGGCCTGCGCGTAGACGTGATTCACCAGGCCGATGCGGTAGGCTTCCATCGCCGAGATATTCTGACCGGTCATTGCCAGTTCTTTCGCTTGCGCCAGGCCGATGGTCTTGTAGAGCGGGTGAATGATCTGCGTCAGGCCGATGTTAATCTCCGCTTGCCCGAAGATGGCTTCGTCGGCGGCGAGCCGCAGGTCGCAGAAAGCCGCGAGGTCAAACCCGCCGGCGATGCACGGCCCGTTGACCGCAGCAATCACCGGCTGCGGCAATTCCCAGACGGCGCGAAAGACCCTTGTGACCGTCCCCAGGTATTCGAGCTTTTCTTCCATCGTCCAACCGACCAGCAGGCCGAGGTCGAGACCGGCGCAGAAGCTGCGGCCCGCGCCGGTGATGACGACGACGTTCACTGAGTCGTCCCCGGCGGCAGCCGCGAGCCCGTCACCAAGCTGGCGCACCAGATCAGGATGCAGCGAGTTGCTTTTCTCAGGACGGTTGAGCGTCAGCAGCAGGATCGCGCCCTGGCGCTCGTGCAAGACCAGCGGCGCGGCGGGTGTCATCATCCTTAGCTCTCCTTGTCACGGCGTCACGGCTCGGTGCCGAGTGAAATCATAAACGAGCGCGGCAAACAGGTAAAATGGTTTCCCTGAAATGCCAGTCTTTTTCGGCAACCCTTCCTCAACATTATCTCGACGCTTCCACCGATGGCGCTTGACAGTTTTATATTTCTGAATAATATATTGCTATGCAACATAAGAGCGCTCGAATGTTTGATCGCGAATTAAAGAAGGGCAGCGCCGAGCTGTTGATCCTCTCGCTGGTCGAGGTGCGGCCCCGGCACGGCTATGAGATCAGCAAGCTGATCGAGGCGCGCTCGGACGGCGTGCTGCGCTTCAACGTCGCGTCGCTTTATCCACTGCTCTACCGCCTGGAGAAGCGCGGCTGGATTGAAGGCCGCTGGGTCGAGAAGGCCGGCCAGCGGCGGCGGCGCTATTACAAGCTGACCAAAGAGGGCCGCAAGGTGCTGGCCTCGCAGCGCACGACCTGGCAATCGTTTGTCGCCGCGATCAACCGCATCACCGAGGCTGAAAATGCCTGACTGGCAACCAGAGATTAAAGAGCGCCTCTGCGGCCTGCGGCTTGAGCCGACGCGCGAGGCCGAGATTATCGAGGAGCTGTCGCAGCACCTCGATGACCGCTACGCCGAGTTGCGCGCTGGCGGCGCGGCTGCCGCTGCGGCTTATCAGGCAGCGCTCGATGAATTGAGCGAGAGCGAAATCCTTCAGCAAGAGCTGCGGCGCGTCGAGCAACAGGTGAGCCGCGAGCCGGTAGTGTTGGGAGCAGGCAGGAGGAATGTAATGGAAGACCTGTTACAAGACTTGCGTTATGCTCTGCGGACGATGCGCAGCCGTCCAGGCTTCAGCGCCACAATCATCCTGGTGTTGGCGCTCGGCATCGGCGCGACCACGGCGATCTTTTCAGTCGTCAACGCCGTGCTGCTGCGCCCGCTGCCCTATCCGCAGCCTGATCGTTTGATGATGATCTTCACGACCGCCGAGCGCGATGGGCATATCTCGAACAATGGCCCGGTCTTCGGCCCTGATTTCATTGAGTGGCGCGAGCAATGTCAAAGCTGCGAGCAGATGGCCGCTTACGTCGGCACCTGGCCCAGCAACCTGACCGGCGGCATCGAGCCTGAGCGCGTCCGTGTGGCGCGGGTCACGGACGGGTTGTTTGCGACGCTCGGCGTCAAGCCGATAATCGGGCGCACCTTCTTGCCGCAAGAAACCGGGCGGCAACTGCTCGGCAACGACAGCCCGCAGGCTGGCAACACAGCGGTGATCCTCAGCTATGGCGTGTGGCAGTGGCGCTTTGGCGGCGACCCTGCGGTGATTGATCGCGCCGTCCGCATCGAAGGCGACAGTTGCACAGTGGTCGGCGTGATGCCCAATGGTTTTGGTTTTCCCGATGAAGCCGAAGTGTGGGTGCCGGCGGCGCTCAGCGCCAAACGCGACAACGCCTTCCTGCGCGTCGTTGCACGCCTCAAACCGGACGCCACGCCGGCGCAGGCGCAGACCGAGATGGCGACCATTGCCAGCCGCCTGGAGCAATCCTTTCCACAGACCAATCGCGGCATGGGCGTCAACCTCGTGCCTTTGCAAACCCACATCGTCGGTGACGTGCGCGCCGCACTGCTGGTCTTTCTCGGCGCGGTTGGCTTCGTCTTGTTGATCGCCTGCGCCAACGTCGCCAACCTCTTGCTGGCGCGCGCCGCGACCCGCCAAAAAGAGATGGCTATACGCGCGGCGCTGGGTGCGAGCCGCTGGCGCATCGTGCGGCAGTTGCTGACCGAGAGCCTGGTGCTGGCGCTCGCCGGCGGCGCGCTCGGCTTGCTGCTAGCCACCTGGGGATTAAACCTGCTGGTCGCGGCGGCGCCGCAAGAAATCCCGCGTCTCAATGCTATTGCCATTGATGGTTGGGGGCTCGGCTTTACGCTGCTGATATCAACGCTGACTGGAATCATCTTTGGGCTCGCGCCAGCGCTGCAATCATCAAAGCCCGATCTGAACACGGCGCTCAAAGATGGCGGGCGAACTACAGGCGGCGCGCTCCGCCATCGCTTGCGCAATACGCTGGTGGTTGCCGAAGTTTCGCTGGCGCTGGTGTTATTGATCGGCGCGGGGTTGCTGGTGAAAAATTTCATGCGGCTGCGCGACACCAGCCTCGGTTTCAATCCCGATTCTGTGCTGACCGCCAGCATCACCCTGCCCGAAGCAACCTATCCGACAATGGCGCAAGCGAAAGCGTATTACCGGCAGGCCCTCGCCCATCTCGCTACCCGAAAGGAAGCGCTTGCCGTCGGCATGGTCAATGCGCTGCCGCTCGGCAAACACGGCGCGCGCATTCAAGGCGACCTGACCGTTGAAGGCGAAGCCGCCGAGCGCTCAGACATCAGCGCCAGCAAGCTGGCCGTGGGCGCCGATTACTTTCAGGCGATGGGCATTCCGTTGCTGAAAGGCCGATGGTTCGATGAGCGCGATACCGAAGACTCGCCCGGTGTGTTGATCGTCAGCGAATCATTGGCGCGCAGCCTGTGGCCCGATGCAGAGGCGATTGGCAAGCGCCTCAACATCGGCTTTCGCGGCGAGACCTGGCGCGAGGTGATCGGCGTCGTCGGTGACGTGCGCCAGAACGAAGTCGGCGCACCGCTGGCGCAAGCGATCTATCAACCTTTTCTGCAAGTCGCAGACTCGCGCCGCTGGCAGCTCGGCGATATGACGTTCGTGGCGCGCACAGTTGGTGATGCGCCAAGCTTTAGCGCGACGCTGCGCAGCGAGCTGCAAGCCGTTGACGCTGATCTGCCGCTCTACGACGTTGCCGCGATGCCTCAGGTCATCGCGGAGAAAGTCGCTGACCCGCGTTTCTACACGCTGCTGCTCGGCAGCTTCTCGACGCTGGCGCTGCTGCTGGCAGCGGCGGGCATTTACGGCGTCATCTCTTACTCGGTCAGCCAGCGCACCCATGAAATCGGCGTCCGCATGGCGCTCGGCGCGCAGGCGAGTGATGTAGCGCGGCTAGTCGTCGCTCAAGGAATGAAGCTGGTGCTGGCAAGCTTGATCCTTGGCCTTGCGGCAGCATACGGCCTGACGCGCCTGCTTGAGAGTTTCCTCTATCAAGTCAGCGTCACCGACGCGGCGACGTTTGCGCTGGTCTCGTTGTTGCTCACGTTCGTGGCGCTGGCGGCCTGTTATCTGCCGGCACGCCGCGCGACCAAGATCGATCCGCTGACGGCGCTGCGCTATGAATAGCGCCAGCGCAATGGAGTTGCGATGTGGCAAGAAGAGATCAGTAGGCGGCTGGCGGGACTGCGGCTTGAGCCGTCGCGTGAAGCCGAGATCATCGAAGAGCTGTCACAGCATCTCGACGACCGCTACGGCGAATGGCGGGCGGGCGGCCTTGAGGCGGAAGAGGCGCGGCGCGCTGTGCTGCTCGAATTGAAAGACGGTCAACTGCTGGCCGAAGAACTGCGGCGGTTAGAGCGGACAATGGCGATTGTGCCCGTACTCGGAGAACCGAAAGGAGCGACCCTGATGAATGATTTAGGGCAAGACTTACGTTACGGGCTGCGCGTGCTGCGACAGAATCCCGGTTTCACGCTGATTGCGGTGATGACGTTGGCGCTCGGCATTGGCGCAAACACGGCCATCTTCAGTCTGGTCAATGGCATTCTGCTGCGCCCGCTGCCCTACCACGAGCCGGACCGCCTGGCGCGGCTGATTCAGTCCAGCCCGGCTTTGGGCTTGCCGACGTGGGGACTGTCACAAGCCGGCTTCGCCGCCTACCGGGATCAGAACAACACGTTTGAGACGCTAGCCTTGTTTACCAACGGCGGCGTCAGCCTGACCGGCGACGGCGAGCCGGAGCATCTGTCGGTGACCAATGTGAGCGCCGATTATTTCAATGTCTTCGGCGTCAACCCGGTGCTTGGGCGCACTTTTCGCGAAGGCGAAGACGCGCCCGGCAAGAACGGCATTTGTGTGCTTAGTTATGGATTCTGGCAGCGGCACTTCGGCGGCGACCCGCAGGTCGTCGGCCAGACGCTCATCTTGAATAACGCCGCCACGGAAATCGTCGGCGTGATGCCGGCTGAGTTCAAGCATCCCCGGTTGGAAACCGAGTTGTGGATTCCGCTGGCGCTCAATCCGACGCGCACCGCGCCTTACGCGTTTCAGGGCATTGGCCGATTGCAAGCCGGCGTGCAGGTTGCGCAGGCGCAAGCTGACACCACCAACATCGTGCAAAACTTCGGTCGCCAGCACCCCGACAAAAGTGAGGCTGCCGGACTCAGTGAAGGCAACGGGCCACGAACCATCGTCACGCCATTAAAGGAAACCCTCGTCGGCAAGACCGAAAAGCCGCTGCTGGTGCTGCTCTCCGCCGTCGCTTTCGTGCTGCTGATCGCCTGCGCCAACGTCGCCAACCTCTTGCTGGCGCGGGCGACGGCTCGGACGCGAGAAATCGCCGTGCGCGTGGCGCTCGGCGCGACGCCATCGCGCATCGCCCGTCAACTGCTCACAGAAAGCGTGCTGCTGTCATGCATCGGCGCGGTCGTCGGCACGGCGCTGGCCGGGTTAGGCATCCGCATGCTCGGCAAGCTGCCGATTACCGGCGTGGCGCGGATAGAAGAAGTGAATTTGAGCGGCGCGGTGCTGGCCTTTACCGCGGGGCTGGCGTTGCTGACCGGCCTGCTATTCGGGCTGGTGCCGGCGCGGCGCGCTTATGGAATGGGGCTGGAGGCAGGTATGCGCGAAGGCGGGCGCGGCGGCTCGGCGAACCGGCGCATGGGCAGCGCCCTGGTGGGCGTGCAATTCGCGCTTTCACTCATCCTCTTGATCGGCACAGGGCTGTTGCTAAAAAGCTTTCAGCGGCTGGAGTCGGTCAACCCCGGTTTCAATCCCCAACAGACGCTAACGATGTCCGCTGCCTTGCCGCGCACCAAGTACAATAAGCCGGAACTGGCCATGCAGTTTTACGACAACACGATTGAGCGGCTCAGAAGTGCGCCGGGCATTCAGTCCGTAGGCTTCGCCACAGACCTGCCGTTCGCCGGCAATTCGAACGAGGACGGCTTCATTATCGAAGGGCAGGAGCCGCCTGATGGCAACATCACACACACGGAGCAGGCCATCCTGCAAGCCTTCACGCCCGGCGTCTTTCAAGCACTCGGCCTGCCGCTGCTCAGTGGCCGCAACTTTCAAGAAACCGACAACGCCAATTCACCAATGGTCGCCATCATTGATGAACCATTAGCCCGCCATTACTGGCCGAACGGCGATGCCCTCGGCAAGCGCATCGAGACCACAGGCGACAAGCAATGGATGACCATCGTCGGCATCGTCGGCGGCGTCAATCACTTCAGCCTGGCCGAAGAGAGACAACCGCACATTTATATGCCGATGTCTCAAAACATGGACTCGCGAGCGTTTCTGATCGTCCGCACCGACGGCCCGACGGCAGCAGTGGCTTCGACTGTCAGAGCCGCAGTGAAAGAGGTCGAACCCGAGCTGCCCATTTATCTGGTTCGCTCGATGACCGAGATTGTCGGACAAACTCTGAGCACTCAGCGTCTGACCAACGGGCTGCTCACGGCTTTTGCGGTGCTGGCCCTGTTGCTCGCCGCCGTCGGCATCTATGGCACGATGTCTGTCTATGTCGGCAGCCGTACCAAAGAGTTCGGCATTCGCCTGGCGCTCGGAGCACAACCCGGCGTGCTGTTGCGCTCGGTCTTGCGGCAAGGCTTGATGCTCACCGGTGCAGGCGTCGTCGTTGGCCTTGCCGGCGCGCTGGCGTTAACGCAGATGATCAAGAGCCTGTTGTTCGAGGTGAGCGCCACCGACCCGTTGATTTTCGTTAGCCTGCCCGCGCTGCTGGTGACAGTGGCACTGGCGGCGTGTTACGTCCCGGCCCGTCGCAGCGCCCGCGTTGATCCGCTGGTCGCATTGCGGTATGAATAAGCTGACAATTATTCATCACCGGCTGGCGAGGCAAAGCAAATGCAAGCGACGATCAATCACCTCAACCTGGAGTACAGAGATCAAGGGAGCGGCGAGCCGGTTATCTTCATCCATGCCTTTCCGCTCAACCAGACGATGTGGGACGAGCAAGTCGCGGCGTTAAGTCATCGTTGCCGTGCGATCACATTCGACCTGCGCGGCTTTGGCGGCTCGGATGTTGCG
>JBJMGU010000037.1:0-64346 GCA_045807765.1 Blastocatellia bacterium
GAAACGACTCGGCAACCAGAGTGGCATTGCTAGCACACTTCACCAAATGGCAATACTCGCGCAAGATCAAGGCGAATACGATGAAGCCCGCTGCCTGTACAATGAGAGTCTGGAGATCAAAAAGCGGCTCGGCAACCAGAGCGGTATTGCCAGCACATCACATGAATTGGGCAGGCTCGCCCAAGCACAGGGCGAGACGGACGAAGCCCGCCGCCTCTACAACGAGAGCCTGGAGATCAAAAAGCGGCTCGGCGACCAGAGCGGCATTGCCATCACACTGCACCAGTTGGCAATACTCGCCCAAGCACAAGGCGAGATGGAAGAAGCCCGCCGCCTCTACAATGAGAGCCTGGAGATTGCGAAGCGGCTCGGCAACCAGAGCGGCATTGCCACCACGCTGCACCAGTTGGGAAGGCTCGTAGAAATTGAAGGCAAATACATGGAAGCTAGCCGACTATTTCATGAAGCCTTGGATATCTGGGAGAGACTCAAATCGCCAGATGCGGCAATCGCGCGGCGTTCGTTAGAGCGCATACAAGGCAAAGCCTGAGCCAGAACATCAACCTGTATCATTCCATCGGCAATCGCCAAATAGGCAGCGCGTTCAGACAGGGGCGTTGCTTGAATCATCTGCACCGGCGGGCGGCGCTTGACACGCACTACGGCAAGGCTTATAAGCCATTACCGCAATCCGTATTCATCACACCGCTTCACACGGGAGGGATTATGCTCGCTCGTCACCGAGTCGCCGTCACCATCGTTGCGCTTTGTCTGCTGGTCAGCGCCACGCGACTGGCTTATGCCAATGGCTTCACGCTCGAACAGGTCATGTCGTCGCCGTTCCCGTCCGACCTGATCGCTTCGAAGCAAGGCGACAAGCTCGCATGGGTCTTCGATCATCTGGGCCGGCGCAATATCTGGATCGCCGAAGGGCCCGCCTTTAGCGGACGCCAGCTCACACATTACAGCGCCGACGACGGGCAAGAAATCACCGAGCCGGTCTTTTCACCTGACGGCAACTGGATCGCTTACGTGCGCGGCGGCGAGGCGAACAGCGACAAAGACATTCCCAATCCGACCAGTGACCCGGCGGGCGCGCACCAGGAAGTCTGCGCCGTCAACGCGCGCACCGGCGTCGTTGTGAAGATGGGCGAAGGCAGCGCGCCGATCTTTTCGCCGCGCGGCGATCAGCTCATCTTCACTAGCGAAGGCCATCTCTGGTCAGCCGCCTTGCCTGTGCCGCCGCGAAAGACTGCCACGGAGCCGAAAAAGCTCTTCGAGATTCGCGGCCACGTCGAATCGCCTGTGTGGTCGCCGGACGGCTCATTGCTGGCGTTCGTTTCTGCCCGCGGCGATCACAGCTTTATCGCCATCTTCAATCCCAAGCAAGCGAGCATACGCTTTCTTGAGCCGAGCATAGACCGCGACATCGAGCCGCGCTGGTCGCCGGATGGGCGTAGCCTGGCTTACATTCGCCTGCTTAATGTCGCCGATGTCCTTTCCGCCGACCGCGAGCGCTTGCAGCCCTGGGCCATCCGCGTCGTTGAAGTCGCAAACGGCAAGGGGCGCGAGGTCTGGCGTTCGGGTGAAACCGAAGCAGATTCATTTTCGCAACTGCCGCTGGGTAACAATATCCTGCAATGGGCGGCGGGCGACCGGCTGGTCTTTGCATCAGAGAAAGACGGCTGGGCGCACCTCTACGCCGTCGCTTCGACGGGCGGCGCAACAACTTTGCTGACGCCCGGCGCTTACGAGGTTGAAAACGTCGCATGGTCGCCCGACCGCTCGTTTATGGTGGTGTCGGCAAACAAAGCCGACATCGATCACCGCCATCTCTGGCGCGTCAATGTCGCGGGCGGCGACGTTCAGGGGATCACCACCGACGAAAACAGCATCGAGATGGGGCCGGTCATCGTCGGTGGCGGCCAGCGGCTCGCCTTCCTGCACGCGACAGCGTTCTACCCGTTCCTGCCTTACATCGCCGACATCAAAGGCAAAGGCACCAAAGCGCTGGCGGGCAACGTCTTGCCGGGTGATTTTCCTTACAATGATCTGATTGAGCCCGAAGTGGTCACTTTCAAAGCGGCAGACGGGCTGGAGATTCACGGCCAGTTGTTCAAGCCGAAAAACCTGCAAGGCCGCGCCCCGGCGGTCGTCTTCATGCATGGCGGGCCGATTCGCCAGATGCTCCCCACCTGGCACTACAATTACTATTACCACAACGCCTACGCGATGAATCAATACCTGGCGAGTCGCGGTTATCTGGTCTTGTCGGTGAATTATCGCAGCGGCATCGGCTACGGTCGCGCTTTTCGCGAAGCCAAGCATCGCGGGCCGCGCGGCGCCAGCGAGTATCAAGACGTTGTCGCCGCCGGCAAGTATCTGAAAGCCCGCGACGACGTGGAAGGCAAACACATTGGCCTGTGGGGCGGCTCGTATGGCGGCTATCTGACGGCGATGGGACTGGCGCGCGATTCCGACCTGTTTGCGGCAGGCGTTGACCTGCACGGCGTTCACGATTGGAGCCGCAGAGTAGGCGCGTCGCCGTGGGCGACGGGCGAGCTGGTTAAGCTGGGCCGCGAGTCATCGCCTCTGGCGTCGGTCGAAAAATGGAAATCGCCGGTGCTGCTGATTCATGGCGACGATGACCGCAACGTCGCCTTCAATCAGACGGTCGAGCTGGTGCGCCGCCTGCGCGAGCGCCACGTCGAGTTCGAGCAACTGGTCTTTCCCGACGACGTTCACGACTTCCTGCGCCATGAAAACTGGCTGCGCGCTTATCACGCCGCCGCCGATTTCTTCGACCGCAAGCTGAAGTGAGCGGGCCGACTTACTCGCGCCGCGCCGCAACGCGCAGGCGGCAATAGTCGGCGTACCAGGTGCCATCGCGGAACCATGCGGGGCGCAAAGCGTCTTCGGCGGCGGTGATAATCTCGGCATGTCGCTCGGCGGCTACCTGACTCATAAAGTGATCGCTGAATACCGCCAGCCAATCGCGCAAGCCTGCGGCGCCGCCTTCAAGCGCCGTTGGGCGCTCGAACCATGCGGCAAATGTCACCCTGAAGCCGATGCCTTCGAGCAGCGAAGCATATTCTCCGACGGTCGGGAAGTAATAATAAGGCTCATCACTGACGGCGTAACCGGCCTGTTGGATGGCATGACGCAAGGCGGTTTCGATGCTGCGGATGTTGCCCTGACCGCCAAACTCGGCGACGAAGCGCCCGCCGCGCCGCAACGCTTGATAAACGGAAGCGGTGACCGCTGGCTGGTCTTTCATCCAGTGAATCGCCGCGTTTGAAAAGACCGCGTCGAACGGCTCGTCGAAGCGCCGGCGTTCGTCGAAGCGCAGGCGCTCGGCGTCGGCGACCTCGAATCGCAGGCGCGGATAATTCCGCCGCGCCGTCGCAATCATCTCCGCCGAGCGATCAAGGCCGATGACTTCAGCGCCGCGCGCGGCAATCTGCGCGGTCAGATGGCCGGTGCCGCAGCCCAGATCGAGAATGCGCTCGCCCGCTTCAGGCGCGAGCAATTCAATCACCCCAGCGCCGTGCTTCCAGACGAATGAATAGGCGTCGTCATAACGCGATGCATCCCATTGCTTGTCGGTCACGGTCGGCCTTCACAATCCGCCGGCGACTTCAAGCACCTGGCCTGAGACATAATCCGAAAACGGCGAAGCGAAGAAGAAGATCGCCCCCGCGGCCTCTTGAGCGGTGCCGGCGCGGCCCATCGGGATCATCGGTGTGGTGCGCGAGAGCCGCTCGCCGGGGATGCCAAGCGCAATCTCTGTGTCACCGCGATGAATCGTTTCGCCCTTCTCTTTGGCCTGCGTCAGCCGCGTATCGATGCGCCCGAAAGCGACAGCGTTCACCTGAATGTTGAACTGGCCCCATTCTTTGGCGAGAGTTTTGGTCAAGCCGATGACGCCGGCCTTACCCGAAGCATAATTCGCCTGGCCGGCATTGCCGCGCGTTCCCGAAGTCGAGCTGACGTTGATGATCTTGCGGGCGCGCGCCGCGCCGTGTTCCGTATGTTCGAGCTTGGCGGTCTCGCGCAGGTAAGCCGAGGCGGCGCGGATGATGCGAAACGGCGCGGTCAGGTGGACGGCGAGAATGGCTTCCCACTGCTCGTCGCTCATCTTATGAATGACCGCGTCCCAGGTGTAGCCGGCGTTGTTGACGATGATGTCGAGGCCGCCGAACTTGTCCACCGCGCCGCTGACGATCAGATCGGCAAAGGCGCGGTCAGTGACATCGCCGACAACGCTGATGGCTTCGCCGCCTGCCGCGCGAATGGCTCCCACAGCCTCTTCGGCGGGAACGGGGTCAATATCGCTTAACACGACGCGCCCCCCGTGAGCGGCGAACAGCTCCGCCGCGGCGCGCCCGATACCGCGCCCCGCGCCGGTGATGATGGCAACTTTTCCTTCAAGCAATCGCTCCATCGTTGAGCCTCCTGTCGAATGAGAAATGATCGCGCCGAGTCTATCACAGCATTGCCCAATGTTCACCGCTCGAATATGATTTGTCTTCAGAAACTCAACCGGAGGAGCGAACCATGAAAGGCATCGTTCTGGCGGGCGGACTCGGCACCAGACTGTCGCCATTAACTCGAATTACGAACAAACATTTGCTTCCTGTTTTCGACCAACCAATGATCCACTATCCCATCCGCTGCCTGGTCGAAGCCGGCATCAAAGACATTCTCGTCGTCACCGGCGGCAACAGCGCCGGCGACTTTTTGAAGCTGCTGCGCAACGGCGCCGAGTTCGGTCTCAGCCGTATTCATTACGCTTATCAGGAAGGCGAGGGCGGCATTGCGGCGGCGCTAGGGCTTGCCGAAGACTTCGCCGACCGCGAGCCGATCTGTGTCGTCCTCGGTGACAACATTCTCGAAAACAGCATCGCCGGCTTCGCTAAGAAATTCCGCCACCAGGGCTCGGGCGCAAAGATTTTGCTGAGCGAAGTGCCCGACCCGCACCGCTTCGGCGTGCCGGTGATCGAAGACGGGCGCATCCTGCGCATCGAAGAGAAGCCTGCCGATCCGAAATCGCCTTACGCCGTTATCGGCGTCTATATGTATGACAACCGCGTCTTCGACATCATCAAGACGTTGAAGCCGAGCGGGCGTGGCGAGCTAGAGATCACCGATGTGAATAACCAGTACATCGAGTGGGGCGACCTGTCGTGGGATATCATTGAAGGATGGTGGACGGACGCCGGCACCTTTGACAGCCTGCTGCACGCTTCGAATCTGGTCGCCGAAAAGCGCGACGCCAAAACAACCCGGAGCGCCAGCGGCAGCTAGCCCGCTTCGCCGGCGCTCATTCTTTCGCCTTGTTGCCTGCCAGCACTTCAGCCGAGGCCGTGGCGGTCTCGGCTCCGAGCCATGAGTCGAGCACCGGCTCGTTCTGATTGCTCACCGCATCTTCAATCTGAGCCAGGGCGGCGGCGCGCATCTGGCGCTTGATGCGCCCGAAACTGGCGCGCGGCAACCCGGCCATCTCTTCGGCAATCTCCCTGGCCCGCGCCAACAACTGCTCCGCCGGCTGCAACTCGTCTATCAAGTCTTGCTCAAGCGCCTGCTGCGGGTTGACGTTGCGCGCCAGCAGCACGGCACGGCGCGCCGCGGGCCTCGACAATTCGCTCTGCACAACAGCCATCGGCGCGACGGGAAAGACGACGCCGACGCGCGCTTCGGTCAAACCAATTTTGTAATCGCCCGCCGCCGCGATGCGGTAATCGCAGCAGAGCTGGACGATCACGCCGCCGGCAATTGAATGGCCGTTGACCGCGGCGACGACCGGCAGCGGCAGGCCATACAATCGCCCGACCATGCGGTTCAACTCGCTCGCAAGCAATCGCTGCTCGGCGGCGCTGTAGGTGGGCACGGCTTTCAAGTCCAGCCCTGCGGAAAAGAACCGTCCCGTGCCGGTGACAATCAGCGCGCGAATGTCGGCGTTGGTTTCAAGCCCGGCAAAGGTATCACCAAGCGCTGTCAGCAACTGCAAGTCTAAGGCGTTCGCGGGCGGGCGATTGAGCCGCAGGATTGCGATGCCGGCGTCGGTTTCAAGCTGAATCATTTCGCTCATCGTTCTATCCAGAGGAAAGCAACCACCGATGAACACCGATGAACACCGATGGAAGAAAGAGTAAAATACACATTGTCTCTTTATCTGTGTTTATCTGTGTTCATCTGTGGTTTCATTCATGTCGCAGCGCGGTGATGGGGTCGAGGCGCGCCGCTTTCATCGCCGGCCACAGGCCGAAGACCAGGCCGACCGTCACCGAGCCAAAGAAACCGAAGGCCGCCGCCCACAGCGGAATCACCATGTAGAGCGCCGGCACCAGCAGCGTTACCAGCTTCGCAAAGCCCCAGCCGATTAACAGGCCGGCCAGCCCGCCTATCCCTGTCAGCGTCACGGCCTCGGTCAAAAACTGCCAGATGATGTCCGCGCGCTTGGCGCCGACCGCTTTGCGAATGCCGATCTCTCTGGTGCGCTCGGTCACCGCCACCAGCATAATGTTCATCACGCCGACGCCGCCGACGATGAACGCCACCATAGACATGATGATCATCACGACAAAGACCAGACGCACGATGTCGTCAAAGGTTGAGATGAACGATTCGGGCGTGCCGACCTCAAAGTTGTTCTCCTGCGCGAGCGACACGTTGCGGCGGCGGCGCAGCACCTGTTCAATGCTCCGTATGCCTTCCTGCATTCGCCCTTCGCGCATGCGGACGATGATGAAATGATCGTCCACGGTGGGGTACATCTTGTGGAAGGTGTAATAGGGCACGAAGACGTCGTTGTCTTCCTGGTTCTCGGAGCCGAACGGCCCGGCCTTCTGCTTCTTGACGGTGCCGACGACAGTGAACTCCTGGCCGCCGACGTTGATCGTCTTGCCAATGGGGTCTTCGCCGGGAAAGAGCGCTTCGACAATATTGAAAGCCAGCACACAGACATAAGCGCGATGCTCGTTTTCAGAGTCGGTGAAATAGCGGCCCTCGTCGACCGGAACATTCATGACCAATTCCGCGACCGGGAAGTTGCCGACGAGGCGTGTGCGGCGGGTGACGTGATCTTTATAGCGCGCTTCGGGCGGCAGCGGCGGCACTTCGCCGGGCAACGGCAGGCCGTAGATCAAGCCGGCGTAAACGTGCTCGACCGCCGCCACTTCGTCATGGATGGCCAGTGCGTCGTCGAGCGTTAGCGGCTTGCGATTGAGAACTTCAGCAGGCGGGCGGCTGGTCATAATGAACGGGTAGCGCCAGACGTAGACGTTGCGCGTGCCGAAGCTCTCGGCCTGATCCAGCACCGACTGGCGAAAGCCGTTCAGCACCGCCGCCATAGCCACAATTACCAGCACGCCGATGAAGACGCCGAGGATCGTCAGCGCGGCGCGGAACTTGTGCGACGAGAGTGTCTCCATCGCCAGCCGCGTGTTCTCTTTGATGCTCGAAAAATTCATAAGTCAGGGGTCCGGGGTCAGGGGCTGGGGGCTAGTAGGAACAGGCGCGAAGCGCTTGCGGTTTCCCGCTAGTCCCTAGCCCCCAGTCCCTAGCCCCTATTCGGAGCGCAATGCCTCAATCGGGTCTAAGCGCCCGGCGCGGCGGGCCGGGTAGATGCCGAAGAAGACGCCGATCAGTGTGCAGAGCGCAAAAGCCACGAGCGGCGCCCACAGCGGGAAGGCGCTCGGCAGCGGCGTGTAGGTTGCCATCAGCCACGAGATGGCCGCCGCGATCAGCACGCCCGCCAGCCCTCCTGCACAGCACAAGACGACCGATTCAACGAGAAACTGGTTGACCACGTCCTGCTGCCGCGCGCCGACCGCTTTGCGAATGCCGATCTCCTTGGTGCGCTCGACGACCGAAACCAGCATGATGTTCATAATCACGATGCCGCCGACGACCAGCGAAATACCGACCACGAACAGCGACACCAGAAAGATGTTCGTCGTCAGCATCGCGAACAACTGATTGACTCCCTCGGCAGTGATGACGCCAAAGTCGTCTTCTTCGTGATAGTCGAGCTTGTGCAGCGTCCGCATGGCGAGCCGCACCTGATCTTCGGCCTCCTGCATCTCGCCTTCGCGCGCCTTGATCGAGATATTGACCGTGCGCCGCGCGCCATAGTTTTTCTGATAAGTCGAAAGCGGCACCTTAACGTAATTGTCCTGCGAGAAACCAAAGACCGAGCCGCGCCGCTCGCCGATGCCGACCACCATATACCATTTGTCGTCTATCTGTACCTCTTTGCCGATGGGATCGAGGCCGGGAAAGAGCTTGTCGGCGATGTCTGCGCCGATCACCGTGACGGTGCGCGAATGCTCGTCTTCCCATTCGATGAAGTTGCGCCCGGCGTCCACCTTCTTGCCTTCGATGTCAAAG
The DNA here is from genome assembly GCA_045807765.1 of Blastocatellia bacterium. GTDB lineage: Bacteria > Acidobacteriota > Blastocatellia > UBA7656 > UBA7656 > DATENM01. Next base: position 8,392 of record JBJMGU010000037.1, read on the forward strand.
ATGTTCGGCGTCATGCCGCCGAGGTCAATCGTATCGAGCGATTGCTTGCCATAATGGACGCGGACGTTGCGGTGCGTTTCGACGCCGATGGCTTCGCAGGCCGTGCAAGAGCGGCGCAAGCGCTCGGCGTCCGCGGCATGGACTTCCGGGTTGCGGCGAATGGCTTCGATCAGCTTATCGAAGTTGGTGATGATCGGGTACTGCGTGATGACAAAGGTATTCGGCCCGAAGTTGGATATCTTGGTCTTCCAGTAAATATCCATGCCTTGAATAAGCGAGATGACCGCAATGATCGAGCTGATACCGATGGTGATACCGAGCAAGGTTAGGAACGAGCGCAGCATGTTGGCGCGCAGCGAATCGAGCGCCACGCCGACATAATCAAAGAAGCGGGCATGGCCCTGGCGCGCGTCGCCGACGGCGCTTTGACCGGCGTTCGTGACTGGGACAGAAGTCGTTGCCATAACATCCACAACCGTTATAACCGGCAGCTGGGTTTGGGTCAATCGGGGCGCAGGCCATCAGGGCTTACGAGGCGCGACGCGAAAAAGTTGAGCCATTTGCAAAAACTTGTCTCACGCATAGTCGCATACGCCGCCAGCCTTTACAATACCTCGGCGGGTGTGCGATTGTACCCGCACCTTGAGACATTCAGCGGTTGTCACACCCGACAGCAAAGCTCAAAGTTTCGCCGCTCGACGTGGCGACAACCGTTAGAGAGCGCGAGATGAACATCTGTGAAGGGCTGCGCCAGGCCGCGGCCTCTAATCCCGAAAAACTCGCCGCCATCTGCGGCCACACGCGCCTGACGTTCGCTGAGACCACCGAGCGCATCAACCGTCTGTCGAACGCCCTCGCCCAGCTTGGCGTGACGAGCAGCGACCGCATTGCGGTGCTGGCGCTCAATTGCCATCGCTTCTTCGAGCTTTATTATGCGGTGCCGCAGATGGGGGCGGTGATCGTGCCCATCAACTTTCGCATCCCGCCCGCCGAGGTCAAATACATTCTCGACCATTCCGGGGCGCGGGCGCTTGCGGTTGGCGGCGCGCTTGCGCCGCTGGTTGACCTGATTCGCCCGCAGCTTGAATCGGTCGAGCATTTCATCTCAATCAGCGACACGCCGGATGATGAGTATTTGAGTTATGAAGCGCTGCTGGCCGATGCCTTGCCCGATTATCCTGTAGCACCGCTTGCGGGCGACGAGCTGCTCGGATTGTTCTACACTTCGGGAACTACGGGAGAGCCGAAAGGCGTGATGCTGACGCACGCCAATGTCATCGCCAACGTCCGGCACATCGAAGCTTCGGCCAGCTACAGCTCCGAAGAAATCTACCTGCACAGCGCGCCGATGTTTCACCTGGCCGACGGCGCGGCGACCTTCTCGAACGCCAATCGCGGCTCGACGCAAGTCTTCATCCCGCGCTTCGAGCCCGTCGCGTCGCTGGCGGCCATCGAACGCGAGCGCGTCACCCATGCGCTGCTGGTGCCGACGATGATTAACTTCGTGCTGCAAGTGCCGAACCTTGCGGATTACGATCTATCGTCGCTGCGCTACGTCACCTATGGCGCGTCGCCGATTGCGCCAGAGATATTGCGGCAGGCAATGCGCGCTTTCGGTTGTGACTTTGGCCAGGGCTATGGCCTGACGGAAGCCGCGCCGCTCTTAACGGTGTTGAGCGCCGACGATCACCGCCGCGCAATCCAGGGCGACGAGCGCTTGCTCGCCTCGTGCGGCAAACCTGTTGTGGGCGTCTAGGTGCGCGTCGTCGATGTCGATGGCAAAGAGGTGAAGCCAGGAGAAGTCGGCGAGATCATCGCCCGCGGCCCGAACATCATGCGCGGCTACTGGCGGCGCGATGACGACACGGCAAACACCGTCATTGACGGCTGGCTGTACACCGGCGATCTGGCGACGGTTGACGAGGAAGGTTACCTCTACCTCGTTGACCGCAAGAAAGACATGATCATCACCGGCGGCGAGAACGTCTTTTCGACAGAGGTCGAGGCGGTGCTGTACGCCCATTCGGCGGTGAAAGAAGCCGCGGTGATCGGTGTGCCCGACCCACAGTGGGGTGAGGCCGTCCATGCCTGCGTCACCTTGAAAGACAACCAGGAGATAAGCGCCGACGCGTTGATCGAATTCTGCCGCCAGCGACTGGCCAGTTACAAAGTGCCGCGCTCAATTGAAATCATCGAAGGCGAGCTGCCGAAAGGCGGTACCGGCAAGATATTGAAGAAGCAGTTGCGCGAACGCTACTGGCAAGGCCGCGAGCGGCGCGTCGGCTGAACGGTGAGCCATCATTCTTAATCACAGGGAGAGCGAAACCGATGAACCTGACTTTAACCCCCATCCGTTTTCTTGAGCGCGCCCGCCAGCTATTCGCCAACAAGATCGGCATCGTTGACGGCGACGTGCGGTTGACTTATGGCCAATACGCCGAGCGCTGCAACCAGTTGTCGAACGCGCTCGGCCAGCTCGGCATCCGTCACGGCCAGTGCGTCGCGTGGCTCGGCTACAACAGCCACGAGCTGCTTGAAGCCTACTATGGCGTCGTCCAGATGGGCGCGGTACTGCTGCCGCTCAACATTCGACTGACGCCGCAAGAGCTGGCGTTCATCCTGAACGACGCCGAAACCGTGGCGCTCTTTTATAACCGCGACTTCGCGCCGCTGGTCGAAGCGTTACGTCAACGTGTGCCGGGCGTGAAGCATTATGTTGCGCTTGAGCCGGGAACCGGTGATGCATATTACGAAGACTTGCTACGGGCTGCTGGAGCCGATTTCACGCCGCCTGCGGACATCAAAGATGATGACTTGGCGGAGTTGTTTTACACTTCGGGGACGACGGCCAACCCTAAGGGCGTGATGATGACGCATCGCAATTTGTACCTGCACGCCTTGCAGGTGATGGCCGGCTCGGCAATCAAAGACATCAACGTCCAGCTTCACACCATCCCGCTCTTTCATGTCAATGGCTGGGGCACGCCGCACACGATCACCGGCGGCGGCGCGCGCCATGTCATCGTCCGCAAGTTCGATCCGACCGAAGTGCTCGACATCATCCAGCGCGAGCGCGTCACCCACTTCTCGATGGTGCCGACGATGGCGGTGGCGCTGCTCAATCACCCGAAGGTTTCTGATTACGACCTGTCAAGCGTCGAGTTCGTCGGCATCGGCGGCGCCGCCTCGCACGCTGGCCTAATGCGCAGCATCGAAGAGAAGCTCGGCTTTCGCGCCTATGGCGGCTATGGCCTGACCGAGACCACGCCGGTGCTGACTTTCTCGTACATCAAAGAGCACCTGAACGATATCTCTGAAGACGAACGCTACCGCCGCCAGGCGATGGCCGGTTATCCGATGCCCGGCGTCACCCTCGACATTTTTGACGCGGGCGACAAGCCCGTCGCGCACGATGGCACAAGCGTCGGCGAAGTCGTCGTCCGCGCCGACAATGTCATGGCCGGTTACTGGAAGCAGCCCGAAGACACCGCCAATGTCATGCGCGGCGGCTGGTTCCACACAGGTGATATGGCGGTGATTGACGAAGAGGGCTACGTCTTGATCGTTGACCGCAAGAAAGACATCATCATTTCGGGCGGTGAAAACATCGCTTCGATTGAGATCGAGACGGCGGTCTACGCGCATCCGGCGGTGCTGGAATGCGCGGTCATCGCCATCCCCGACGAGAAGTGGGGCGAGGTGGCGAAGGCGCTGGTGGTCGTCAAGCCCGGCCAGTCGCTGACTGCCGAAGAGCTAGTGGCGCATTGCCGCGGCAGGCTGCCGGGCTTCAAGGTGCCCAAGTCGGTCGAGTTCTTCGACGCGCTGCCGAAAGGCGGCACCGGGAAAATTCTCAAGAAAGAGCTGCGCGAGAAATACTGGGAAGGCTACGAAAAGCGCGTGCATTGATGGAGGAGCTGCTCATGCGTAGATCGAATTGCTGCTCACGACATAACACCTGGATAACTTCGGCGTTGCTGGCTTGCTTGCTGACCGCTTCGGCATTCGCGCAAGCGACGAAATCGCCGAGCAGCGGCAAGCGTAACAATCGCCTCGTCATTCGCAACGCGATGGTGGTTGACGGCAACGGCACGCCGGCTTCGGGGCCGAAAGACATCGTCATCGAAGGCAACCGCATCACCGAAATCGTCGGCTTCGATCCCATTTCGGCGCTGCAAGGCACGGCGCGACGGCCCGCGGCGGGCGACACTGAGATTGATGCGACCGGCAAGGTTGTCCTGCCCGGTCTGATTAACCTGCACGGCCACATCCAGGACGAGCGCGGCGGCGTGCCGATGCCTGTGGAGTATTGCTGGAAGCTCTGGCTTGCCAATGGCATCACCACAGTGCGCGAAGTCGGCGGCAATACGCAGAAGTCGCTCGCCTGGCGCGAGCAGAGCCGCAAAGGCGAGATCACCGCGCCGCGCTTTTTCATCTATGGCGTTTATAACTACCCGCCGGTGCCGGCGACCGCCGACGCCGCGCGCAATCGGGTTCGCGAGATGAAAGCTCAGGGCGTTGACGGCATCAAGTTCTTTGCCATAGACCGCGACCTGATGGCGGCGATGCTCGACGAAGCGCACAAGCAGGGCTTGCGCACGGCGCATCACTCGGCGGTCGCCGAAACCAATGCCTGGGACGACATCAAATTCGGCACGACCAGCATCGAGCACTGGTACGGCATCCCGACGCGGCGATTGTGAGCGGCAGGCAGAACTTTCCGGCGGGCTACAACTACGACAACGAAGTGGACCGCTTCCGCTATGCCGGTCACCTCTGGCGCGAGGCCGACACCGAGCGGCTGACGAAAGTGCTTGACGCGATGATCGCGGCAGGCGTCGCGTGGGACCCGACGCTCGACATTTACGAAGCCAGCCGCGACCTGCTGCGGGCGCAGAATCAGCCGTGGTTTCAAGAATACCTGCACCCGGTACTTGAAGAGTTCTTCCGCCCGAATCCGAAGAATCACGGCTCATATTTTTTGGGCTGGACTTCAACGGATGAGACGTTCTGGAAGGAAAACTACCAGATATGGATGCGCGCCGTGCGCGAGTTCGCCGAGCGCGGCGGCCTGGTCGGCGCGGGCGAAGACGCCGGCTTCATCTATCAGATGTACGGCTTCGGCTTGATCCGCGAGCTTGAGCTGCATCAGGAGGCGGGCTTTCATCCGCTGAAAGTGATTCAGCACGCGACCGGCAACAACGCGAAGATTCTCGGCGAAGAAGAGCGCCTGGGCCGCGTGCGCGCTGGCTTTCTGGCGGACTTGATCATCGTCAATGGCAACCCGCTTGAAAACCTCAAGGTGCTTTATGCGACGGGCGGCGACGAAGTCCGCGACGGCAAATCGGTGCATACGGGCGGCGTCGAATGGACGATCAAAGATGGTATTCCCTATCACGGGCCGACGCTGATGAAAGAGATCAAAGAGATGGTCACGAAAGCCCGCGGCGAGCGCGCCAGCAAAGCAGCGCGGCAGTAACTAAAGTGGTATTCATTCGGGAGTAGCGCAAGGCGGTTAGCTTGCGCCAGCCGATGCGCAAGGCGGTTAGTGTGCGCTACATCGCAAGGCAATCGAGAATTGCTCCAGGCTACTTGCCGGCGCTTTCGAGTTGAAAGAGCCGCTTGAAATTCGCCGCGGTAATGCGGCCAATCTCTTCGCCCGACAGCCCGCGCAGCTCACCGAGAGCGCGGGCTGTTTCAACGATATAAGCCGGCTCGTTACGCCGACCGCGAAAGGGCACGGGCGCGAGAAAGGGCGCGTCGGTTTCGATGAGGATTTTATCAAGCGGCAGGCTGCGCGCCGTTTGCCGCAGGTCTTCGGACTTCTTGAAAGTGACGACGCCGGAAAACGAAATCAGAAAGCCCATCTCGACCGCCGCTTCGGCAAACTCTCGGGTGCCGGTAAAGCAGTGAATGATTCCCGGCAGACCTGTGCCCACCCACTCTTCCCGTAAAATTCGCAGCGTGTCCTCTTCGGCTTCGCGTGTGTGAATCACCGCCGGCAAGCGGCATGAGCGGGCCATCTGCAACTGACGGCTGACGGCGTCGCGCTGCACCTCGCGCGGCGAATTGTCGTAATGATAATCCAGGCCGATCTCGCCCCAGGCGATGACCTTCGGGTGCGTGGCCAGCTCGGCAAGTTTGGCATAGAGCGCTTCGTCGAGCAGGCTTGCTTCGTGCGGGTGGACGCCGACCGTGGTGTAGATGAAGTCGTATTTTTCAGCAATGCGAAACGCCGCCGCGTGCGAGTCTTTCGCCACATCGCCATTGCCGACGGCGACAATGATCTCGATTCCCGCGTCAACGGCGCGGGAAATCATGGCGCTGTGGTCGCTGTCGAAGTCTTCGCTCTCGACGTGCGCGTGTGAGTCTATGTACACGGTTCACCTCGGAGCGATGATAGCATGGCCGAAGAGTCAGCGCTCGACGCCGCCGGCTTTCCTCGGCGCGTAGTGACCGGGGGCTTCAGGAGTGATTTCAGGCGGTGCGTTCCGTGCAGGCGATCCCCACTTGAAGACTGCCTGCATCAGCGGCAGCAGGCGATGGCCGGTGACGGTGTTCAGAAAGAAAAGCTCATGCTCACGCTCGACTTCGGCCATGCGGCGCAGCGCCGCGGCAAATTCAGTGAGGCCGAGCGCCTCTGCATGCGAAGCCGCCTGTACATACTCGTCAACATTGTCGTGTTCGAGCCGGCCCGCAAAGTACATTGGCAAGAATCTGCCGATACAATGACAGCTCAGGCCGATGACGCGCCCGATGAGCCAGAGCTGCGCTTCCAGGCGTTTGCTGGGACACGCGCCGAGGTGCATAAGCATACGGCCAACGGCTTCGCGATGCGCCCACTCTTCGCCTTCGATCTGCTGGATTCGTCGGCGCTCCGTAGCTTGTTTTACAGAGCGCCAGTGGCCGCGGTAAGCATAACCGGCGGCGCATTCGCCCGAATAGGCGCGTTGCAGGATGTGGATGAGTTGCCGGCGGTGCAGGCGCGTGTCCATACGGCTCGCCTCCTCGATGCGAGTATAACGAGCCGCACGGACACACGCAGTAGAGTGACAAGTGACGAGTGACAAGTGACAAGTTCAACTGCGCCGGCCAGGCCTTGCCGGAAAACGGAGTGACCGCGTCTTGTCACTCGTCACTTGTCACTCTCTTAGCTGGAGCCGAAGGTGAAGCCGCTGCCACCGCCACTCGATTGCGTCGGGAAAAATGGCTTCATCAACCCGGCGAAGGCCGCGAGGTTGCGTGTCTGAATCAACAGCTCGCCCGGTCCCATGAATTCAGCGACAATGCCTTCGCCGCTGGCCATGCTGCGGAACCAGCCGGCGGCGGCTTTGCGCAGGGTGTATTGCGTCGTACCTTCCCAGGCCACCAGATGGCCGGTGTCAACGACGTAGCGTTCGCCCGGCCCCAGCGTCTTGCGATGGATCGCGCCGAACGACGAGACCAGCAACAAGCCGGCGCCGCGCACCTGAAGCACGAACAGCCCTTCGCCGCCGAAGAACGATTTGGCGCCGCCCCACTTGGTATCAACCACGAGGCTGCCGTCGCCGGCCAGGTACGAGCTCGCCTGCACGAAAAACATCTGATTGTTCATCTCGATGGCGGCGATGTCGCCGGGCGCGCCGGGCGCAAAGGTCACTTCGCCGGGGCCACCGCGTGCCGTAAAGGTCGAAACGAACGCCGATTCACCGCCAACGGCGCGTTTGAGCGCGCCCATCAAGCCGCCTTTCATCTGCGATTGCAGCTCGACGTTGGCCGACATCGAAACCATTGCCCCGGCTTCGGCCTGGATAGATTGCTCGGGTTGCAGTTGCACGACGGCCAGCGAGAAAGCGGGCTGGTGCAGGATTTCATAATTGTAGCCGCGCCCCGCGCCGCGCCCATCGGCATCAATATGAATGCCCTGGCCCGGCGGGTAATTCGGCGGCGGTTGTCCATAACCCGGCGGCGGCCCCTGCTGATAGCCGGGGGGTGGTCCCTGCTGATATCCAGGTGGCGGCCCTTGCTGGTAGCCGGGGGGTGGCGGGGGATAATTCGGCGGCCCTTGCTGATAACCGGGCGGCGGTCCTTGTTGATAACCGGGCGGTGGGCCTTGCTGATATCCAGGTGGCGGTTGTTGATAACCGGGTGGCGGCGGTGCCCCATAATTCGCCTGGGCGTCGGGGGCTCCCACGGGGTTGCCGCAAGAGGTACAGAACTTCGTATCCGGCGGGACCTCCGCGCCACATCGTTGACATTTCATAAGCAATCTCCTTTGGGTCGAATGGCCGTTTTACATGAGACTGACCGGATCGACTTCGATAGATATTGAACGCGGATTGGCGCCGCGCGCAAGCAGCTTCGTCATTGCCGCATCCAGGATTTCGCGGGCGCGGGCGCGACTGCGCGCCTTGATCAATATCTGAAAACGATGCTCGCCCTTGATGCGCGAGATGGGCGCCGGCGCCGGCCCCAGGACGCGCAGCAATGAATCGCTCGTCTCGCCGCGCAGCGCTTTCGCCAGGTCAGTCGCCGTATTGTTCGCGCGGTCGAATTCTTTGTCGTGGATGCAGATGTTAATCAGCGCGTTGAACGGCGGATAGTGCATCGAGCGGCGAAACTCGATCTCGCGCCGATAGAACTGGTCGTAATCCTGCGCCTTGGCGCAGACCAGCGAATAATGCTCCGGGTGATAGGTTTGAATCACCACGCGGCCCGGTCGGTCGCCACGCCCTGCGCGACCCGCCACCTGGGTTAAGAGCTGAAACGTGCGCTCGGCAGCGCGAAAGTCGGGCAGGCACAAGCCTGCGTCTACAGAGATGACGCCGACTAGCGTGACGTTCGGAAAGTCATGGCCTTTGGCGATCATCTGTGTGCCGACGACCAGATCAATCGTGCCGGCAGCAAACTCCATCAGCAGGTGTTCGAGGCTGCCGCGCCGGCGGGTCGTGTCGCGGTCAATGCGGGCGATGGACTTGTCAGGGAACAGCTCGCGCAGCTTGGCTTCGAGTTGCTCGGTGCCCTCGCCGACATATTGAATGTATTGCCCATCACACGCCGGGCAGACGCGCGGCGCGGGCCGTATGTAGTTGCAATAATGGCATTGCAAGCTCTGATTGTAGCGGTGATAGGTGAGCGTCACATCGCAATTCGGGCAGTGAATCGCGTCGCCGCACGAGCGGCACATCGCAAATGACGAGTAGCCGCGGCGGTTCAAGAGGATCATCACCTGCTCGCCGCGCTCGAAGCTTTCAGCCATAGCGGTCTTCAGCTCATCGGAAAAGGTCACCTGCTTGCCGTGGCGCTTAAAGACTTCGCGCATATCAACAGTTTCGACTGCGGCGAGCGCGCGGTTGCCATAGCGCGAGTCGAGCCGTATGTATTCGTACTTCCCTGTCGTCGCGTTATGCACAGACTCAAGCGATGGCGTCGCCGAGCCGAGCACGACCACCGCGTTAGCCTGCAAGGCACGCATGATGGCAGTGTCGCGCCCGTGGTAACGCGGCGTTTCGTCCTGCTTGTACGAGGTCTCGTGCTCTTCGTCAACGACGATGATGCCAAGGTTGTCGAGCGGCGCGAAGACCGCCGAGCGCGTGCCGATGCAGACGCGCGCTTCACCGTCCTTGATGCGCCGCCACTCATCCGTGCGCTCGCCTTCAGACAAGCTCGAATGCAGGATAGCGACGGCGTCGCCGAAGATGGCGCGCAGGCGGCGCGAGAAGACCGGCGTCAGCGCAATCTCCGGCACCAGCATCAGCGCCGACTGTCCGCGCCGCGTCGCCTCGCGCATGGCGCGGATGTAGATTTCCGTCTTGCCGCTGCCGGTGACGCCGTGCAGCAGAAAGGTCGCGTAGTGACGCTCGTCCAGGCGCGCAATGATGCGGTCGAGGGCGCGCTGCTGGTCATCGTTGAGCGTCACCAGTTCCAGCTCTTGCTGCTCGATGTGCGCGAGCGGGTCGCGGCGCACCTCGCGGGCGAAGACTTCGACGAGTCCGCGCTTCTCAAGCGTCCGCACGACCGAGGCCGAAACGTCGGCGGTTTCCAGCAGATCGCTGAAGGCGAACGGCTCGCCGGCTTCTTCGAGGGTTTCGACGACGCGTTGTTGCGCAGGCGTGAGCGGGCTGTCACCGTTGCCGCCATTGAAGGCGCGCTCGCTGAGCCGCACGGCGTTTTGTAACTTGGGTTTCAATCGGCTCTCGCCGATGCGCTCGGCGACGCGCACGAAGCCGGCGCGCTCAAGCTGGCGCACCAGCGCCGAGACGTGCGATTTCGACAAGTGGCGCTCAAGCTCGCGGGCGCCGAGGTGGCCGCTGGCGGCGACCAGCTCAAGGGCTTGCAGCTTCGACGACGACCAGCTAAAACCTGCCGATACCTGCGTCAGCGCCGCGCGCCCGGCTTCGGTGATCGTCAGGACTTGCTCGGTGGCGACCGTCGCCCCCGCCGGCAGCGCTGTGCGCAGACACTCGCCCCACGGCGCGTGGTAATAATCACTCATCCACTTCGTCAAGTGCAGGATGTCGCGGGCGATGATGGGCGATTCGTCAACCAGCTCTTCGACTTCTTTGATGTCGCCTTCGATGATCTCGCCGGCAAGCTCGTGGTGCAGGGCGACGATGAAGCCGGTCAGGAGCTTTTTGCCGAACGGCACGACGACGCGGCTGCCGGCGTGCGCGCGCCGCGCCATGTCGCCCGGCAACCGATAGGTGAAGGTCTGACGGATGTGGACGGGAACCGCTACCTCTGCGAACATCGCGGGGGATTGTACACGAAAAATTAGCGGGAGTCAGCGGGCAGCGCGCAGCCATTCGCGAAAGGCGCGCAGCGTGGCGCTCTGCCCGGTGCTCTTGTTCTGCTCAAGAAAGTGCGTCAGGACTTCGGCAGTCAGCAGCGGGAAGGCGCGGCTTGCGGGCACTTCGACGTAGCCTTGATCGGACAGGTGATAAATGTAAAGCCGGCTCTTGCGATAGCGCCAGAATTCGGGCACGCCGATAGCGGCGTAAAATTCCATCTTGCCAACCGATTCGCTCCAGATGTCGATCTCGACGACGATGTCGGGCGGCGGGTCCGTCATCAGGTCAATTGCTTCTTTGCCGATGATCTGCGCTGCGTTCTCCACATAGAAACAGGTGTCCGGCTCTGCGCCCATTTTCAGTTGCTCGTCTTTAAAGGTCGTCGAGCCGGCGGTCTCCAGTGTCAAATCCAATTCATCAGCAAGCGCGCCGACCAATCGCAAAAGCATGTCTTTAGGCCGCTCGTGAGGCAGTGACGGGCTCATAATTTCCAGCCTCCCTCGAAAGTAACTGACGCGTAGCGCACGGTCGCGAAGCTCTTCAAGGAGCCGCTCGTACTCTTCCCAGGAAACGTCGTGGAGGATCAGCCTGCCGCCCGCCGGCATATGCGCGATGGCATCGAGATAACTCCTGGCATACGTCGTCATCGAACCTGCTCCCACCACCGAGATTGTGCGTTCATCATACTAAACCGCGCTGCGCTTGTCACCCGCCGCCGCTTTTGACATAGTTCAGACGGGTGAATCAAGCCATGCAATTATCAAAACCGCTCAAGGAAGTCATTCGGCCAACGACGATCATCGAAGCGCCACGCCTCGCCCACAAGCTAGGCGTGAAGCTGACGATTGCCACCGAGACCTTTCAATTCACCGGCAGCTTCAAGCTCCGCGCCGCTTATAACCTTGCTGCAAAAGTCAGCCAGCAACAGATCATCACCGCTTCGTCGGGCAACTACGGGCAGGCGATGGCCTACGCCTGTCGCTTGCTCGGTAAATCATGCACGATTGTCATGCCGGCGACCTCTGCGCAGGTGAAAATTGATGCGGTGCGCGAGTTCGGCGGCACAGTTGACCTGATAGACGTTCGCGAGATCAGCCGCGCGGCGCGCGTCGCAGCGCTTGCCGCCGCGAACCCTGACGCCTATGTCGCGAGCGCCTATGACGACCCGTTGGTCATCGAAGGCAACGCCAGTCTGGGCGCCGAGCTGGCAGCGCTCACAGGTCAGTTCGATTACGTCATCGCTCCGGTCGGCGGCGGCGGGCTGACTTCGGGGCTCATCAAAGGCTTACGCGAGGCCGCAAGCCCTGTGCGGGTGGTCGGCGCCGAACCGCTGGTGGCCAATGACGCCGCGCGCTCGCTGCGCGCCGGTCACATCGTCGCTAACGAACGAGAGCCGCAGACAATTGCCGACGGCGCGCGCACGGTCAGCGTCGGCCAGCACAACTGGGCGATTCTAGAAAGCGGCCTGGCGCACATTGTCGAAGTGCCGGAAGAGAGCATCCGCGCCGGCGTGCGGCTGCTGTTCGGGCTGGCAAACCTCAAAGCCGAGCCGACGGGCGCGCTCGCCATCGGCGCGTTGATGACCGAGCCTGAAAGGTTCCGCGACCTTCGCGTCTGCTGTGTAATCAGTGGCGGCAACGTTGACGCGGAAGTCTATCGCCAGATTCTGGCCGAGCCATAACCCCACACGCTTAACGGCGAGCGGTGGCGGCAAACAAAAAAGCCGGCGCTGACCAGATTGCTACAGGTCAACGCCGGCAATTCATCCACACCTTTGATGCGTGCGGGATTCAAGCGCAACAGGCTTCGCCGCTTCGGGCAAAGCGATGATGGCTGGCGCGCGGATTAAAAGATGCGCCGTTTCTCGCGCCGGTTCTTGTAAAGCCAGAGCGCGGTTGCCGCGCCGCCGCCGATTGCAGCGCCGTAGGCCGCGCCCTTCTTGCCTTTGGTGACGCCGCCGACCACCGCGCCGGCTCCCGCGCCGGTGCCGATGACCGTCGCTGCGCCCAGCGGGCCGGGCATCCAGCGATGACGGTACTCATAGTTGACGATGCCCGGACCATCAAAGAAGGTGATCCGGCTGTCGCCGACTTTATAGCCATTCTTGTCGCGCCTGATGAATTGTCCTAAGCGTTCCTGCGCCGAGGCAGCTGCGGGAAGCAACAGGGCGAGGAACGACAGCAATAGCAAGAAACTCGTCAGTTTCTTTTTCATTATTGTCCTCCGGAGATTGAATGAGCGGTTCGTGAATGCTGAGCAAGCAGCATACTCAGCCATCAGGCGGATGCGCAAGGTCGGGCGCGGCGTTGCCCGCGCCGGAAATAATTCTTACTGCCGGCAACAGGGCAGCAATCGCTTTACGGCTCTTTGACTTTGTCTTTGTCTTCAGTAGAAGAAATGTTGTGAGCGCCGGACGGCACGCGGTCGGCTTGCTGCTTATCTAAAGCCGGATCGGGCGCGAAGCGTCGCAGGTTCTCGCGCTCGCCTTGCTCATCGGTCTGCAACTCGGCGGCCTGTTGATCCACGCCGTCTTTATTCGCTTCCCACGGATTGTCGGTCGCTTCGTCTAAAGACTTCTTGGCGTCGCGGTCATCGGTTCGTTTACTCATGTCGGCCCCTTTCCCGTTTGCGCGAAGGTGGTGGATTATTCTTTGGCGCGCAGGAAGGCGCGCAGGTATTCGCGGTTCAACTGCGAGATGAAGTCGAGCGAAATCTCTTTCGGGCAGACCGCTTCGCATGAGCCGATGACCGTGCAGTTGCCGAAGCCTTCGGCATCCATCGCCTTCACCATGTTGACGACGCGGCGGTCTTTCTCAACTTTTCCCTGTGGCAGCGTATTCAGGTGCGCGGCCTTGGCGGCGACAAACAGCATGGCCGAAGCGTTCTTGCATGCGGCGACGCAGGCCCCGCAACCGATACAGGCCGCCGCGTCCATCGCGCGGTCGGCGTCCGGTTTCGGAATCGGAACGCTGTTGCCGTCGGGAGTGCCGCCGGTCGCCACCGAAATATAACCGCCGGCTTGAATAATGCGGTCAAAGGCCGAGCGGTCAACCACCAGGTCTTTGATGACCGGAAACGAGTTCGCCCGCCACGGTTCAAGGGTCACGGTGTCGCCGTCTTTGAAATGGCGCATGTGGAGTTGGCAGGTGGTCGTCGCTTGAAGCGGCCCATGCGCCACGCCGTTGATGACCATGCCGCACGTGCCGCAGATGCCTTCGCGGCAGTCGTGGTCAAAAGCAATCGGCTCCTGCCCGGCTTTAATCAAGCCTTCGTTGACGACGTCGAGCATCTCCAGAAAAGACATATGCTCGGAGATTTGATTCGCCTGATATTCGACGAACTGGCCGGGGTCGGCGGCGTTCCTCTGCCGCCAAACTCGCAACGTTAGATTCATCTCGCTCCTCAACAACAACCGTGATGAGTGATGAATGATGAGTTGCAGAACAGCAGCAACTTTCTACTCATCACTCATTACTCATTACTCATCACTTCCTATTTGTAGCTCCGCTGCGTGAAGTGAACTTCTTCGTATTCGAGCGGCTCTTTGTGCAGCACAGGGCGCTCGTGTAGGTCCTGATACTCCCAGGCGGCGACGTACGAATAGTTCGCGTCGTCGCGCAGCGCTTCGCCGTCTTCGGTCTGATACTCTTCGCGGAAGTGGCCGCCGCAGCTTTCATTGCGGTGCAGCGCGTCGAGCACCAGCAGCTCGCCGAACTCTAAGAAGTCGGCGACCCGGCCAGCGTATTCGAGCGATTGGTTCAGATCATTTCCGTCGCCCAGCACGGCGACGTTCTGCCAGAACTCTTCGCGCAACGCCGGAATCTCTTCGAGCGCTTCTTCGAGTCCGGCGGCGTTGCGCGCCATGCCGCACTTATCCCACATGATCTTGCCGAGCTGGCGGTGGAAGTCTGTTACCGTGCGCCGGCCTTGAATCGCCAGCAAGCGCCGCGTGCGCGCCGCGACTTCGTCTTCGGCGGCGAGAAACTCGGGGCTGCCGGTGTTCGGCTTTGCGGGCTTTTCGCCGGCGAAGTAATTGCCGATGGTGTAGGGCAAAACGAAATAGCCATCAGCCAGCCCTTGCATCAAGGCGCTCGCGCCCAGGCGGTTGGCGCCGTGGTCAGAGAAGTTCGCTTCGCCAATGACGAAGAGGCCGGGGATGTTGCTCATCAGGTTGTAATCCACCCACAGGCCGCCCATCGTGTAATGCACCGCCGGGTAGATGCGCATCGGCACGCGGTAAGCGTTCTCGCCGGTGATGCGCTCGTACATCTCAAACAGGTTGCCGTAGCGTTCGCGGATGACGCGCTCGCCGAGCCGATTGATGGCATCGCGGAAATCCAGGTAGACGCCGCGCCCGCCAGGGCCGACGCCGCGCCCTTCGTCGCAGACCTGCTTGGCGGCGCGCGAAGAGATGTCGCGCGGCGCGAGGTTGCCATAGCTCGGATACTTGCGCTCAAGATAGTAATCGCGCTCCTCTTCGGCAATCTCGTTGGGCGGGCGGGTGTCGCCGACGCGACGCGGCACCCAGACGCGTCCGTCGTTGCGCAGGCTTTCGCTCATCAGCGTCAGCTTCGATTGATAGTCACCGCTCTGCGGAATGCAGGTCGGGTGAATCTGCGTGTAGCACGGGTTCGCAAAGAAAGCGCCGCGCTTGTAGGCGCGATAAGTCGCCGTGACGTTGCAGCCCTTGGCGTTGGTCGAAAGAAAGAAGACGTTGCCGTAACCGCCCGTCGCCAGCACCACTGCATCGGCGGCATGCGAGCTGATCTGTCCGGTCACCAGATCGCGCACGACGATGCCTTTGGCGTGACCGTCCACAACGACAAGCTCAAGCATCTCTGTGCGCGGGAACATTTTCACACCGCCGAGGCCGATCTGTTTCGACAGCGCTTGATACGCGCCGAGCAACAACTGCTGGCCGGTCTGGCCGCGCGCGTAGAAAGTGCGCGATACCTGCGCGCCGCCGAACGAGCGATTCGCCAGATAGCCGCTATACTCGCGGGCAAACGGCACGCCCTGCGCGACACACTGATCGATGATGTTGACCGAGACTTCCGCCAGCCGGTAGACGTTGGCTTCGCGCGAGCGATAGTCGCCGCCTTTAATCGTGTCATAGAACAGGCGGTAGACGCTGTCGCCGTCGTTGCGATAATTCTTCGCGGCGTTGATGCCGCCCTGCGCCGCAATCGAGTGGGCGCGCCGCGGGCTGTCCTGATAGCAGAAGCACTTGACATTATAGCCAAGCTCCGAGAGCGTTGCCGCCGCCGACCCGCCCGCCAGTCCAGAGCCGACGACGATGATGTCGAACTTGCGCTTGTTAGCCGGGTTGACCAGCTTGATGTGATCTTTGTAGCGCGTCCACTTGTCGGCGAGCGCCCCCTTCGGCGGCTGGCCGTTGAGCGCTTCGACGGCAACGCGGTATTCGAGTGAAGTAGAAGTTAGCATAACCGTTCACCTGACCCATTTCGCCATCACCGAGATGGGAATCGAGATGTTGCCAAGGAAGATGACGAGCGCCGCCAGCCGCGCCGTGCGGTGGATGGCCGCGACGTTGCTGCGGTTGCGGATGCCGAGCGATTGCAGCGAGCTCGATACGCCATGGCTCAAGTGCAGGCCGAGCAGTGCCATCGCCAGTATGTAGAAGCCCGACACCCAGGGGTTCGAAAAACCGCGCACCATCATGCCGTAGTCATCGTGGTGGAGCGGATCAGCCGGGTCTTGCAGGCTCATGAACTCCGGGTTGGTGATGCCGAGCGTGAAGTGCATCAGGTGATAGATGATGAAGGCGAATATGACCAGGCCGCTAACGAAGATCGTTCGCGAGGCATAGCTCGCGGCGACTGGCTTGCCCGTCGCATATTTCGTTGGCCGGGCATCGCTGTTGGCCGATACCAGTTGCAGCGCCGCGGTGATGTGCATGATGACGATGGCCAGCAGACTGACGCGCGCCGTCCACAGCAATCCGGGCTTGGATTTGAGGAAGGCGGCGTAGCCGTTAATCGCTTCGCGGCCCATGTAGATTTGCAGGTTGCCGGCCATGTGGCCGATGACGAAAACGAAAAGCGCCAGGCCGGTGATCGCCATGACGTATTTCTTGCCGAGTGAAGAGCTGTAAGCGCGTACCAGGATGTTCATCGAAAGGCCTTCTCGTTAGCCGGCGGGTGTGATGTGTTGATGTCCCCGCGCCCAGGAGTCAGACTGCTCAGCTGATATTGAAAAATAGCAACCCGCGCCGACGATGTAAAATTCAAAAACCTAATTCAGACGAGCGCAGAGGCTAATAACGACGGCTGACTGACAATGGACATCTGCCGGCCAGTGAGCGCACCGCGGCGGTCAACCGCTGACGGTCGGCGGGCGACTGAGCTTACGCGCCAGCGCGACGCCGACGCCGATGATGCGCTCGGACCATTCCAGCGGACGGCGGCCCTGACTGGTCTCCAGGTATCCCGGCACCGAAGCGACGCCGAGCCGCGTGTAGTGGTCTTCTTCGATCAGGACGATGTCGCCTTCTTCCGGGTCGTCGCGCGACGCAAACAAAATAATGTCGCCTTCGAGCAAGCCGCGCTCAAGCCATGAACTGTTGACCATCACGCATTCGTAATCGGCTTCGGGGATGTTGAGGACGCGTACGAGAATGTCGTCATCGTCGGCGTAGACCTGCTGGCGGCGCTTCTCGTTGGCCGCGATGGTTTCGTCTTTTTCCATGTTCAAATTAGACTCGTCCGGCTGAATCGGGGATGCGCGCTGAGCCTCTATTGAAATCCCGCGCGCCGCGAATGTCAAACCGAGATGGTGTGGCATTGCTTTTGCCCATTAAACTCCAGGCGCGCGATGCTTGGATGACTATCGAACAAGGGGATGGGTTATGAGCATGCAAATGTTCGGCGGATTGACACTTAAAGAGCTGGGGCGGCGAACCTGGCGCGAGTCGAATGAAGACAATGTGTGGGGCGGGGCGGCGCAGCTCGGCTACTACTTCCTGCTGGCGCTCTTTCCGATGCTAATTTTTCTCTTCAGCCTGCTCGGCTTTCTGCCCGATGCGCAGGAGAGCATCGTTAAAATGCTGGGCAGAGTCGTTCCCGGCCAGGCGATGACCCTGGTGTATCAATTCGTACAAGACGTCGTTGAGCATCGCAGCGGCGGCCTGTTAAGTTTCGGCGTGCTGGCCACGCTCTGGGCAGCATCGAGCGGGATTACGGCCATCATGGGAACGCTCAACGTCGCCTACGATGTCGAAGAAGGACGACCTTTCTGGAAGGTGCGGCTCACCGCCCTCGGCCTGACCGCCGGGCTGGCGCTGCTGATCACGGGCGGCGCCGTGCTGGTTATGTTCGCCGACAAATTCAGCCACCGGCTGACGGAAGTCCTCGGCCTCGGCGGGTTCTTCACCATCGTGTCGAGCGTTGTCGGTTACGCGCTCGGCCTGGCCTGCGTCTTCATCGGCATCGAGCTGATTTATTACTTCGGGCCGAACCTGAAACAGCAGTGGCGCTGGATTACGCCCGGCGCGGTCTTTGCCGCGGTGGCGATCATTCTCGGCTCGTTCGGCTTTTCGCTCTACCTGCGCATTGCGCCGAGCAACAGCGCCACCTATGGCTCGCTCGGCGCCGTCATCACCTTGATGCTCTGGCTCTACTTGCTGGGGCTGGTGCTGCTCGTCGGCGGCGAGATCAATTCCGAGATCGAGCACGCCACCCAAAAACCGCAGGAGCGCAAAGAGACGGAGCCGCAGCTCAAGGCGGCCTGATGGTGATCATTTGTCAGACTTCAATGATTAGCCGGCGGCGCGGCTCAGCGGGCGTTTGAGCGAGTGGATGTTTTCGTTGTACAGCTCATATTCGTCTTTGACGTTGTCGCTGGTCGCAAACAGCCAGAGCGGATAGAGGTCGAGGAGAATCTTTTGCGCGCGATCTAAGAAGCGGCGGCGCGACAGGATCGGGTCGTTAGCCGAAAAGTGCTCGCCGACGACGAAGCTGTCGAGCTTTACCCAGCGCCGCGCCGTCTTTGGCAGCGGCCACTTCTGCGCCAGTCCCTGTTCGCTGTCGGCCAGCTCCCAATAGGTTTCGGCGATCTGCCGCTCTTCGAGATAACGCTCAAACAGCCGCAGGTTTTTGCGAATCCCTTCCTGCACCCTACCCGTGCGCCGCGGTTGGCTGCCGGGGTAAAAACCAACCGAGACGCCGTGCGCTTCCAGGCCGACGAAGAGCAGCGAGCCGGTCTTCCAGTTCTCGCCGCGGCGCGGAAAGCCGACATACATCCAGGGCCTGTACGGCGGGCGGTTGCGGTGAAAGCGCAAGTCGTTGTTGATGCGGCTGATTGTTCGCCCGACGCGCGGCTCGGTGTCGAACGCTTCGTTAAGCATATGAATAATCGGGCCAAGGTCGGCAACGAAGGATTTAATGGGCGTCAGGACTTCGCTCTGGTACTCGTAGCGGTGCGCGTCGAACCATTCCCGGCTGTTGTTTTCGGCAAGCGCAGAGAAGAACTGAAACAGTTCAGCCGAAAATCCTGAGAAACGGACGTGACTCATCTGCCGCCCTTTCGATTATCAAAGCCAACCCGCTGGAAAATCTTTCTGCTGCCGTGAGCTTAATCGCTCGGCGCCGGCACTGTCAACCAGGGGCTCGGCGGTCTCTGCGCCTGAGCGGCCAGCCGGTCGCGACGTGAAGGGCGCTTATATTTCTAACCACCTTTGCCCATAGAATTAAGCGCTAAAATTGGTCCCGCCGGCTCCCCGCTTGAGGCTTGACAGCGCCGCGCTGTTCTTTTACAATATTTAATGTAGATTAAATATTAATCTCAGCGAAACAATATGACGCGCAAACCCGACCCGGAAGTGGAGAAAGTGCTTGATCGCTTTGCCGAGACGATGTTTCGGCTGATGCTGGATCATCATCAACGCCAGGCGGTCGAGATGGCCATGACCCTGCCGCAAGCGCAGGCGTTAAAGGTGCTTATGGGCGGGCCGCGCTCGACGGGCGATCTGGCCACGACTCTGCGCATTTCTGCGCCGGCAGTCACGCAGTTGACCGACCGTTTGCTGCGCAAGCAGTTAATCGAGCGGCAGGCCGCCGACGGCGACCGGCGCTCGGTCATGATCGCGCTTACGGAGCGGGGCCGGCTTGCGGTTGAAAGTTTCCGCGAGCGGCGTCATACCATCATCAGTGGCGCGCTTGCTTTTCTCGACGACCTGGAGCGCGCGCAGATCGTCCTGGCGTTGTCGAAGATGGTCGGGGCGCTTGAGCTGTACGAAGCCGACCTGCTGGCGCCGACATCCGAGGCGCGCCGGCTGACCGTAATTGCCAGGCGTGAGAAGAAGACAGAAGTAGTCGGCAGCACGGCACAGACAGCGCCGCCCGTTGCTGCTGCATCCAATGAAGTCGCTCAGTGGAAGACGGGGAACAGTAATCGCAAGGTCAGAATGGAGTGGGACTAACAAAAACAATGGTTAGAGATTTTCAGGAGGTAAGAGAGATGAGTACGTTTAAAGGCAAAGTGCTTGCGCTGGTAGCGGCCCTCGCAATCGGCGCATCAGCCGCTGTCGCCGCGCCGGCCAGCTCGCCGCAGGGCGATGCGCGCATGGCCAACAAGGTGCGCAAGGAGCTTGTTACATTGCCGTACTACGGCATGTTCGATAATCTTGCGTACAAAGTTGAAGGCGGCACGGTAACGCTCTATGGCCAGGTAGTTGATGCCGTAACGCGCAAGGACGCCGAAAACCGCGTCAAGCGCGTCGAAGGCGTCGAGCGCGTAATCAACAACATTCAGGTGTTGCCGGTTTCGGGGTTTGACAACACGATTCGCGTCCGCACCTACCGGACGATTGCGCGCCAGGGCGGTCTCTACCGCTACTTCATGGGCGCAAACCCTTCGATTCATATCATTGTGAATCGTGGCCGGGTGACGCTCGAAGGCGTGGTCTCGAATCGCATGGACAGCCAGCTCGCCTACATGGCGGCTCGCCAGGTGCCGGGTGTCTTTGAAGTCACCAACAACCTGCGCGTCGAAAACGAGCGCTAACCTGTAATGCGCCGGGCGAGATAAGTGAACTCGCCCGGCGCAACAGCGTTAGCTTAATTGTAGTCCCTTTGGGGATGATTGTGACAGGCAACCGGGAAGGTCAGACGGTCTTCGGCTCTCAGCCTGTCGTCAACGTTTCAAATGATTCAATAAAAGTTTAAGAATGGGTTTGGAGGTTGAACCAAATGGGTGTGAATCTAAATAAGCTCAAGCAAACGCGGCGCGGCGTGGCTGCGCTGGCGCTAGCGGTGGCGATGGCCATCGCATCGGGACTAGGAGTTGAAATCGAGAAGCGCGCCGCGGCGCAGCAGCAACAGTCGCTGCCATCGCCTGCGGAGTTGTCGCGCACCTTCGTCGGCGTTGCCAAGCAGGTCAAGCCTGCCGTCGTTAATATTGACGTCGTCGAAAAGGCGCAGCGCCAGAGCATGCAGTTGCCGGAAGGCTTCCCGCAGATTCCCGGCATGCCGCAGTTCGGCGACGGCCAGCCGCACAAAGCGCGCGGCACCGGCTCAGGCGTCATTATCAGCCCTGACGGCTACATTCTGACCAACAATCACGTTGCCGGCGATGCCGAGCAGATTAAGGTGAAGCTGTCGGATGGGCGCGAGTTCAAAGCCAAGCGCATCGGCGCGGACAAAGAGACAGACATCGCGCTGATTAAGATCGACGCGACCAACCTGCCTTATGCCAGGCTCGGCGATTCCGACAAGCTGGAGCAGGGCGAGTGGGTTCTGGCCATCGGCAGCCCGTTCGGCTTGCAGCAGACGATGACCGCCGGCATCGTGTCGGCGCTGGGCCGCGACCTTGGCGCACAGGGCGGCACTTTTACGAACTTCATCCAGACCGATGCGTCGATCAACCCCGGCAATTCGGGCGGCCCGCTCGTCAATATGTCGGGCGAAGTCATCGGCATCAACACGATGATCTTCTCGCGTTCGGGCGGCAACGAAGGCGTCGGCTTTTCGATCCCCGCCAATCTGGTCAACAAGGTCTACGCGCAACTGCTCAAGAGCGGCAAGGTGACGCGTGCCTACCTTGGCCTCTACCCGCAAGAGATGACGCCGAGCATCGCGCGCATCGCCCGTTACAATGGCGAAACCGGCGTGCTGGTGCGTGACGTGTCGAAGGACGACAGTCCGGCGGCGCGTGCAGGCTTGCGCAGCGGCGACATCATCGTCGAAGTGGATGGCAAAAAGATCACCTCGCCGAAGCAGTTGACCGAAACCGTCTCTGACCTGCCCGTCGGCAAGGCGGTCGATGTGAAGTACATGCGCGAGGGTCGTCTGGAATCTACGAAAGTCACGCTTGGCGAACGGCCCGGCCCGGACGACGAAGCGCAGCCGGCGAACAATAGCAACGATGAAGAAGGCGAGAACCCTGGCAAGCTGGGCGTTTCGATCACCAATCTGACGCCTGAGATCGCCCGCCGCTTGAAGCTGCGCATCGCTTCGGGCGTCGTTGTCGGCACCGTGCAGTCTGACAGTCCCGCCGAGGACGCAGGCTTGCAGCGCGGCGACGTCATTCATCGCGTCAACCAGATGCCGGTGACCAGCCGAGCGGATTTCCTGAAGGCAGTCGCAGCGCTCGGCGGCACGAAAGAAGTCGTGCTGCAAATCGAGCGCCCCGGGCAGGGCTTGACCTTCCTGACCGTGACACTGGAATAACCATTCGGTGATCAGCCTCATTCGCTGAATGAGGCATAGAAGAACACTTCTAAGTTTGACGACGGGCGGTTCGCAATGAGCCGCCCGTTTTTTGTCCGCCTGTCAGAAGCCCTGCCGCTCGCGTATAATCAAACGCCATGAAAAGAGCCCACGCTGCCGCCCGCTTTCTACTCACCAGCATTCTGTTATTCACCGTGATCCTGACTGCCCTGGCGCAGCGTCCGGCCAATCGCCCCACGCCTGCATATCCGGTGTCGCTGGTCGCCGAGCTACGGCAGTTGCAGCAGGCGGCGCTGGCGAGTGATTACGCTTACACGCAAGTCGCCCACCTGTGCAATAACATCGGCCCGCGACTAAGCGGCTCGCCGCAGGCGGCACAGGCGGTCGAGTACGTTGCCGCTGAGCTGCGCCGGCTGGGTTTGCAAGTCCAGCTTGAGCGCGTGATGGTGCCGCATTGGGTGCGTGGCGTCGAAACCGGCGAGCTGGTCGAGTTCAAAGGCCAAGCGCCGAACACGACACAAAAGATCGTCCTGACGGCGCTCGGTGGCAGCACCGCCACTGCTGCCGAAGGCGTCACGGCTGAGGTCGTCGTCGTCAATAATTTCGAGGCGCTACGCAGTCTAGGGCGCGAGCGCATCGCCGGCAAGATCGTGCTGTTCAACACCGCTTACGACAAGCAGATGGCGGCGCAAGGTTTTGCTTTTGACGCCTACAGTCAGGCGGTCGTCTACCGCGGCAACGGCGCCAGCGAAGCGGCACGGCTCGGTGCGGTGGCGTCGCTGGTGCGCTCGGTGGGCAGCGCCGATTATCGTCTGCCGCACACCGGCGCGCTGCGCTACGCCGAAGACGCGCCCCGCATCCCTGCCGGCGCGGTGACGGCGGAAGATGCCGACCTGATGGCACATCTGGCGGCGCAAGGCCGGCTGCGTATGCATCTGACGCTTACGCCGCAGACCCTGGCAGACGTTGAAAGCTACAATGTTGTCGCCGACCTCAAAGGCAGCGAGCATCCAGAACAGGTGGTCATCGTTTCCGGCCACCTCGATTCCTGGGATCTCGGCACCGGGGCAATTGACGATGCGTCGGGCGTCGCCGTCGCGATGCAGGTGGCCAATCTCTTTAAGCAACTCAAGCTCAAGCCGAAGCGCACGCTTCGCGTCATCGCCTGGATGAACGAAGAAAATGGCTTGCGAGGCGGAGTGGCCTACGCCAAAGATTTTGCGGCGCAGTTAACCAATCACATCGCCGCTATCGAGAGCGATTCAGGGCCGGGCCATCCCACGGGCATCTCTGGCCATGCCGGCGACGCGGCTATCGAGATGCTGCGTCCGCTGGCGCAAGTTTTATTGAGTCAAGGCGCGGGCGTTTTGCGGCAGACAAAAGACGCGGAAGGCGCAGACGTATCGCCGCTCGACGCGGCTGGCGTGCCGACCTTTGCGCCGCTTCAGGACGTGCGCCACTACTTCGATTATCATCACACGGCTGCCGACACGCTCGACAAGGTCAATCCGCGCGAGTTGGCCGAAAACGCCGCCGTGGTGGCGGCGCTGGCTTACGCCATTGCCAGTCTTCCCGACGCGCTGCCGCGTTAAGCCGACGCGACGGCGTGAATCGGCGTTAACTTGATTTGCGATAACTTGCATGACACACCTGTCACCACCGCAGCAAATCCTGGCGCTCGACACGTCCGACCAGCACGAAACCTTCATTCGCGATCAATGGTCAGCGCTTGCGGCTTTCGCCTGGAAGAAGTACCGCGCGGAAGGGCGCGGCGCGATTGTTGTGGATTTGCGGCACGCGACGGTCGAGGCCGGGGCCATCAATGTGCCGACCGTTTATGTCGCCGAAGGCAGCGACAAGCTGGCGCGGCGCGGCGGCTGGCCGAACCCAGAGGTCGCCGAAGTCATCGGCGACTACGACCCGGCGCAGGATGTGATCTTTATTTTCTTGCGGCTCGACGGCGACGTCTTTCACTACAACGTGAGCGACGAGCTGACCCCGCCACAGGCTTACGAAGCGCGCGCGACTACTTAAAGGCGTTGCCGCAATTCGAACAGCGATGCGGCTCTTTGACGAGCAGTAGAAAGAGCGACAGAAAGCATGTAAAGGTCGCCAGCACGACGGCGACGATGATGGCCCAGACCGGCGTGCCGCCTTTGTTGACGTTGGTGCTGCCGCAGCGCGGGCAGGTGAGCTGTCCCCAAACCGCCGGCTGTGGCTGCGGGGCATAGACCGGCGGCGCGGGCGGCGTTTGATAATCCTGCGGCGGCGCGTATGGCTCCTTGTAGCCGTTGGCTTCCGGCGGCGGCACCGAAGGCAGATAGCCGGAATCCGGCGCCGCTCCACTCTCTCCCAGGTTGTATCCACAGAACCGGCAAAAGTTCGAATCACCGCGATTGTCTGTTCCACATTGCGGACAGTTCATGAATGCAGTCTCCTCGTTTCACTGATCATCCATAAATCGGCTGCGGCGATTTTTTGTCGGCGCGTCGTTTTTGTCAAGCAAGCCATCGCCTGATGCGTGACTCGACCGCCGCACCGGCATCTGGCGCACGGCTTGCCGCAATGCTCGGCAATCATTCTTTTGTGAGGAACGCAGGTATTTTTTTGACTGCCGGCGTCTCCCTTAAGGTGTAGACCAAGAAGAATCACCAGGAGGTTATGATGAAGAGCAAAGTTCTCAGCGTCCTATCCATGCTCGCGCTCATGTCGGGTCTGTTGGTAACAGCCTATGCGAGCCACGAGAAGGAAAACAAATTCACCGGCACCGTCGAGAGCCTGCCAAGCAATGGCTTCGTCGGCGACTGGCGCGTCTCGGGGCGCACGGTTCATGTCACCAGCGCCACGCGCATCAACCAGGAAGACGGCCAGATCACCGTCGGCGCCGTGGTCAAAGTTGAGGGCCAGAGCCGCTCGGACAATTCGGTTGACGCAACCGAGATCGAGCTGCGCGAAGCGGCTTCGGGCGGCGGCAGCGGCGGCGACGATAATCAAAACGAGGCGCAATTCAAAGGGACGATTGAGAGCTTCCCGGCTGGCTTCGTCGGTGACTGGCGCGTCGGCGGGCGCACGATTCACGTCACCGCTTCAACCCGCATCGAGACCAATGATGGGCCGGTCGCGGTTGGTGCCTTTGTTGAAATCGACGGCACGGTGCGCGCCGACGGCTCGATGGACGCCACGAAGATCGAAGTCAAATCAAACCCCGCAGGCGGCGATGGCCGCGACGAACTGAACGGCACAATCGAGAGCTTGCCCAACACGCAGGGCTTCATTGGTGACTGGCGCGTTGCGGGGCGCACGGTTCACGTCACGTCAGCGACCGTCATCAACGCCGAGCACGGCACGGTCGCGGTCGGCGCAGCGGTTGAAATTCAGGGCGCGCAGCAAGCCGATGGCTCGATCAACGCCACGCGCATCGAAGTCAAGCCGAGCAACAACGGCGGTGGCAATAACGGCGAAGGACAGCCGGTCAACTTGAAGGGCACGATTGAGAGCTTGCCGAGCACGGCGGATTTAACCGGCGACTGGATAGTCAGCGGACGCACGGTTCACGTCGTCTCCTCGACCCGGCTCACCCGCGAGCACGGCACGTTTGCCGTCGGCGTGCGCGTCAAAGTCAAAGGCATGTTGATGAGCGACGGCACAATCGTCGCCACCAAGATTCAAGTGCGCGATTCGCAGTAAATCTATAACCAGCCACAGTCCCGAAGGTGCGAGGTTGCCGAGCCTCGCACCTTTTGCACTTTACAGGAGTCTTGCCATCTCGACCCCAGAGCGCCGCTCCACAAGCATTCGCTCGATCAGGCGAACGATCTCGGCGGCGGCAGTGAGCGGTGGCTTGCCTTTGTGATGAATGCCACAGATCGCCGTCGTCGCCGAGTGGTCGAGCGCCGGGCTCCAGCGCGATGCGCCTGTCGCGTCGCGACCATAAGTCAGATAAGCCGACAGCGTATTGAGCCCTGTGCCGGACCGCTCGCCGATCAGGTGAACGATCACTTCGACGTTGAGCAACGCGCCGACGTGATAGCCTGCGCGCACTCGCCCATTGTCAATTACCACATCCACGTCGCCGGGCTGGTAGGTTGCTGCGCCGAGCATCTGCCGCAAAGGCGGCAAGACGGCGCGCAAGTTCTCGTTGACCGCATTCGCATTCAAGCCATCAGAGATGACGAACTGTATGCGCGGTCGCTTGCTGCCATAGAGCGCAGCAAGGCGGCGCGCGTCCGTCTCGCAAACGCTTTCGCCCGATGGCGGGTGCATCAAGTAATCTTCGCGACTGTTCGCCAGCGTCTGCACGCGCAAGGCGTGCGGCGCGGCGTCACGAATCACCGCTTCATCCAAGCGCGCGTACAGCGCTCGCCGCGCGTGGCCGTAGAGACTTTGCATGCGCCGCTCGACTTCAAGCGGCGCGGCGTAGTCCGCGCCACAGCCGTAGCCGAGATCAAATCCCCGCTCGGTTAGCGTGGCGAGCTTGCGCGTCCCTTCAGCGCGCAGGCTGTCGAAGCTGCGCGACTCGCCGCCGGCTTTCAGATAGCTCGCGTAGAGCGAGGCCGCATCAGGACGCTCTGCCGCCAGCTCACCCGCTTCGTTCATCACGCCCATTGCCATGAATCGCATTTGCATAGGCGAGGCGATCTGCTTTTGCACGCGGCGGCGCAGGCGCGGATGCTCGCGGAATGAAGTCGTCAGATAGCCGAGCATCGGATCGGCGTTGCCGGCAACTGCCATCAGATAAGCCGGCGCGGCTTCGACGACGATCTGTTCGGTGAGCGCTTGCAAGCGTTCGGGCTCGATGCCCATGTGAAAAGTCGAGCAGACATCCAGGCCCATCGTCAGGCCGTGCAGCTTTGCCATCACGGTGTCTTCGAGACAGGCGCGCCGCAACTGCGCGGCGTCGCGAAAGACTTCTGGGCCGATGAAGCCTGCGACATCGTTAACGATCATCCACGCGCCGGTGGCATGCTGAAGCAAGCGGGCCAGCCCATAGTTGCGCGCTTCGAGTGTGACCATGTCAACGCCTTCGGCAGCATTGTTGGTGACGGCTGATCCCTGGCCGGTTTCAAAGTAGAGGCCGCTGAATCCCTTCGCAAAATCGAGCAAGCCGTCTACGTCCAGCCCGACCATGCCGGCGAGCGCTTTCGATGTCCCGGCGAGGCTCTGAAACCCGACATCCACAGTCGTGCGCGCCCGCGCCGTCGTCTGCTTGACGATGTCTGAAAGCACAGAGTAACGCGTCGGCAGCTTGAGCCGCTCGACGGCGCGGCCCAGCAACTCTTCGAGGCGAATGATTGTCTCGACATCATCGCTCGCCGGGTTGATGCCGAGGATGACATCGCCGCAGCCGTAGCTCAGTCCCTCGAAGATCGAAAACAGAATCTCTTCTTCATCGTCGCCGGGACTGTTGGGCTGGATGCGCGAGCCGAAATGCAAGGGCGAGCCGAGAGCGACCGGGCCGCCTGCGAGCGGGTTGAAGAGCGCGCCGGCCAGCGCCGCCAGCTCGTCGTCGGCCATCACTTTCACGACCGCGGCGATCCCAGCGCTCGACAGGCCGTCGCGGTGACGCCGCGCCCACGCCGCGCCTTGTGGGCTGAGCAGGATGCGCCGCAGCTCGGCAATAGTAAGATGGCTTACTTCTGCGGCAAGCGCGGAATCGAGCGAGCGGGCGAGTGCTTCGCTCACTTGATCTTCAACAAGCGTGGCGCGAGCGATCTCGCCGAGGCGTAAGCCCGCGACTGCCTGCCGCGCCTCGTGACGTTCATGGTCGTCGCGTGTGCCGCCAACCAGCAGGTCGCCTTCTTTGAACTCGTTGGCGCAAGCGAAGAGTTGCTTGAGGTGCTGCGGGTTCATTGGTGAATCAAGGTTGAGTCAATCGCCGGGCGCTTCTTCGGTCAGCGGCTCGATGACTTCGGCAAGCGGTTGCGAGTTACCTGCCTCATCGCTTTGAAAGGCCGGGCCGGGAAAACGCCGCCGCTCGCGGGCGAGATAAAAAACGCTGAGCAAGGCCGTAAGCACCGCCACCGCTTTGCCGGCGCGCATGTCATCGGGGAGGCAGAGCACGACGCTGATGAACCCCACCCAGACGAGCGCCACGAGATTGATCGCAGCGCTGAATCGGCCAAGATGCCAGGGGCCGCGAATCGTCTGCCCGGTCTTCAAACGATTGCGCCACGACAGGTAGACCGGAATCACATACGACAGGTAAAGGCCGATGACGCTGATGGCCGTGACCGTTTGATAAGCGCCGCTCGAAACCGCTGCCAGCCACGCGACGACGACCGACAGCCAGATGGCTGCTGCCGGCGTCTGCTGTTTGCGGCTGACGCGACGCCACAGGCGCGACAAGGGCATCCCATCGTCGCGCGCAAAGGCATAGACGACGCGCGAGCACCAGGTCACCGCCGACAAGCCGCAGAACCACATCGCCACGCTCACCAGCGCCGAAAAGATGTTGCCGGCGCGCTCGCCGAGCGCCGTCTGCAAGATGACCAGCACCGCCGGCATCGGGTTGCCGCTGGCGTCGGTCGCGTTCAATACCGCCGTGATGTCTTTGATGGATAGCGTCAAAGCGATGAGCAGCAGATAGCCGACGACGCTCGACACGACGACCGCCATGACCATACCCCAGGGGGCGCGGCGGCGCGGATCAACCGTCTCTTCCGACACCGCCGCCGAAGCGTCGTAGCCGGTGAACGTCCACTGCGCTTGCAGCAGGCCGATGATGAATGCGCCCCAGTAAGGCCAGCCCGACGGGTTGTGGGTGACGCGCTCGAAGAAGAAGCTGGCGGGCTGCTTTGGCGCAAACACAAACAGCGCGCCGACGATGATGATGATGCCGAGGATGTGAATCGCGACGCTCAGATCGTTGAGCCGCGCCACCAGCCGTATGCCGTAATGATTGACCAGCGCGTGTGACAACAGGATGGCGGCGTAGACGAGCAGGAGATTCTTTGTCGAAGCCTCTAGCCCCAGCAGCGGCGTGACGAACAGCGTGCAGCCATAATCAACCCCAGCCAGCAAGGTCAGGTTGCCGACGATGTTGAACCACGCCGTGAACCAGCCCCAACCTTTGCCGCCCAGCCGCGACGACCAGTGATACATCGCTCCCGAAGTCGGCAGCGCCGAAGCCAGCTCGGCCATGCTCAGGGCCACGGCCAGTGTGAACAGCGTCACCAGCGGCCAGCCCCAGGCCATCTCTGCCGGCCCGCCCATTGTCAGGCCGTGACCGTAGAGCGTCACGGCGCCGGTCAATATCGAGATGATCGAAAATGACAGCGCGAAATTCGAGAAGCCGCCCATCGTGCGAAACAGTTCCTGGGCGTAGCCGAGGTGGTGCAGCTCACGCGCATCCTCGGCGGCATCCGGTTTGTGGTGCGTTGCCGGTGTGGTCATAAGCGCTCGACCTCAAGCGGATCGAGGCAAGTATAGGACAAAAGGCAGAGCTTGTCGCTTACCAGATCGATGGAATCTGTGATTCGTCACATTCCAGCAGCTCGCCATCAGGAAGGATGTGCAGCAGGCGAGCGCCGCGCGCCCGCAGCGGCACGGCCAGCAACCCGACGCGGTGGCAGTTGGCGCGCGGCTCGCGGGTGTGCGGCGTCAGCGGGCGCGACTCCGAGCACATGATGGCCACACGCATCTCTGCCGCCAGCTCCATAATGCGATCCAGTCCGCGTGCCAGATCCGCCGGCGGCGCGACCACCTTGCCGCCGCATTCCGGCAGGTGCTCGTAGCCGATGCCGCTCACGCGCAAGGCATCGCGGAGCGCCGCGCCATTGTACTGCGGCCAGCGCGAGCGTGCCGAGCTGCGCACGTCGCAGACGAAGTCGATGCCATGTCGCTTGAGCAGTCCGAGGAAATAATCGAACGGGTGGCGACCGTGACCGATGCTATAAATCGTGACCACTGGAGTTGACATACCGACTCCATTTTACAGGCGGGCACGGCTCGCGAACAGCGACGCCCGCTTTTCATCCGGCGGTTGGCTGTGGAATGATTGAGACGACAGCGGATCAAGCAGCGAGGCGAATCGAGGATGACCTATACGATCATCATCCGCAATCCCATCATCGGCCACGAAGTCATGCGCATCGAAACCGACAACGAGAGGCTGGCGATGGATGAGGCCGAATCGCTCTCCAGGCTTCATGGCATCGCGTCGGTGACGGATGGCGCGGGCGTCGAGATTGCCCGCTTCCGTTATGGCGCGCCGGAGTTTGCCCGAGCTTGATCCTGCGATAATCATTGGGAGATTGATCTCATGCGCTCGCAAACCAGAACCACTTCGACACGGCTGGCGCGGCAACTGCGCGTCCGGCGTCGTCAGCTCGTCATGATGTTTTTTGTTGTCGCCGCGATGGCGACAATCTTCGCGCCGCGCCAGTTGCCTCAAGAGAAGAAGCGCGCCAGATCAGACGTTCAGGTGACGCCTGCCGAAGCCGCCCAGCTCGAAGCCGTCATTACGACAGAGATGGGAGTGATCCGCTTCCAGTTCTTGCCTGACAAAGCGCCGCGCCACGTACAGCAGTTCATCAAGTGGGCGCGCGAAGGTTTTTACGATGGCTCGGCCTTCTTCCGCATGTTCTCGCGCGGCCTGATTCAAGGCGGCGACCCGAATCTTAAAGACCCGGCCAAGCCGCGCGAGCAGTGGGGCACCGGCGCGCTCAACCTGTTGCCCGACGAGATCAGCGATGTCAAGCACGTTCGCGGCACGGTGTCGGCGGCGCGCATACCGGGCAAGGCCAACAGCGACGGCGCGCAGTTCTTCATCTGCGCCGGCCCGCAATCACAGCTCGATGGTCAGTTCTCGGCCTTTGGCGAGGTCACCGAAGGCATCGAGGTGGTTGATAAGATTTCGCTCGTCCCGGTTGATGCGGCGCAGCGCGCCGTTACGCCCATCAAGATCATCAGCGTCAAGATCGAGCCGAAGCGCGCCGAGCCGTTCAAAGACGCGACCGTCGATCAGATGCGCAAAGATGTATTGCTGCGCACCAGCTTCGGCGACATCACCTTAGAGATGGAGCCCGATCTTGCGCCCGAGCATGTCAGAAATTTTTTGAAGCTCGTCTCGGCGGGCTGGTACGACCACACGGCGTTCCATCGCGTCGTGCCGGGCTTCGTCGTGCAGGGGGGTGCCGGGCCGACGCGCGCCGGCGCCGCCGGGCATTATGCAGATAAGTGGGTGCATCCGCTCAAAGCGGAAATCTCGGCGGTCAAACATATCCGCGGCACGCTTTCGATGGCGCGCAGCGAAGACCCGAACTCGGCGACGACTTCGTTCTTCATCGTGCTTGGGCCGGCTCCGCATCTCGACAACAAGTACAGCGTCTTTGGCAAAGTCGTGGACGGCTTCGATACGTTGGAGCGCATCGAAGCCGTGCCGCGCCAGGGCGAATTGCCGACCCTGCGTGTCGAGTTGATCGAAGCCAGCATCAAGCCATAAGCGCGTTGTGGTTTCAAACTTGCAATTTCAGAGTCAACGTGGCGCTTGATCTTCAGGGAAGGAGTGTGTGATGGCAGACGAACGGAACACATGCGACCACGTCGGCTGTAGCTGTGCCACCACCGGCGACAGCGACTATTGCAGCCCTTATTGCGAAACCGCTGGCGACAGCGTAGAGCTGGCTTGCAACTGCGGCCATGCAAACTGCGCCTCGGCGTTAGGAACTACCGTTTAACCGGCGGCCAAAGGCGAGGGGCGCGCCTCTCGCCTTTGGCTTTGCCGCGCGCCACATTCCATCCTCGCCCGACGGTTGCTCTCACGAACACATAAAGTTAGGATTACTATTAAAGCGCTAACAGCGACGAGGAGACATTCATCCGATTACCTGAGCGCGACCGAAGGGGCGTCCCGAAAGGTCCAGTGGAAATTTAATCCGGAGAATCACTCATTTGACAGGGTGATGACTGCCGGTTACTCATGATCTTATAGCCGCCTTGTTGCTGCGGCGCGGGCGAGGGTTGCCGATAGAGAAACGAGACGTAGTGATGCATGAATATTTAAAGACAAGCTTGATGGGCAGAGCCTTCAGAAGCATTTGGAACAGAGAGATGAAACCAGGGCCGGCTAGCGTCTTAGCGATTGCGGTCATCCTTGCGGCGCTGGCTGCGGCAGGTTGCTCGAAAGCCCGTGCGACGGCGCCGCCGCCCAGTCCGCCCGAAGTCGAAGTCGTTCAGGTCGAGCAACGCGACGTGCCGATTTATAACGAATGGATCGGCACGCTCGACGGCACCGTGAACGCCGACATCAAATCACAGGTCACCGGTTACCTGCTTACCAAGAACTACACCGAAGGCGCGTTTGTCAGGAAAGGCCAGTTGCTCTTCGAAATCGATCCACGCCAGTTCCAGGCAACCGTAGATCAGGCCAAGGGCGAACTCGCCAAAGCGCAAGGACAGTTCGGCCAGGCCGAAGCGCAATTGCAGCAGGCCCAGGCGCAGCTCGCGCAGGCCGAAGCCAACCAGGGCAAGACTCAGCTCGACGCCGACCGCTATACCAAGCTGGTTAAAAGCGGCGTCGGCACCCAACAGGAATACGACAACGCCGTGCAGGCCAATTTAGCCGCCAAAGCAAATGTCAAAGCCGCCGAGGCCGGCGTCAAGACGGCGCGTGCCGGCGTCGAATCGGCACGCTCGCAGATCAAAGCCGCCGAAGCGGCGGTGCGCACGGCGGAGATTAATCTCGGCTTCACCCGGATCACCGCGCCGATTGACGGCGTCGCCGGCGTTGCCGCGGTGCAGGTCGGCAATCTGGTGAACCCCATGAACCCGAACAGCCCGGCGCTCACCACCATCTCGTCGGTTGATCCGATCCGCGTCTGGTTCACCGCGGGCGAACAGGAATACCTCAATACCATACGCGGCACGATGGTCGAGAACGGCCACGGGGCGGTCAAGAAAGTCGAGCTTGAGCTGGTACTGTCTGATGGTACGGTCTACCCGCACAGAGGCCAGTTTTACATGGCCGACCGCAACGTTGATCCGAAGACCGGCGCAATCAAGCTCGCCGGTCTCTTCCCCAATCCCGGCAACGCGCTGCGCCCCGGCGAGTACGGGCGCGTTCGCGCCATCATCAGCACACGAGCCGGGGCGCTGCTGGTGCCACAACGCGCCGTCACCGAATTGCAGGGCAGCTATCGCGTCGCCGTCGTCAGTCCCGACAACAAAGTCAGCATACGGCCCGTCAAGGTCGGCGAGCGCGTCGGCTCGGAGTGGGTCATCGAGGACGGCCTGAAAGCCGGCGAGATGGTCATCGTCGAAGGCACGCAAAAAGTCCGGCCCGACATGGCCGTGACACCAAAGCCCTTCACCGCGCCGACAGTCGAAAGCAGCAAATAAGGGACTAGGGGCTAGGAACTAGGGACTAGCGACCGGAAATTTTCTCTAGCCCCTGGCCCCTAGTCCCTCTAAGTAAGGATTGATTTCATGATTTCCAGGTTTTTCGTCAATCGTCCGATTGTCGCGATGGTGATTTCGATCATCACTGTGCTGCTCGGATTGGTCGCCATGCGCGGCTTGCCGCTGGCGCAGTTCCCGCAGATCGTCCCGCCACAGATTATCGCCGCAACGACTTATACCGGCGCGGATGCCGTCACCATCGAGCAGTCGGTCGCCACACCCATCGAACAACAGATGAACGGCGTTGACAATATGCTCTACATGCAGTCAACCAACGCCAACGACGGCACCATGCAATTGACCGTGACCTTTGATATCGGCACAGATCCCAACACCGATCAGGTCAACGTGCAGAATCGGCTGGCGCAGGCGCAGCCGAATCTGCCGGCGGACGTCAACCAGTTCGGCACCAGCCTGCGCAAATCAACCGGGTTGCCAATGCTGGTTATCTCGCTGTTTTCGCCGAACCACACATACGATTCGCTCTTTCTAGCGAACTACGCCAACATCAATATCAACGATGCTCTCTATCGCGTGCCCGGCGTCGGCGAAGTCCGTTTGTTCGGCGCCAGCGATTACGCCATGCGCATCTGGGTCAAGCCCGATTTGCTGGCCAAGCTCGGCCTCACGGTTCCCGACATCACGCGCGCCGTGCAGCAACAGAGCACCGTCAACCCCGCCGGTCAGGTCGGCGCCGAGCCCGCGCCCAAAGGCAAAGAGAAGACCTACGTGGTGCGCGCCCAGGGGCGATTGCAGACGCCTGAAGAGTTCGGGCAGGTGGTCATACGCTCAACGTCTGATGGCTCGGTCGTGCGGTTGAAAGACGTGGCGCGCATCGAATTAGGCGCGCAGAATTATCAGCAGGTCGCCCGCGTCAATGGCCAGCCCGGCTGCATCGTCGCCATCTTTCAAGCGCCGGGGTCAAACGCTCTGGCGGTCGCCGACGGCGTGCGCAAGACCATCGCCGACTTGAAGGCTCGCTTTCCCAACGACCTCGACTACCTCATCACGCTCGACACGACGCTGCCGGTCACCGAAGGCATCAACGACATCGTCAAGACGCTGCTGATCGCCATGCTGTTGGTGCTGCTGGTGGTCTTTCTCTTCTTGCAGAACTGGCGGGCGACGCTGATCCCGATGATCGCCGTGCCGGTGTCGCTCATCGGCACGTTTGCCTTCTTCCCGCTGCTCGGCTTTTCGATCAATACGCTCAGCTTGTTCGGGCTGGTGCTGGCCATCGGCCTCGTCGTTGACGATGCCATCGTCGTCGTCGAAGCCGTCGAGCATCACATCGAAGAAGGCATGTCGCCGCGTGACGCCACCTTGCAAGCGATGAAGGAGGTGTCGGGGCCGGTGATCGCTATCGCTTTGATCCTGTCATCGGTCTTTCTGCCCATCGCTTTCCTGCCGGGCATTCAAGGCCGCTTGAACAATCAATTCGCGGTGACGATTGCCATCTCGGTGTTGATCTCGGCCTTTAACGCTCTGACGCTCAGCCCGGCGCTTGCGGCCATGCTGCTCAGGCCGCGCCGCCAGAAGCGCGGGCCGCTCGGTCGCTTCTTTGGGCTGTTCAATCGCTGGTTCGAGAAAGGCACGCATACCTATGTCCGTTTCAGCCACACGCTGATTCGCAAAGGGCTGATTGCCATGCTCGTCATCGGCGCGTTTTTGGCGCTCGACGGCCTGGTCAGCCGGCGATTGCCGACGAGCTTTCTGCCCGACGAAGATTACGGCTACCTGTTGCTGAACGTACAATTGCCGCCGGCGTCATCGCTTGAGCGCACCGACGCGGTCTTGAAGAAGGTCGAGGCGATTCTCGACCACACCGAAGGCATTCAGGCGTACAACACCATCGGCGGCTTCAGCCTCTTGAACCGCGTCTCGGCCAGCTACAACGGCTTCTTCTTCGTCATTCTCAAGCCCTGGGACGAGCGCCGCTCTTCGGCACTCGAAGCGCAGAGCATCGCCCAGAAGCTGAACGGCGCGATGTCGGCGGCGCTTCCCGAAGCCATTCCGCTGGCGTTGCTGCCGCCCTCGATTCCCGGCCTGGGAGCCGCCGGCGGCTTCTCGTTCTGGCTACAGGATCGCAGCGGTGGTTCAGTCGAGTTCCTCGATCAGAATTTGCAGAAGTTCCTCGAAGCTTGCCGCAAGCGCCCGGAGATCGGCGCCATCAATTCAGGCTTCTCGGCGTCGGTGCCGCAGATTTATGCCGACGTGGATCGCGACAAAGTCTTGAAGCAGGGCGTCGCCGTGGGCGATGTGTATCAAACATTACAGGCTTATCTCGGCGGCCTGTTTCTGAATCAATTCAATCGATTCGGGCGACAGTGGCGCGTCTTCCTTCAGGCCGAAGGCGAAGAGCGCCGTAGCGAAGAAGACATACGGCAGTACTACGTGCGCAATAACGACAACAACATGGTGCCGCTGTCGTCGCTGCTGACGACGCGACGCATCAGCGGCCCCGAGTACACGAACCGCTTCAACGTCTACCGCGCCGCCCAACTCCTCGGCAACGCCGCGCCGGGCTACAGCTCGGGCCAGGCGATGGACGCACTCGAACAGGTGGCGAAAGAAGTCCTGCCGCCAGAGATGGGCTACGACTGGGCAGACCTCTCCTATCAGGAGAAGAAAGCATCGGGCGCGGCGCTCACCGGCTTTGTGCTGTCGCTGATCTTCGTCTTCCTGATTCTCGCGGCGCTGTACGAGAGCTGGTCGCTGCCGCTGTCGGTGCTGCTGACGGTGCCGATTGCGGTCTTCGGAGCCTTCATCGGCTTGCTGCTGCGCGGCTATGACCTTGATGTTTACGCGCAGATCGGTCTGATCGTGCTGATCGGCTTGTCGGCCAAGAACGCCATCTTAATCGTCGAGTTCGCCAAGGCCGAATTCGAGAAGGGCCGCGATCTGGTAGACGCGGCGCTCGAAGGTGCCAAGCTACGATTGCGGCCCATTTTGATGACTTCATTCGCTTTCATCCTGGGATGTTTGCCGTTATGGTTTGCGGCGGGGTCGGGCGCAGCGGGGCGGCGCATTCTCGGCACAGTGGTAATCGTCGGCATGCTGGCGGCGACGATCATCGCCATCTTCCTGATTCCGGCGACTTTTTATGTCGTCGAGAAACTGTCGGGCAGCCGTCGCCGTTCATTAGATGCCGCACCCGAACCGGCGCCCGGAGATTAGTTCGACACATACACTCTGCCTTTGCGGAGGTGCCTATGAGGCGAGTCGCGCTCGCGGCCCTGATCGTTGTGACGGTGACGGTCACGCATTCGTGGTGGCGCGTCGAAGCACAAGACCGTAGTGTTCGTGCCTACCGGCAGGCGCACGAAGCCGAGATCATTGACGAGTTCGCCGAGCTGCTCCGGCTGCCGAACGTTGCCGCGGATACGGCCAACATCCGCCGCAACGCCACCCGCCTTCTTGAGATGATGCAGCGGCGCGGCATCTCTGCGCGCTTGCTCGAAGGCAACGGCCCGCCTGCACTCTTCGGCGAGATCAAGACGCCGGGCGCGACCCGCACCGTGGCCATCTACGCGCACTACGACGGCCAGCCGGTTGACGCCGCGCGCTGGACCAACCCGCCCTTCACCCCGACCTTGCGCGATCAAGCGATTGAAGCCGGCGGCCAGATCATCCCGTTTCGCAAGCGTGGTGAAAGCTACAATCCCGAATGGCGGCTCTATGCGCGCTCGGCGTCCGATGACAAAGCGCCGATTATGGCAATGCTGGCGGCGCTTGATGCCTTGAAAGCGGCGAATCGGCAGCCTTCGGTGAATCTCAAATTCTTTTTCGATGGCGAAGAGGAAGCCGGCTCACCGAACCTCGCAGACATTGTCACGCGCAACGTCGCGCTGCTCGGAGCCGACGTGTGGCTATGCGCTGACGGCCCTGTGCATCAGACGCGCAAGCCGCTGCTCTACTTCGGGGCGCGCGGCATCGTCAGCGCGACAATCACCCTCTATGGCGCGAACCGCGCTTTGCACAGCGGCCACTATGGCAACTGGTCGCCGAACCCGGCGATGCGCCTGGCCAAACTGCTTGCGTCAATGAAAGACGACAGCGGGCGCGTGCTGGTCGCCGGTTTTTATGATGACGTGGTGCCGCTCGGCGTCGTAGAGAAGCGGGCGCTTGCGGAGATGCCGGCGACCGACGCCGAGTTGATGCGCGAGCTTGGCCTCGCCGAAAGCGAAGGCGCGGGCCGCAAGCTCGCCGAGTTGATCAACGAGCCGTCGCTCAACGTTGACGGATTGCGCAGCGAAGACGTAGGCCGCAACGCCCGCACGGTGATCCCCGCCGAAGCGACCGCAACCGTAGACATGCGACTGGTCAAAGGCATTGACCCGCGCCGGCAGGTCGAGCGATTGATGGCGCACATCAGAAAGCAAGGCTACTTCGTCGTCGAAACCGAGCCCGATCAAGCGACGCGGCTCAGGCATCCGCTGATTGCGCGGATGACGACAGCGGATGGCTACCGCGCTGTGCGCACGCCGATGAATCTGCCCATCGCGCAGCGGATCATTCAGACGGTCGAGCGCGCGCTGGGACAACGACCCGTGCTGGCACCGACGCTCGGCGGCAGCGTGCCGCTTTACGTCTTTGAAGACGCGACGCACGCACCGCAGATCGGCGTGCCGACGGTCAATCACGACAACAACCAGCACAGCTCGAATGAGAATTTAAGATTACAGAACCTCTGGGACGGTATTGAAATATTCGCCGCGCTGATGACGATGGATTAAAGACGGAAGCCGCGAAAGTGGCTCCAGAGGCCAGCTTCGCGGCTTCATCTTTTAATCGGCGGTGCCGGTTTCAGTTGCTCTTGGCGCCCGCGGCGGCGGCTTCGGTCGCTTTCCGCTTGTGCGCGTCGAACCAGTCGAAGACGTCTTTGAAGTGCGGCGCGACGACGCTGCCGTGATCGCCACCGGGGACTTCGATGTATTTGATCTCGGCGCCTAACTTCTTGCCCGCGGCAACGATGGTGCGCGAGCGCTCGACCGGCACAGTGCGATCGGCGTCGCCGTGGACGAGCATTTGCGGGATGCGGACGATCTTCGACAAGCCCGCTGGATTGACGACGCCACCGGCGACCGGGGCGATGGCGGCAAACAGCTCCGGATGATTCATCGCAATCGAGAGCGTGCCGAAGCCGCCCATCGAATGGCCTGTCAGGTAAACGCGGTCGGGGTCAATGCGATACGCGTGCATCATCTCCGTCACCACGTCCAGCACGTCGCGCTCGGCATCGCCGATATACATTGAAGCCGGGTTGCGCCCCTTCGGGCAGGCGACCAGATAGCCGTGACGCTCGGCCTCTTCCTTAAACAACCCGTTGGCGTAATAGTCGAAGTAGCTGTTTTCGTCGCCGCCCATGCCGTGCAGCGCAATCACCAGCGGAAATGCCTTCGAGCCGTCGTAGCTCGAAGGCACGAAGATGCGATACGGCTGATAGCTGTTGTCGGCTTTCGAGAGGTAGGCTTTGCGGAAATCGCCTTTGCGCCCACCGAACGGGTCTTTGCCCGCGGCGAGCGCGTCAAGCATCGCTGTGGCCTCTTTCAGCTCACCTTGAAAATCGAGGCGCTCGAAATTGATCTCGCTGGCGCTCGCCAGATCGTAGAGCGACAGGCGATAGCGCACCGACGGCAAGGCCGCGAGCAAAGCGGCGCGCTTTTTGGCCGTCAGATCGGTTTCAAGCTTCGCGGTGCGCTGTTTGAGCGCCGTCACTTGTGCAGCGAGCCCGCGCTCGACGTGAACCGTGATCGTTTTGACAATCGGCTCGCCGCCCGCCGCTTGCAGCTTGAGAGACAAACGATAATTGCCGGCCTCGACTTCGGGCGCGAGAATCTTCGCCTCAAACGGCTGCCGCGTGAA
Organism: Blastocatellia bacterium; assembly: GCA_045807765.1. Classification (GTDB taxonomy): domain Bacteria; phylum Acidobacteriota; class Blastocatellia; order UBA7656; family UBA7656; genus DATENM01. The sequence continues at coordinate 48,107 of JBJMGU010000037.1, forward strand.
GTCCGCTTCGACGTTATCGATGGTATTCCACTCTTTAAGCCGGTCTTCGGCCTTCATCGGCAGCAGCGCGATGGTGCCGATGAGCTTGCCGGGCATAGCTTCGTCGAGCGCGTAGATTTGCCCGATGCGCACGGTGAACGGTTCGCCCGGTTCGAGCATGGCGCGATCCACCTTCAAGGTGAGCGCCGCGGCAAGCGCCCGCTGCGGCGTCCACGCTTGGCCGCGCATCAAGGCAATGCCGTGATACATATGCTTGAGCGCTTCGCCATAACGGCCCGCGGCATTGGCCTGTTTGGCCAGCTCGCCGAGCCGCTCGATTTCGGCGAGTTGGTCACCACTCAACTTGTTCTGCGCGGTCAACGTGTTCTTCAACGAATTGAAGCCGACTGACAGACGCAGCACCTGACCGGCGTCCTGCGCGCCGGCCAGCGCCGCGAGTGTAAGCAAGATTACCGTTAAACCGATTAGCCGGCGCATTGCCTTCATATTCATAAACGTCAATTCTCCTCTCACGCGACTAGCATGGTTTGCATAGATTCCACTGCAAAATGAATGGGGCGGCCCGACCGCCCGGATCGAATGACTCTGATGTTACTCTCGCGGCTGACGCGCGGCAAGACAATAAGAAAAGCAGGCGGCTCGCTTGCAAGCGAGCCGCCAGTTCGTTTCACTGGCTTCGCTCAACGGATTGGTAAGCGATGCTCTGTCGGCTTACGGCAGACGATGACAACAGCGGGGCGCAAGGGATATCCCTTGCGCCCCGCGATTCGGGCTGGACGAATGATCGGAGATAAAGCGTTACTGCTTGATCTGTCTCCACGACATCATCATGATTCTGCCGACCGCCTGACCGCCGTTGAAGGTGAGGTCGAAGCTGCCGGAGATGCTGTTATCGGAGACCGGCGAGCCGGAGAGGTCCGGGTTGCTCAGCGACAAGACCTGCCCATCAATTGCCCCGTTGCCGCTGAGATCGAATTGTTCGCCCGCGAAGATGACGCCGCTGAAGCGCGGCACCGATGCGTCGCCGCGAATCTTGAGGTCTTCGGTGGCGACAAATAGAAAATTGGGCCTGACGAACGGCGGCAGCTCGTTCGTTGTCACGCTGGTGAGCTGCGCAATGAAATTGGGATTGCCCGACTCCTCGATGGAGCCGGTCGTCAGAATGGAAATGTGAATCGGCACGTTATCGGTGCCGGCGTTGCTCGAGATCTTGGCATTGCCGCCATTGGCTGTGCTGGCTGCGGGATTGCTCAGGTTGTAGTTGTCGAGGCCGATGAGGTAATACGAATGATTATCCACCGAGGCGCTCTGGATGTCCCAGTAGCCGCCGTTGCCATTGTTGTAGCGCCAGCCGGTGTCGCTGACGTCGCTGATGAGCGCCGGCGTGCCGACGCCCGTCGACGTGTCGCGCGTGATGCTGATGGCCTGCTCATTGCTGGGATTAGCGCCGCCGGTCGTCATCACGGTCCAGAGCGAGTTGGTTGCGAGGTTGAGCCGCGCTTCGAGCTTGTTGACGCGCTGCTGCGCGGTCTCGCCGGTGCGGTTGGTCGCCGCATAGCTCGGATCAATCAACAGCCTGTCGGCCTTGCGGATCAAATAGTCGGGGATGCGCGGCGAAGTCGCCGGCCCTCCCGAAGTCAGCGGCGCGGTGGTGATAAACTGCGGGATGTAAAGCTGCGCTTGCCCTTGCCCGACGAAGCCGTCAACGTGCGCGTCGGCGGCGCTAACGCTCGGCTGAATCACCCCTGAAGCGGTCGCCGTCTGCTCGACGTGCCAGCTGCCGCCGCCGCCGTTAACGATCAGATTGCGGTTTGAATGGACGCCGCCGAAGGCACCTTCGATTTCGCTGTTGCCCGATATGTTGATGTCGTATTGCGCCACCAGCGCCGGGTACGGCATGAAGCCGATCCAGCCTTCGAGAGTCACCGAAGCGCTGCCATAGGTGCCGGTCGAGTAGACGACGACGCGGCCATTGGCATCAACGTTGGCGTCGCCATCTTCCCAGGTTCCCGTCGGGTTGAAGTTGGGAATCTTGACGACGGCGGCGCTCGCCGATTTCTCGTCGTCTACGACATGGACGCTATAATAAGCTCCCGCCACCGGGTTGCCATTGGCGTCATAAAACTGATGGCCTACGGGGTTGCCGACGCCGTTGAGAATAGGATTGCCGCTGCCGTCCAGGGCATTAGTGATTAACGTGCAGCCATCGTTGTATTTCGTCGCGTCGGTAAATGGATTGTTGCCGAGCAGGTAATTGGTGCTGACCGTGCCGCGCTGCGCCAGCAAGTTGGTGAAGGTCGGCTCGCTGCCACCGTTCGTGTAATTGCGCACCAGGTTGAGGGCATGGTAAAGCCCCGCCTCTGCCGCTTCAAAGGCTTGCGTCTGGTTGGCATAAGTGTTGGTGACGCCCATTTCTGAAATCGCCGTCAGGCTCATGCCCATCACCATGGTCATCATCAAAGCCAGCGCCAGCAGGGAAATAACCAGTGCCGCCCCGCGCTCGCCCGCCGTCTGTCGAATCATCTTGCCGCCTTCCATATGGCGCTGCTCCTTTTACCTTGCTCAGGTCGTCCGCTCAACGGTTGCGCAGGCGGATTGTCGTCGTAAACTCGACTTCGCGGTACTGTGGATCAGAAGTCGGGATGCCGTTGGGCACCGCCGCCAGGATGACGTCCACTTCGCGGCGCGTGCCGTCCGGATCGGTGAAGGTGACGCTGCGAATGTTTTCGGCGATTGGCACCACGCGGCGGGTCGAATCTGTCGGCAGATTGTTATCTACCATCTCAATCGTGTTCGTGCTGGTGTTCAAACGCAGGGTCACATTCTCGGAAGCGATGATCACATCGGCGTTCGACGCCAGCGTCGAGCTGGTCGCGCCGTCGCCATCCAGGTCGCTTTTCAGGATCAGCGTCGAGCTTGAATTGCCGCCGCCGAAATCGACGAAGGTCAGCCAGTTGACCGCCGTCTTGCCGGTCGGGTTGGTGCCGGCGCTGCGAATGATCTCACTCAGCCGGGCGATGGCAAACCGTCCGTTGCGCTGCGCGTCAACGTAGCCGAGCTCGTAGCGGTAATTCACCTGGAAGCGGTTCAGCACCCCGAAGGCGATCCCCAGAATTACTGTGACCACCGTGAGGGCGAAGGTGATCTCAAGCAGAGAAAAACCGTGTTCGTTCGTTTTTACGCGCATCATAGCTTCAGCTCTTGGAAATCAGCAGGGATACAGTGACGCCGTTGGCGTACTGCGTCGGCGGATTGACCTGAACCACATGGATAGTCACTGTGCGCAAGTCGCCGGTCGTGCCCGGCCCTGCTCCGACTTTCCAACTGATGTTCAAATCACCCACCGGCGTGCCGGCCAGTTGCGTGCGGTGGCTGGTGTCGGCGGAACTGTAGGTCAGATTCCCGCCAACGGTTAATGCCGCCGCCTCGTTGAGCGCATCCCAACTCAGGTTGCGCAGCGAGTCAGCCTGATCCTGCGCAGCGGTGGCCAGTATGCTCATGGTGTTCGAGGCGGAGTTCGTTCGCGAAACGTAGATGCTGACGCCGGCCACCGCCACTAGGCCGACAGTGATGACCGTCGCGGCGATCATCATCTCGATCAATGAAAAACCACGCTCGCCGTGGCGGTTGGTGGCAAAGCTTTTTTTAGTATTTCCAACCATGTCGAATCGCATCCTGTCTTAGTGAACCCAAACTTGACCGCGCAGGTTGACGCTGACGGTTGCGGTCTTCGAGGCGCTCGTCAGCACAATGTCAACTTGCGATGCACCGATGGGCAGCTCGCCGCGCGAGGTGTAGGTGATGCCCTTTCCATTGGTTAACGTCACGCCGCCGTTGGTGACCGAGCCGCTCATCCCGCTCGGCAAGGTCTCGACATAATAAGACTGTGACGGATCACTCGGGTCGCTGCTGTCGGGGGTGCCATCGGGCGTGCCCGTAGGCGTAGGCGGGAAGTCGTAGCCGTACTGGCCCGCCGAAGTGAAGGAGATGGTGACGTTCTTGTTTTTCGACATGGCCAGCGCCCGCCCGGCGGCCAGCCGCTCTGCCAGTCGCTCGGCGGTGTTGCGCAGGTTATAAGCGCGGATCGAATTGGCGACCACAGGGATGGTGAAGCCGAGCACGATGCCAATGAGCATGAACACGATGGCCATCTCAATCAGCGAGCGACCGGCTTCGCTCTCGCGTCCCGGCAGTGTCGTCTTTGCCTCTGACATATCCTCTCCTGTTCAGCCGGGGTCGGGGAGAGGGCGTCCCCATCACTGTAGGCCGGCCTGCTAATTCCAAATACACGCGAGCCACGTCGCGACCGAAAATGCTCATTCGCCTAGCTACGGTGCACTTCTGAAGGCAACAGGCATACCAATGTGGGGGGTGCGAGCGGGCCAGAGTTGAGCCGACGCACGGCGAGCGCCGTCACTGGCAGCAGCGCGCCGATGAACTGGCCCGAACGGGTAGGCGATGCATGTCGCGCAGGTTATTTAAGACAGTTTAACCCTCGTTCTGGCTAGCTCACAGGGGTTGCGGCGGCGAGGCGGGCGGGTGATTTTTTGGAAGGAGTGTCACACAACAACACAAGGCTGGAACGAAAAGTCACAACCGACGATTGCCGGAAGGGCGGCCCGAGGCTAATGAAAAATGTCCTTGCAGTCGCCGCCGGCGATGCGATCCTGGATGCAGCGCAGCATCATATCTTCCAGCTCGCCGCGTGACGCCAATTGCACCCATTCCTGGCCGGCGGCGCCATCGGTCAGACCGTCGAAGCGGGCATAAGCGCCGACCTGCGCGGTGCGCGGCATCGCCGGCGTCACCTGAAAGCGCAGCACATAACGACCGCGGCTCCAGTTGCGCACGTCGCGGATTGAAAGCTCTGAGAAGTGTTGCAGCTGGCTCTTGGCGGGAATGCCTTTGATAAAGATCACCGGCTTGCTAATCAGCGTGCATTCGCCGGTCGTGGCGTTGCAGTCTTCTTTGTCGAGGGGGATCTCGCGGGTTTCGAGCATCTGCTTGATGACCGTCACCGCTTCATCGCGCGTGGCGCTCATCACCGAAGGGTTCGGAAGCGGCTTGGCGGTCTTCGGCTTTTTGAACTCAATCTGCGCGGCACAGGTTGCGGCAAGAAACAAAGACGCCAGGGCAACCCGCAAAACCGGCGTCAGGCACTGTGCGAATGATCGCTTCAACATGAATTTCACCCTCTGTTCAACGCTGAATGAACCTTAACAGCGCCCTCGGCTTTCTTCAAGCTATGGCACCGCTATGTAGGGAACCCCGGGCCACCGACTTCTTGCGCCGGTTTGCGGATTGCGCCCAGGCGCGCTGTTGGATTAACCTTTTGTTTGGCTCGAAAGAATAAAGCAGGCGCAGATCAATTGGAACAGTTCAAGATGTCGACAACGATTAAACGAATGCTCTTAGCGACGCTCGCCGTCTGCGGCATCGTGGCGGCGGCACAGGCTCAGGAACCGGCAGCGCCGCGCGCCATCATGCCGTTCACCTCTTATGCCTTCGGCGACGTCTACAAGGGCGAAACCGTCAGCAACCTCTTCGTCATTCGCAACGAAGGCAACGCCGACCTGTTGATCAAGGATTTCGTCGGCACATGTGGCTGTGAAGTTCTGTCGGTTGATCGGCTGATCGCGCCGGGCAAGGAAGGGTGGGCGCGCGTCGAAGTCAGCACTGCATCGCAGCCCGGCGGCAAGTTCTATAAGTCAGCCATCCTGCACACCAATGACTTGCAGCACTTGACCATCAACCTGACGATCACGGCCAACGTGCTGACCAGCGGCAGCGGCGGCCCGGTCAAGGGCATTGAGCTGCGCGCCGGCAAGCACGTCGGCCCGGTCTTCATCGGTCCCGATTTCGATTCGGGATTTGTTGTCGCGCCCGGCAAGACCTCGTCCGGCGAATTCGTCATCACTATCGAGCGTGGCCCGCTCAACCTCCAGCGCATCGAAGGAGGCGGCAAAGTGGTCAACGCGCGGCTCGAAACCATCGAGCCGGGCAAGCAGTATAAAGTGGTCTTCGAAAACCTGCCGACCCAGACCGAAGGCACTTTCAGTGAGCCGTTGCGGGTCGTCACCGACAGCGCCGAGCTGCCGACCCTGCCGCTGACTGCCCACATTAAAGTGCGCCGCTAATCTCAGCCACTCTGCCGGTCGCGCCGTTTAGCGCGTAATGCGGACGAGCATCTCTGTGCCGCGTTCGAGCTTCAGTTCCTTGCTGCCCTGCACGGCCAGCGAGCCGGCGCCCGCCGCGCCGCCGACAATCAGACCGATGGCCGCGCCTTTACCCCCGCCGGCAATGCCGCCAATGATCGCGCCCGCCGCCGCGCCGATGCCGCCGCGCCTGATCGCCTGCTTGCCACGGCTGCCGGATTGCACGCGGCCTTCTTCGTCTACTTTGCTCGAATCCGAGTCGGCATCATAAATGCGCAGCACCTGTCCGTGGAGCGCGCCGCCGCGAGCTTCGCGCAGGTCTATGGAATCGAAAGCCAGGGTCATGGTCGTGCGCCCCTGGACGGTGCCACTCTTGCGAATGCTGCGGACGTGGCCGCGCAGCGTCGCCCCCTCATAACGCGAGGGGTTGACGACTGCCGCCGTGAAGCGGTCGCCGACGCGCGAGTCTTTGCTCGACAGGTCGTCGTTGAGCCGGACGCGCATGTTGGTGCCGATGGGAACAACAGGCACGGCGCGAGGCGCGCGCCGCCGCGCGGCTGGCCGCCGAACGACTGGCCGCTGCGGTTCAAGCTGCGCCGTTGCCCCTGTGGTGAATGACGGCAGGCTGCTCATCACCATAGCTGCTGCCAGTGAAAGTAGTGTCAATCTCAAAGAAGCCCTCTGCATCGTTGCTCTCCTTATTGGCGAACTGCTGATAGAACATTTTGAGTCCGCAGCGCAATGCTGTCTTTCAATCATAAACGACGACTGGCAGGGGTGGCAAAAGCAGGCGGCGACTGGCTATAATCGTTTGCCGCTCATGATTGGCTAATGGCGAGCGACAATGGCTCCGATGCGATTATCAGTTTTTCAACGACTGGCGTTTATGCTGCTGGCCTGTGCCGGCGTGATGGTCTTTCCTTGCCTGCTGCGTCTGCCGGCGCGCGCCGACCTGACGACACGGCCCGGCGATCAAATGGCTTCGCGTGATGTCGGCATGATCCGGCTGCGGCGCGGGGCTATCGATACGCGAGCACGGCGCGATCTCGACACCTCGGCGCAAGACCGTCAGGCACCACGCGCCGCGCTCAGCGCACAGAGTCACGCCGCCGCCGAGTTGCGCCTGGTGCAATTCGCCGGGCCGATCAAAGGCCGATGGATCGATCAATTGACCGCCGGTGGCGCCGAAGTCGTCGGCTACGTGCCGGACTACGCTTACCTGATACGCGCCACGCCGACGGCGCTCGCTCGCATAGCTTTGCTCGATGCCGGCGAGATGGCCGACGATGCGCGCCCCTTGCGCTTTATGGGACGGCTCACGGCTTTGCATAAGCTCGACCCGGCTTTTAGCGATGCGGTTCTTGCGGCTCCCGGCGACCTCGGCATTAATGTCGAGATCGAATTGCTCGATGGCGCGGATGTTGACCAGACGATTGCCGGCATCATCAGCAGAGCGACCGCCGTCGTCCGTGCGCCGCGCCGTTTCCTCAAGTTCGTTGTGCTGACGGTCAACCTTCCCACCGTCCAGTTGCTCGACATCGCCGAATCGAGCAGCGTCCTTTTCATCAATCCGGCGGCACCGTTTAGAACACACGACGAGCGCAGCGCGCAAATCATTGCCGGCAATCTGACTGGCGACGGCGCGCAACCCGCCGCGCCGGGCTATATGAGCTGGCTGGCGGCGCAGGGCTTAAACACGTCGCCCGATTTTGCAATTGACGTGTGCGACACTGGCCTCGATAGCGGCTCGACCACAGACCTGTCGGTGCATCCTGATTTCCGCGATGCCGATGGACACAGCCGCGTCGTCTATAGCTTCAACTACGGCAACGATGGATTGAGCGACGACCGCCGCGGCCACGGCACGCTGGTCGCTTCGGTGGCCGGCGGGCTGGGAGCGAGCGACCGCGAAGACGCCAGCGGCTATATGCTCGGCACAGGCGTTGACCCGCTGGCGCGTATCGGCGCGTCGCGCATCTTCAATACGACGGGCAACGTCTGGTCGCGCTTGAGCTTCACGACCGTTGCCGCCGCCGCCTATGGAGCCGGCGCGCGCATATCAAATAATAGCTGGGGAAACGGCGGCAACGCTTACGACGCGACGGCGCAGGAGTACGACGCCCTGGTGCGCGACGCGCAGCCGCAGACGCCCGGCAATCAAGAGATGCTCTTTGTCTTCGCGGCGGGCAACGATGGCGCGGGCGGTCACATCAGTTCGCCGGGCACAGCGAAAAACGTCATCACCGTCGGTGCCAGCGAAAACTATCGGCCCGAAGGTACGGATTCCTGCAATCTGGATGGGCAAGGCGCAATCGGTCCCGACGGCGCTGACAACGCGCTCGACATCCTGCGTTATTCGTCGGGCGGGCCGACGGCTGATGGGCGCATGAAGCCTGACATCACGGCGCCCGGCACCCATGTTTATGGAGCGGCGTCGCGCGCTCCGATGTTCAATGGCGTCGGCTTATGTCCCGGCGTGCCGCTCTATCAACCGCCCGGCCAGCAGTTTTATACCTGGTCGTCGGGCACGAGCCTGTCGGCACCGCACGTCACCGGCGCGGCCTCGTTGGTTAGAAGGTATTTCACATCACACAACCTGCTGGGCACGGGTCTTGCGCCGTCGCCGGCGATGACGAAAGCCTTTCTCATCAACTCGGCGACTTATATGACGGGCGCGAACGCCGGCGGCAACCTGCCTGCCGAGCGTCAGGGCTATGGCCTGTTGAATCTGGCGCGCGCTACCGACGCGACGGCGCGCAAGTACATAGATCAGACCGTGCTGTTTAGCGACAGCGGGCAGGGCTACGAGATCAACGGATCGCTCGCCGACCGCTCGCAGCCGCTGCGCGTGACGCTAGCGTGGACGGACGCCGTTGGCGCGCTCGCCGGCCCGGCGTTGGTCAACGACCTCGACCTGGAAGTTCATGTCGGCGACACGGTGGTCTTTCGCGGCAATCATTTTGAAGGAGCGCTGACGACGGAAGGCGGCGACGCAGATCGCGCCAACAACGTCGAGTCGGTGATTATCCCGGCGAGCGCGATCCCCGAAGGCGCCGCCGGAAATTTCCGTATTGTGGTGCGCGCCGTCAACATTGCCGGCGACGGCGTGCCGGGCAATCAGACCCTGCTCGACCAGGATTTCGCGCTGGTCGTCGCCAACCTGGCCGCGCCGTTGGTGGTTGATCCGCCGCCAATGAAAAAAGTCCCGGTTATCACCGGCGTCACTTATTTGAAGAAGACGATCACTATCGTGGGCCGCGACTTCACGGCGGCGGCGAAGGTCGAGATCAATGGCAAGCTGATCGGTCAGCCCTTTGAGTTCAATGCGGCGACGAATTCATTTAGTCTGAAGCTGAAGGCGAAGAAGCTGAACCTGATCGGGGATGCAGATAACAAGATCGTGCTGATTGAAAACGGCGAGCGCTCGCAGCCCTACACCTTCCACTGGTAGTCGCGGCTATAGTTTCTGCTCGATCTCAGTGACGCGCTGATCCAGGCCGGTCGTACGCTGGCTCACTGAGACAGACAGCTTGATTGCTTGTTCAGCTAAATGACGGCTGACTTCATTCGCCAGAATCAGCTTATCAAAGCTCTCGCGCATTTCCGTGATGATGCTGTCTATCTGCGACTGCATCACGCTGGTGTTTTCAGTAAGTGCCTGAACATCCGTCGTCAATCTGTTGAGGTTTTCAGTTTGTTGTCGCTGCACGTTTTTCAACTCATCCATGTCAGCGCTAAACTTTGCGTGATGATCGAGCAGGAATTCGATTGCGCGCTCCATCTGTTCGTTGGTCATCTTTCCCACCTTTCCTGACTAAAGCCGAATGTTGTAATAGCGAATCTTGCTGTTGAGCGTCGTCGTGTTCATGCCGAGGAGCTTGGCGGCGCGCGACTGATGGCCGCCGGTGATTTCGAGAGCGCGACGGATCAGCTCGACCTGAAAGCGATTCACTTCATCATAAAACGAGATGCCGCGCGACAGATCGATCTGCGTCGCTAGCCGCTGGCCGCCGGTCTGCGCCGCGGACTTCTGCGGATTCAATATCTCTTCGCGCAAATCTTCGCGCTTCAGCTCACCGGCGCGGGCGATGATGATGCCGCGCTCGATGACGTTTTCCAGTTCGCGGACGTTGCCGGGCCAGGTGTGGGCTTCGAGCGCCGACAACACATCAGGGCTGAGATGGTCGGTGATCTCGCGGTTGTTTTCGGTAGCGTACTTGCGGATGAAATGCTGCGCCAGCGGCAGGATGTCTTCGCGGCGCTCCCTGAGCGGCGGCAGGTTGATCGAGATAACATTCAGGCGGTAGAAGAGGTCTTCGCGGAACGAGCCTTCGTCAACCGCCTGCCGCAGGTCAACGTTGGTTGCGGCGATGATGCGCACGTCCACCTGGCGACGCGTTGTGTCACCGAGCGGCGTGAAATCACGTTCCTGAATGACGCGCAGCAGCTTGGCCTGCGTCTCCATCGAAATCGTGCCGATCTCGTCCAGAAAGATCGAGCCGCCGTCAGCAACTTCAAAGTAACCCTTCTTGGCGGCGATTGCGCCGGTAAAAGCGCCGCGGGTGTGGCCGAATAACTCGGATTCGAGCAGCTCGCTCGGCAGGTTGGCCGAATTCACAGTAACGAATGGCTTGTCGGCGCGCTGACTCATGTTATGAATGGCGCGGGCGATCAGCTCTTTGCCGGTGCCGGATTCGCCGGTGACCAGGACGGTCGTGCGCGCCGGCGCGACCTGCTCGACGAAGGCGAGAGTTTCCAGCATCTTGTCGCTGCGGGCGACGATCTCGCGCTGCTCGGTGCTGCGCTTGAGCGCCTGCTTCAAGGTACGGCGCTCTTCGTCTTTGCGACGGCGGCGCAAACCGCCGGCAACGAGCCGCAGGATTTCGCGATTGTCGAAAGGCTTGGGGATGACCGTAAACGCGCCGCGCTGCATCGCCGCAATGGCGGTATCAAAGGTCGCGTACGCCGTGATCATGGCGATGACGGTTTCGGGATCGAGCTTCAATAACTCTTCGAGCGTGCGCAAGCCGCCGATGCCGGGCATCGATACGTCGAGCAAGACGAGATCAAAGGCGCGCTGCTGAAACTTGTCCAGCCCCTCTTCGCCGTTGCGCGCCAGCTCGACTTCGTAGCCTTCGGCGGTCAGCAAGCTATCAAGAACGTCGCGCATGACTTCTTCGTCATCGACGACGAGAATACTTCCTTTTTTTGCCATAGAAGAGAATTTTACCAACTCGCCGCCCGCATCTGCCAGCGAATCGAACCGGCGGCTATAGAGGGGAATGCTTAATCGCTCGCGGCCTGCATCTGGCGCGAGAAGGCGGTGGGAAGCTTGATGGTGAAGTGCGCGCCTTCGTTCGGGCGGCTCTCGACGAAGATGCGCCCGCCGTGCTCTTGAATAATGCCGTACGATAGCGCGAGGCCGAGACCCGTGCCCTGGCCGACATCTTTCGTCGTAAAGAACGGATCGTAGATGCGCGCGATGTGCTCGGGCGCAATGCCCATGCCGGTGTCGCGGAAGTCCACGACCAGCGACGTGTCTACCGCTCGGGTCGTGATCGTCAAGCGCCCGCCCTGCGGCATGGCGTCGCGCGCATTCAGCGCCAGATTCATGAAGACCTGTTGCAGCTTCGAGGCGTTGCCGTAGGCCGCCGGCAGCTCTTCGCCGTAATGACGGACGATCTCAAGCCGGGCGTTGCGCAGTTGCGGCTCAAGTAGCTGCAAGGTGTCGTCGAGGACGTGATTGAGATCAACCTCGCGGAACTGCGGGTCGCCGGTGCGCGAGAAGTTCAGCAGGTTATTGACGATCCCCGAAGCCCGCAGGGTCTGCGTGTGAATCTTTTCAAGCAGCTTGCGTTTCGGGTCGGCCTCGGTGATCTGCTGCAAGAGCATCTGCGTGTAAGACGAGATGCCCGCAAGCGGCGTGTTGACTTCGTGGGCGACGCCGGCGGCGAGCAAGCCGATGCTCGACAGCTTCTCGCGCTGCATCAATTGTTCTTCGAGCTGCGCCCGTTCGGTGACGTTCTCAAGGACGATGAGCGCCCCGGTGACGACGCCGTGCGCTGCCTCGAATGGCGCAATCGAAATGTTCAAAGTCAGCGGGCGACCGTCTTCAGTCGTCGTGTTGTACTTGTAGATGTGGCGGGCTTCGCGGATGGTCCAGCCGGCGTCGCCGACTGCCGCCTGCACGGTTTCGATCAGGTCGCGATCCAAGACATCGGCGATGGCGCGGCGCAGGGCACGCTCGCGGGCGATGCCGGTGATCTCTTCGAGCGCGCTGTTCCAGGTCGTGATGTGGCCATCGAAGTCTACGGCGAGAATGCCGACGTTGACGCTTTCGATGATATTTTCGGAAAACTCTTTGAGCCGCGCCAGCTCGCCGGCCTTCTCCATCTCCGAGCGGTAGAGCAGCGCGTTATCAATCGCCACGGCGACATACCCGGACAGCGCCCGCAACAGCTCTGTGTCTTCGCTCGTCAGCATCGCGCCAGCCGCCGTGCGGCCCACGCCGATGATCGCCACCATGCGGTCGCGCACGACGCACGGCACATAGTAAGCCAGCTCGTCGTGATTGATGGTTTCGTCGCTGTCGCTGTCGCGGTTGAGCAAGTCCGCCGCAGTGATGAAGCCGCGCCCGATGGAATACAATCGCAGCGAGAGCTTGATGTCGTCAGGCAGCGTCAATTCGCTTTCGATCCCCGAAGAGTGCGCCAGGCGGAAGCCCGAAGGCGCGAGCGGCTCTTCGATGAAGATCGCGACTTTGCGCACGCTCAACATGTCTGCGAGGCGGCGCACCAGCGAATCGAGCAGTTGCGGCAGCGCCGTCGTCTGCGCCAGCGTGCGCCCGAAATCTTGCAAGCCAGTGCGCAGCGTGTAGCGCGCGCCGTAGAACCAGCGGTCGGCCCACTCGTTCAGCTTGTTCTTGATGGGCGCAAACAGCATGGCGACGACCAGCATGCCGGCGACGACGATGACGCGTGTCTTCCACGAATTCAAATCCGCTGTCGCCCAGACAAACTTGACGAAATCGCTCACCGCCAGCAGCACAGCCATGTAGATTGCCGCTACGGCCAGCGTCGCCATCGCATGCACGAAGCTGCGGCGCACGATGACGTCTACGTCCATCAGGCGATAGCGCACAATCGAATAGCCGAACGACAGCGGGATCAGGATGAGCGGCCCATAGGCCAGCGTCTCCATCAGCGGCGTGATCTCGAACTGACTGATGTAAGGGATGGCGTAGAGCGCGGCAAACGGCAGCCCGGCCAGCGCAATGCCCCAGACAATCCACTTCAGTTGCTGCTTGAGCAACGGGCTGCCGGCGCGCACAAAGGTTCGCACCAGTATCGCGCCGCCGGCGACGAAATAGGCCGCCAGATGGCCGATGGCAAAGCTATCGAGCAGGTTGCGTGCCCTAATCAAGCCGCCGCCGGCAAAGACGCCAACCTGCGGCTGGTAGTGCCAGAGGATATCAAAGGCGACGAGTGCCAGGCCCGGCAGGTAAAGCAATCCGAGCGTCAGGCGAGCGCGGCGCGAAAGCTTGCCGCCCGCAGGGAAGTTGGCGCAGAGGTGCAGAAAGACCGGCGCCAGCAACGCCAGCGCCGCGTTGTCCAGCAAACTGACCAGACGGTCGAGCGGCGTAAATTCGAGCGTCGAACTGTAGAAGTAAACAATGAACGAGAGCAACGACCAGGCGTAGAAGTGATAGGTCAGTTCAGCGCGGTTCTGGCGGAATAGCACGAACAGGCCGATGCCGAGATAGACCAGACCGATGAAGGCAAGGTAGAGGCTGCGCTCAAGGTAGCGCGGCGCCGCCACAACGCGGAAGTCTACGTCGAAAAGCGACGGCCCTTCCATTCGGTAGATGCTTTGCAGGATGGGGTCATTATGTTCGACGGCGTAGCGCGCATCGCCGCCGACGCCCTGGCGGTCGAGATAACGGTGCAGGACTTCGAGGCTGCTGACCTGCTCGTATTCGAGTGGCTGGGGCGGCTCGTTTAGCGCCCGCTTGCTGACAAAGTAGACGGCGCGCAGGTGGTCGCCTTTCTTGACTCTCCAGGTCAGCGGCGAGGCGGGATCAACGGCTTTCACGCGCAGGCCGTCGGCGGTCTCTTCCCAGGTGATGCCATCCGTAGGAACCGTGTTCGGGCCGAGGCGGTCGCGCAGGTTCAAGACGCCGAGGGCGACAAGCAGCGCAGTAACCGCCAGCACGGCGATCAATCTGGTTCTTGTCAGCAACTCCTTCATCGCTTCGACCCCTCGCGCAATCAAACGCCCACAAAGAGGCTATCAGGATAAAAACCGCAACTGTTATTCCAGCCCATCCGACAGCGACAATGCCTGAAAATCAAGGCTTTTCAGCTCCTATCGCGGCATAGTCAGCATCGGAGTCCATATTTTTGGAACAGCGTCCAATTTTTCGGATACAACGCGAAACCGGTTTCTAAGGCGACTAGAAACCAACCCTGGGGGCACGGGACGACGTAGCAGGCACAACTGAAAACTAAACGCCTCTAAGCGGACAAACGCATGGACGGGACACGCAGATTCTTCGTCTCTCTACCAACGCGCCTGCATCTTCGGCAGGCAAATCTTTATGCTTAAAATCTCAACGACAGACCGACGCGCACCAGACGGTGGAAACGGCTGGCGACCAGTTCCTGGCGCTCGTCGCTGATGGTGCCTTGCTGGTCAAGCAAGTTGCGCAGATCAACGATGGCCTGCCACTGGCCGGGCAGGAAGCCGAGACTCGGCAAATCCTGTGTGAGCATCACGCTGATGTTCGGGTCGTAGGTCGCCACCTGTCCCTGGAACGGATCAATGGCAAAGACGGCTTGCGTCGGCGCGACCCGCAGCACGGCCGAAACGCGCGTGCCGCTGGTCACGAAGTTCGCATCCACTTTCGCCGAGACGACCTGGAAGACAGCGTTGCGGAACAGATGCGCCGGCTCGGTGATGCCGCGCTCGTCAAGCTGTTGGCCTTCGCCGAAGGCATAACCCACCGACGCGTCCACCACACGGTTGACATGGCGATGATAGACGACACGCATGCCGCGCTGACGGCCTCCCTGTTCGACGGCGCGGTATTCCGATTGGGTCTGCGCGTCGTTGGGAACGGCCAGCAGGCCAACGCCGTGACCTGAAACCGTGTCGAAGAAGGCCATCATCTCGACCGACGATTTATCGGAAAGAATCTGTTCAGCGCCGAACTGCAAGCGATAGCTGCGATCCATCAACGGCTGCTGATCGCCGCTTGCCGCATTCATCACCGCGACCGCCTTCGACTCGGTGAACTCAACCTCGCCGGCTTCGAGCTTGACGCGCGACTGTTGATCGCTAGAAGTACCGGGGACGAGCGCCGCCGACAGTCGTGTGCGCGGCGTGGCATCAATTGCCAGCCCCAGGCGCGGCAGGACGCTGGTGCCCGAAGCGCCTTCGGAAAAGCGCGCGAATTCCAGGCCGTAAACGATCAGTACCGGCCCGGCGACCTGCCAGGTGTCGGTTGCTGACAACGAGAACTGTCCGAGTCGCGGGACGCTGCCGTGACGCGAAAAGGTGAAGCGCCCATAGCCGAGCGCCACCGCGAACCGGTGACGGTCGCCGACGTTGGCTGTCGTCAAGGCTTGCAGCTTCTGCGGCGCGCCGGTGCCGACGCCCGCCTGCCCGCTAAGGACGAAGTTGGCATCTTTGCCGATCTGCTCAGAGATGGCGAAGTTGGTGCCGAAGAACGGCATGGTTTCGGCAGTGTCGCTGGTGCTCGCCTGCGCGAAAGTGTTGACGACGCCATGCATCTCCGGCGTGCGGTCTGTGAGCGCGACCGTGTCATCGCCGCGCGCTTCGCTCGGGTTCGGATTGTATTCGTCGTAATGGAAGACGACGTTGCGCGCGGCGCGCGCCGCGTACTTGGAATCCGTGTTGAGGCTGGTCTGCTCGCTCAGCGTCGTGACCCGACGCAAGTAGATCGAATCGAAGACGGTGACTTGATTGGGTCGCACGTCAGTGGCAATCTCGACCGGCTTGAAGCCGTCGGCAGCGGCTTTCACGCGGTAGCGGCCCGGCACGATGTTGGCGGCGATGAACTTGCC
>JBJMGU010000038.1:0-23064 GCA_045807765.1 Blastocatellia bacterium
CTGTTGCCGGAACACTTCGCGCTAATGACGATCACCGGGACACAGCCGAAGCTGCCGATGATTCTGTTTGGCATGCTGAGCTTGCTGCTGATCGCCAGAGATAAGCCGTTGTGGGCGGGCTGCTGCTCGATGCTTGCGTGTTTGTGCTGGCAGCCGGGATTGATGTTTACGGGAACGGCAGTGCTGATCTTCTCGCGCTACCTGACGAGCTGGCGCGACCGCCGGGCGCTGAAGGCGATGCTTGGCGCGCTGATGCCGCTCGCGGCTGTGCTGGCCTACTTCTATGCGCGAGGCGCGCTTGCGGACCTCTGGGCCTGGGCGATCACTTACAACTTCAGCGTCTTTGGCCCCGAAGCAAAGTCCGGCCTGAGCCAGGCGATCACCAGGCTGTGGCAGATCATTATCCGCGTCTTCAGGTACGATAGACCAGTGGTGATTCTCAGTCTGCTCGGCTTGCTGATGTTTGTGGGCAACCGGCTGCGCGACAAGCTCAAAGGCCGAACCGCGCTTGCTGCGCCTGATCTCTTCAGAGACGCCGTCGCCATCCCGGCGCTGGTCTACCTCGCCTTTTGCATGATCAATTTTCAAGCGAGCGCCGATTTGATCCCTTTCTTTCCCTTCATCGGCCTATTCGCCGGCTGGTTCTTTGTCGAAGCCGGGCGGCTGGTGGCAACAGCAGCGGCGCGCTGGCTGAAGCATGGCCCGCGGCTATTGCAACGCGAAGGACTGATTCCGGCTCTCGCGGCTTGCGGCATCTTGCTTGTGCTTGCGGTTCGGGTTGCGACTTACAGAATCGAAGGCCGGACGTTGCAGGATCAGGACGAGGAGTTCAAGGCGCTTGCAGCGCTGCTCGCGCCTGACGACAAAATATTCGTTCACGGCACGGTCGAGATACTGGTGTTGTTGAACCGCCCGAATCTGAACCCGTACGTGCTGCTCGACTGGGACGCTGATAACTTCGCCGGCTCGCGCCACGCGGGCGGCTGGGAAGCGATCATGGAAGAGATGAAAGCGCAGGCACCCAAGCTGGTCGCCATCACGCGCCTGCGCGCCGTCACTCACCGCGCCGATTTCGAGCAGTGGGTCGAGCAGGACTATGACAAGCTGGAGCTGTTCAAGTACGACCGCGTCTACATTCGCAAGACGAAAGAAACCACAGATGAACACCGATGAACACCGATGAAACAGAGAAAGAGTTCGTCCTCTTTCCTTCCTATCTGTGTTTATCTGTGTTCATCTGTGGTTCCTTCTTTGAGCGGGAGGCGTTCGAGGATGACGACTTCGCCGAAGGTTGCGGTCGCATGGAAGTTGCGCTCGAGGTAATCGCGCAGCGGCGCGTACCGCTCCGCCGCCATGTCGCGGTCACTCGTCAGAATCAGGTTAACGTGATTGGCGTCGAGCGCTTCAAGGGTGCGGGCGCGCTCCATTGCACTGACGCCGACGCCGCCCCAGAACTGCGCTCCCGACGGGTTGCGGCGGTCGGCCAGAAATAGATAAGACGAGCCAGCGTACGACTGCGGGAAGAAATAGCCATCCGGCGGCACGCGCTGTTGAATGTAAGCGACAACACTTTCAATCTCATTCGCCTGCGCCGGCGGAAAATAAACACCACGACCGCGATCTATCGCTAGCTTGGCGTTGCTCCTGAGTCGCAGGCCAGTGTCAAAGATGGTGTTGAACAACAAGCGCCCGCCAGCAAGCGCAAAGGCCATCGTTAAGATCACCATTATCGGCGTGAAGCTTACGGCATCGCGCGCCGTCTTCTTCATCGCCGGCTGCACCTCGCGCATCAACACAAGCAGCAGCAAGACGACAAAGGGCATGGCGGCGATGGCTTGCTCGCGGGCGAATCGCGGGAAGGCTTCCATGAAGGCCGCCGCCGCCGCGACCGTTACGGCCAGCAGCGCGCGTCGCTCGCCCGCTTGCATCTCTTGATTGAAGAGAAAGACCGCCACCGCCGCGACGATGACGAAGATCGGCAGGTAAAAGATCAGCTTGTCTATGGCGCTTTGCGGGCCGAGCAGAAAGAAGGCGAGATTCGCGATGATCGCCGCGCTCCAAATCATCGATATCGTCGAGCGACCGGCTCGCCGCTTCATGGTGATGAAGCCAATCGCTGCCAGCGCCGCCGCATAGAGCAGCGGCACATCCGGCGACGGCACGCTCGCCAGCCGGTTCAGCAGGAATTCGCCCGGCCCGAAGAGTAAAGCTCGCGTCATCGCGCCGAGCGCGTGCTGCGATTTCATGTAGATCAACACCGGCACGACCGGCAGCAGAAATCCCGCAAGCAGCATCGCCGCGCGCCGCCATTGCCGCAACAGCGCCGACGGTCGCAGCGAGATTCGTTCATCGTCAAGCAGCGCGACGATCAACGCTCCCGCCAATGCATAAGCGCCAATGTTATGTTTGAACGTCGCCAGCACGCCGAGCGCGATGCCTGCGGCAAACAACAGGCTGGTGCGCGGCCTGCGCGAGTGTTGTAACAACAGCCACAAAGCGATGGCCAGAAACAACGCGCCGTAATGCATCGGCACGGCTTTGAAAGGGCCGTTCGGTCGCAGCCACACGAGCGCCAGCGCCGCGACTGCAAGCGCCTGACCTCGCGATAACAGCTCGCGCCCGCTCAGATAGATGAATAGCACGGTCAGCGTTTTGAAAACGAAGACGCCAAACAACGCGGTGTAGAGCGACACGCCGAACCACTGGAACAGCCGGGCATTCAGATAAAGCGTCTCCGGCGGATAGAGCGTGTGAAAATCGCGGTAGGGCACTTCGCCCGCGAGAATGCGTTCAGCGCTGTAGAGGTTATAGCCGATGGAATAACTGAGCACGCTTTCACGATTGAAGAGCGCGCCGTAGATGACTGCCGTCACCACGACCACAGCCACAAGAGCAGCGACATCTTTGAGGATTTCGGCGCGGCGGCGTTGGCTGACGGGCGCGGGCGGCGCGATGGTTTTCATCGGCTGGATTATACGGCATACCGGAAGTAAAATAAGCCGGTTTCTTCGGGGTTTCTTCATGACAAAGAAGCAGCTTTACCTGGCCATCACTTTCGGCTTCATCCTGCTGGTCTTCGGCGTTCCGAGGTTGAGCGCGTCGGCCGATCAAGATAAAGAGCGCGCCGCGGCGAAGAAGGTGGACTTTGCTAGAGAGATTCGCCCGATCTTTGAGCGGGCATGTTATTCGTGTCACGGCGCAGCAACGCAGATGTCGAGTCTGCGGCTCGATTCAAAAAAGCCGGCGTTTGCCGGGGGACAATCGGGCCGCGTCATCATTGCGGGCCAGGCGACTGCGAGCCCGCTCTACCGGCGCGTCGCAGGGCTTGGCGACCTGACGCGCATGCCAATGAAAGGCAAACCGCTCGCCGCCGCGGAGGTCGAGCTGATTCGCGCCTGGATCGATCAAGGCGCCGAGTGGCCCGACGACATAGATAATTCCGCACGACCCACCTGCGGCGGGTGCCCCGATCCGCAATCCGCAATCATCAAACACTGGGCGTGGATCGCGCCGCAACGCTCGCCGCTCCCATCCGTGAGCAACATTACATGGCCGAAGAACCCGATAGATCGCTTCATCCTCGCGCGCCTCGACCGTGAAGGGCTCAAGCCGTCGGCTGACGCCGACCGTATCACCTTACTGCGCCGCTTGAGCCTCGACCTGATCGGGCTGCCGCCGACGCCCGAAGAGGTCGCCGCCTTTGTCAGTGACAAAAGCCAAGACGCATACGAGAAGCAGGTCGAGCGCTTGCTGGCATCAGTGCACTATGGCGAGCGCTGGGGCCGTCACTGGCTCGACGCCGCGCGCTACGCCGATTCGGACGGCTACGAAAAAGACAAGCCGCGCCAAGTGTGGTTCTACCGCGACTGGCTGATCAAGGCGCTGAATCGTGACATGCCTTATGACCGCTTCATCATTGAGCAAGTGGCCGGCGACCTGTTGCCCAATAAGACCCAGGAGCAAATCGTCGCTACGGGTTTCTTGCGCAACTCGATGATTAACGAAGAGGGCGGCGTTGACCCCGAGCAGTTTCGCATGGAAGCGATGTTCGACCGCATGGATGCCATCGGCAAGAGCGTTTTAGGCATCACCATCCAGTGCGCGCAATGTCACAATCACAAATACGACCCGCTCAAGCAGGAAGAGTATTACCGCCTGTTCGCTTTCTTGAACAGCTCGCACGAAGGCAGCGTCGCCGTCTACACGCCGGAAGAAGAGATGCAGCGTACGGCGATCTTTCGCCGCAGGCGCGAGATCGAAGCCGACCTGCAACAGCGCAACCCGGACTGGCCATCACGCATGGCGAAATGGGAAGCGCAGGTTAAAAGCGATCAGCCGCAGTGGACAATCATTCGGCCCGCGGTTGACGACATTTCGACCGGCGGTGAAAAGATGCTGCCGCTGAAAGATGGCTCGCTTCTGGCGCAGAGCTATGCGCCGACCAAGCACCGCTTGAAGCTGACCTTGAAGACCGACGCGCAGAACATCTCGGCGATCCGCCTTGAATTGCTCCCCGACCCGAACCTGCCGATGGGCGGGCCGGGCCGCTCGATCAAAGGCACGGGGGCGCTGACAGAGTTTGCCGTAGAGGCCGCGCCGCTCAATCTGTTTGCCAAACCGGTCAAGCTGAAGATTGCCAGAGCGACCGCTGACATCAACCCGCCGGAAACCCCGCTCGAAGCCATCTTCGATGATAAGAGCAATCGCCGCCGCGTCACCGGCCCCATCGAGTTTGCCATTGACGGCAAGGACGAAACCGCATGGGGCATAGACGCCGGGCCGGGCCGCCGCAACCAGCCGCGCAAAGCTGTCTTCACGCTCGAAAAGCCGATCAGCAATCCCGGCGGCACCGTGCTGACCTTTTACCTGACGCAGAATCACGGCGGCTGGAACAGCGACGACAATCAGACCAACAATCTTGGGCGCATTCGTTTGTCGATCACTACTGCGGCGGACGCCGTGGCCGACCCGCTGCCGCAAGGCGTGCGCGAGATTCTTTCGATTCCGACTGAACAGCGCACGCCGGCGCAGACGCAAGCCGTCTTCAGTTACTGGCGCACGACGGTTCCCGAATGGCAAACGGCAAACGCGCAGATCGCCGAGCTGTGGAAGCAGCATCCCGAAGGCTCGTCGCAACTCGCTCTGAGCGAGCGTGAAGAAGCGCGCGAAACTCACATCCTGACACGCGGCGATTTTCTGAAGCCGACGAAAGCCGTCACGCCCGGTGTTCCTGCCTTCCTCCACGCAATGCCCAAAGATGCGCCGCCGAACCGCCTCGGGTTTGCTCGTTGGCTGGTTGATCGCAATTCGCCGACGACGGCCCGCGCGCTCGTCAACCGCGTCTGGCAGGCTTACTTCGGCACGGGCATCGTCAGCACCTCCGAGAATCTCGGCACGCAGAGCGAAGCGCCTTCACATCCTGAGCTGCTCGATTGGCTCGCCGTTGAATTCATGGATAAAGGCTGGAGCATGAAAGCGCTGCATCGGCTGATTGTGACTTCGGCCACTTATCGCCAATCATCAAAAGTCACGCCCGCGCTTTACCAGCACGACCCGTACAATCGTTTGCTGGCGCGCGGCCCGCGCTTTCGCGTCGAAGCCGAGATCGTCCGCGACATCGCGCTTGCGGCAAGCGGCCTGTTGAACCCGGCAGTCGGCGGCCCGAGCGTCTTTCCGCCGGCCCCGGACTTCCTGTTCCAGCCGCCCGTCAGCTATGGCCCGAAAATCTGGAACGAGGCGAAGGGACCGGACCGTTATCGCCGCGCTATCTACACGTTCCGTTACCGCTCTGTGCCATACCCTGTGCTACAGAATTTCGACGCGCCGAACGGCGATGTCTCTTGTGTGCGGCGGTCGCGCTCCGATACGCCTTTGCAGGCGCTGACGACGCTGAACGAACCGCTGTTTATGGAATCGGCGCGGGCGCTCGCCTGGCTGACGGTCAGGCAGGGCGGGCAGACGGATGAGCAGCGGCTTTCGTACGCCTTCCGCCGCGTGCTTTCGCGCGCGCCGAGCGCGGAAGAGAGCGCCGAGCTGCTCGGTCTCTTCCGCAAGCAGAAAGCGCGCTTCATCGCCGGCGAGCTGAATCCCTGGAATCTGGCGGCGAATGATCCAGACAAGCCGAACCCGTTGCCGCAAGGGGTGACGATGGATGATGTTGCGGCCTGGACTGCCGTATCGCGCCTGCTGTTGAACCTTGACGAAACGATTACCAAAGAGTGAGGCCGAAAGCCGGAGCGAGCGCCATGAAGAGAAAACCAGATTCAGCGCAGACGCAAGCCGCCAGCCAGATCAGCCGCCGCTGGTTCATCGAACAATGTGGCGTCGGCCTGGGGGCCATCGCGCTTGGTCATCTGATGGGAGGCGCAGGCGTGGCCGCCGATCAGTTGACGGCGCAGGCCGACCCGCTCGCGCCGCGCAAGCCGCCGCTCGCAGCGAAGGCGAAGAATGTCATCTTTCTGTTTATGGCCGGCGCGCCCAGCCACCTCGACCTGTTTGATTACAAGCCGCAGCTCGCCAGGTTCAATGGCACCTTGCCGCCGCCAGAGTTATTGAAGGATTACCGCGCCGCTTTCATCAATCCCAACTCAAAGCTGCTCGGCCCGAAATTCAAATTCGCCAAATATGGACAATCAGGAGCGGAGCTTTCCGAGCTATTGCCGCATCTGGCAGGGATCGCTGACGATGTCGCCATCGTCAAATCGATGGTCACCGACGCCTTCAATCATGCGCCGGGGCAGTTGTTGATGAACACCGGCTCGATGATCTTCGGGCGACCGAGCATGGGCGCGTGGGTGCTGTATGGACTGGGCAGCGAAGGCCGCGACCTGCCGGCTTTCGTCGTCTTCAGCTCGGGAAGCAAAGGCCCTAGCGGCGGCAATTCATGTTGGGGCAGCGGCTTTCTGCCGACCGTCTATCAAGGCGTGCCGTTCCGCAGTGGCGGTGACCCTGTGCTCTATCTTTCAAATCCGCGTGGCGTTGACGCGCAACTGCAACGCGCGACGCTCGATTCGCTTAGCCGCCTGAATCAGATGCGGCTGGATGCGGTCGGCGATCCCGAAATCAGCACGCGCATCAACTCGTTCGAGATGGCATTTCGCATGCAGAGTGCCGCGCCCGACTTGATGGACATCGCCAAAGAGCCACAGCGCGTACTCGACATGTATGGCGCCGAGCCGGGCAAATCATCGTTTGCCAACAACTGCCTGCTGGCCCGCCGGCTGGTCGAGCGCGGCGTGCGCTTTGTGCAGTTGTATCACGAGGCATGGGATCAGCACGGCGCGCTGGTCAAGGATTTGAAGAAGAACTGCCAGGACACCGATCAGGCGTGCGCGGCGCTCGTCAAAGACCTGAAGCAGCGCGGCATGCTCGATGACACGCTGGTCATCTGGGGCGGGGAGTTCGGGCGCACGCCGATGATGCAGGCGGGCGACGATGGCCGCGACCATCATCCCAATGCTTTCACGATGTGGCTTGCCGGCGGCGGCATCAAGCCGGGCATCACCATCGGCGAAACCGACGAGCTTGGCTTCAACGTGGCCAAAGACAAAGTTCATGTTCATGATCTGCACGCCACCATCCTGCGGCTGTTAGGGTTCGATCACACGAAGCTGACCTACCGATTCCAGGGCCGCGACTTTCGCCTCACAGACGTTCACGGCAACGTCGTCGAAAGCCTGCTTGCATGATCTCATGGCGAAGTCGCTCATTCTCATCTTGTTCAACTTGTGAAGTGCTTTGCCGCTCGGTTAGCTCAGGCTATCAGCGAGAAGAAGTGAAGATAAACAGATATTGGATTGAGTTAAAAAGACTGATGCGCTTCAATCATTGTGACCGGTCATTCGTGCACCTGCTTTTACGGATAATGCAGAAGCACCAGCTCAGCGGATTCCGAGAGAATTAGCTTTGATTGATTCCAGGAGAGAAAGGATGTGTTTACGTAACTCACCCCTTACCGCTAATAAATGTTTATCTGACAAGAAGTTAAAAGGATTCTCTTTACCGGCAGATAGGCCCGGCGAAAAATCTTTGTGTAACATTAGTCGCTAAGATCGTAAATTTTATTTATATAAACCATTGGCGATTACGTATTTTGGCCGTTCTGCGTAATGTGCTGCCCTGCTCTGGCACACCAGTTGATTAATGCGTCTTGGACGAAACGTAGAAGAGTAACTCAACTCAAATAAAGTTACCAAGCCCCTCTAGATTTAGATTCGGTCCCACTTAAAAGGTTAAGGAGTGTTCTATGAGTATGTCTAAGCAGACTGACTTAAGCGCCTTCCTGCTGTCAGACCCGAAGCGGCCTGCGGCTCGCAAGCGCAATCGGGTGACCGCCGTCTTGCTCGCCTTCTCTTTGATGATGACATTGTGTTCCGGCCACCTGCTCAGTGGTGTGGCACATGCGGATCAAGGTGGGCAGGGCCATTCCGGGCAGAGTCGCAGCATTTCAGACGAATTGCAGGAGTTCCTCAACAACGCCTCTGGCGGATTGGTCCGAGTAATCATACAGACCAAGCCGTCAACTAACAGTCAAGCCTTCAATAAGCTGCTCACACGGATCAGCGACCTGGGCGGCGCCGTGAGCCGGCGGCTGAATAACGACAAGCAGATCGCCGCGCAGGTCTCGGTGGCTGCGGCTCTTACGCTGGCCGGTGACAACGCCGTCAAATACATGAGTCTCGACAAAACCACTCACGTTACGGGCCACCTTGAGACCACCAGCGGCGCGGCTCTGGCAAGAAACCTCGGCACCCTCTCAACCGGCGCGATCAATGGCTCCGGCGTCGGCATCGCCATTCTCGATTCAGGAATCTACGCCGCCCATCACTCGTTTCTCAACAGCGCCGGCGTCAGCCGAGTCGTCGCCAGTGTTGATTTCACCGGTGAAGGCCGGACGGACGATCCATATGGCCATGGCACGCATGTCGCCTCCATTGCTGCCGCCTGTGATCACGTCTCCAGTGGCGCCTACACCGGCATCGCCCCTAACGCGAAGCTCATCAACGTGCGCGTGCTCAACTCACGCGGCGAAGGCTCCATCTCCAACGCCATCGCCGGCATCGAGTGGTGCATCGCTAACAAGGCGGCTTACAACATTCGCGTGCTGAACCTCAGCTTCGGGGCGACGGCCACTGATTCGGCAGAGGACGATCCGCTGTGCCAGGCCGTGATGCGGGCTTTCACCGCCGGTTTGGTCGTCTGTGTGGCGGCGGGCAATGCCGGCAAGGACGCCGCCGGAAGGA
Source organism: Blastocatellia bacterium (assembly GCA_045807765.1). GTDB lineage: Bacteria > Acidobacteriota > Blastocatellia > UBA7656 > UBA7656 > DATENM01. The sequence continues at coordinate 9,243 of JBJMGU010000038.1, forward strand.
AGGTCTATGGGAGCATTCACTCGCCCGGCATCGAGCCGTCGGCGATCACTGTCGGTGCAGCCAACACCTTTGCCACCAACTCGCGCGCGGACGATGGGGTGACGACGTACAGCTCACGCGGCCCGACACGCAGCTATTACACGGATGCCTCTGGCGTTAAACACTACGACAACCTGATCAAGCCGGAACTTGTCGCTCCCGGCAATAAGATCATTGACGCCGAATCCCCCAACAACTTGATTCTCAGCAGCTCGCCGCAGCTCGCCGCCTTGACGACATCTGTTTATCACGACCAGATGTACATGAGCGGCACCTCGATGGCGACACCCGCCGTTGCCGGCGCCGTTGCCCTCGTTCTGCAAAGGAACCCTAACCTTTCCCCGAACCTCGTCAAAGCCATTCTCGAATACACGGCGCAGCCGCTGGCCGGGTTCAACACGCTGGAGCAAGGGGCCGGCGAGTTGAACGTTGAAGGCGCCGTGCGGTTGGCCGGGTTGATCCGCACCGACCTGCTGAGTTCGCCGCTGGGCATCGTCAAAGGAGCGCCGCTGCTGGTTGGCACGGCACCGATACGGACGAGCACGATAGCTGGCTATAGCTTTCTGTGGGGCGGTGGGATCATTCAGAGGTATAACTTCATTTACGGCAACAACCTGATGCTGCAGTATCAGGGCATCTATGGCACGGGAACGCTGCTCTGTGACGGGGTACTGCTGTCGTATGGTGTACTGCTCTGTGATAATTCCTTGCTGTCGAGCGGTGCGCTGCTATCGGATGGCGTACTGTTCAGTGATGGCACCTTGCTGTCGAGCGGCGCGCTGCTATCGGATGGCGTACTGTTCAGTGACGGCGTCTTGCTGGCAGATGGCGTACTGCTCTGTGACGGCACACTCCTTTCGGATTCTACGCTTTCGGCAATGACCTCACCCCCGGTGGCCACAGCGATGGCGCAGTCGGCTCTGGCCGGCGACCAGACGGATGCGATGCTCCCCGAGCCTGACTCGGACCCGTCGCATTAACTGGCTGAATAGTGAATGGCAAGCCACCACAGTCCGAACACAGGGATGAGGAATAGAAGGAGAAAAGCCATGTATACTTCAACATTGCCTGAAGAAAACTTAGCTACTGCCCTGAGCCAGTTTTCGTTTCCGGTAAGCCTGATGACCGTGCACCAGCTCACGGACGATGACCGGGATGAAGTGCTGCGATTCCTCGCAGCGCGCCCGGTTCACACCTTCGGCCTGAGCGGGTTCGTCCGCGACAACGGGCTGAACAGTCCCCACAACCGCGGCACGTTCTACGCGTGTCGCAATGGCGAAGGCGACCTCGAAGGCGTCGCGCTAATCGGCCATTTCATTCTTTTTGAGGCGCGCAGTGCCGAAGCCATTGCCGCTTTCGCCCGTCTCGCGCAAGGGTGCCCGACAGCCTTCCTGCTGTTGGGAGAGCAAGAGAATGTACAGACATTCTGGCACTATTACTCGCCGGGCGGGCAGGCGGTGCGCCTCTACTGCCGTGAGTTGCTGATGGCGATTCAATCGCCCGGCGAGGTGCTAGAGGCGGCGCCCAGCCTGAGGCGAGCGACGATGGATGATCTGGACATCATCGTGCCGGCGCATGCCGAGGCGGCGTTCATCGAGAGTGGCATTGATCCACTTACCACCGATCCTGAAGGGTTCCGAGTGCGCTGCGCGAGGCGCATAGAGATGGGCAAGACGTGGGTATGGACGGAAGGAGGGAAACTGATGTTCAAGGCGGATGTCGTCAGCGACACGCCCGACGTGGTCTACCTCGAAGGCATTTGGGTGCATCCGGAGGAGCGCGGCAAAGGCATCGGCTCGCGCTGCGTTGCGGAACTTTGTCGAGGCTTCTTGCTGAGCACCAAAGCCATCTGCATTCTGGTCAACGAAAAGTTCCAGACGGCGCAATGCGTATACCGCAAAGCGGGCTTTAGATTCGTCAGCCACTATGACACCATCTTTCTTAAACAGGAAGTCCATTGAATAGCTGCTGAACGAGTCTCCCTTGTGACCGGTCTGCAAAAGGCCAGCCCTAAAACGGCTGGCCTTTTTCAATTCTACTTATTAGCCAGCCCCGCCACCGGGCCAAAATAAATGACATTGGCATTTCGGTGTGGTCTTCTTAGCATAAAGGTTTAACGCGTGCCGCTCGCTTTGATGGACGTACTGGCGGGCTGGTCGCGATGGTTAGAAATTAAGATTGCCGCGCAAGGCCGCGCCCATTCAACCCCCGATCTGACCAGTCGGCTTTATGGCGGTCGGCATCGTGTTATGGCTTTACCGGGAAAGCTGACCGGTGCCACGAGACCATCATACAGGAGCGGTGACGGCTTTGAGTGACTCATTGTTCAATATCCTTTCAGCAGGTGTTTAGAATTTGAAGACGAAGCCAGCCTGATAGCGATAGTTGTGGAGCCAATCACTGGTTGACGAAGAAACAGAGCCAACGCCGCCGCCGCCGGTCAGTCTCGTGTTGACGTCTGTGTGGATGGTCAAGTAATCGAACTGCGCGGCGCGAATCGCGTAATGCTTGCCCAGGTTGATGTCGAGGCCGCCGCCGAAGGCCATAGCGAACTCCGTGTTGCTGGCACTAAATCCGCTCCCGCCTTTTTCGTCTCGCAGTTTCGAGTCTGCTACACCAAACAGACCATGCGCGAACAAGGTCACGGCCCTGGGGCGGTAAGAGAATCGCGGGCCGCCCATATAGGTATTGACCCGGGTGTCGAGCTCCGGGATGAGGATAAGCGTTCCAGGCACCTGGATGGTCACTGGCCCGGAAGCGCCATGGTTGCTGGTAAATTCAAAAACTCCACCGAAGTACTTACTGAGATTCCCCTGGATGCCGGCGCCATAGCCGTGCAGCGTTTCGTTATCGAGAACGTCAAGGTCGGCGACATAGAGCGAATAGCTTCCCCACACCTCGACATGCGGGTGGTTCTGAGCCCGTGCGGATACCGACACAACAAACAAAACGGTAACGAGCAACACGATTCGTTTCATGCTGATTTCTCCATTGTGAGCGATCTTTTACCGGTTGCATTGGCCAGGCAACCGAATGCCAGGCGTCATTTGATTTGCGCGGCAGTAGGCACGCGAATGCCACGCGTGGACATTCAGATTTTAGGTTTGAAGCAGGCGGATGAATACTGGCAAAACTAACAGGTCGAGAGAGAATGAAGCGACCGGAGGCTAGAGGTTAGGGACTAGCTCGGAGCTTTCTTGCTAGCCTCTAGCGTCTACCGTTGATCGTTGATCGTTTCTGAGATGAACTTGTGAAGCGTTTTGCCGCTCTGTTAGCTTAAACGTTTAACGCGCGCCGCCTTCTCCCATCATGCGCGGCGAGTCTCGAATATAAGAGGAGTATGGATGTCGACCTCGAAACCTTCTGCCGCGCCGCAGGCCACCCCATCGCCTGCCGCCAGCGCGGCAAATCAATCGCTGCCGCTCGCAGGGCGACTGTTGCGCTACACGCTTGCCGGCGGCGTGGCGGCATTGCTGCTCGCAGGGCTTGAGTGGGCTGAGACCAGCGTTCGACTCACGCCGGTCTTCGCGTCGTTCAGCGAGCGCCTGATCTTCACCGCCTACTTCAGCATGAACCTCTTGAGCGGCGCGGGGCTGGGTCTCGCGGTCGGCGCGGCCTTCTGTATCGGCCTTGCTTTACAAGATAAGCTCGCAAGCTGGGTAGCGCGCGGCGCGGTCAGTTGGCTGCACCGCATCATTGCCGCGCTGGTCGTCTGCGGCGTGTTCGCCTTTGCGCTCAACCAGCAATGGTATGCGCACCGCTTCGCCATGTCCTTAATCCGCGAAGCCGAAAAGATCGAGCGCTTGAACGCTCTGCTGCTCAACCACGAACGCGCGACCTCGTACCTGATCCTGCTGGCTTTCGTCATCTTTGCCGCCATCCTCAGGTGGCTGGCGCATGCCGCGGCGCGCTTTCCATTCTGGCTCAGAGCCGTATACATCGCGGCGCTCGCCTTGTTTGTGGGCATCGCTTACATCGCCGACGTGCGCACCGAGCCGCTGCTTTACGAGCATTCATTTCATCAATTGATGTTCGTGCTGGCGACCGCCGCAGGGATGGCGCTGGTTGCCACGGCTTACTTAACCTCGCCGCGCTTGCAAAGTGTCTGGCCGAACCTGCGACCGATGACGCGGCGGCTGATGACGATCACCGGGCTGGTCATCTTTATCGGCGCGGTGCTGTTCACGTTCTTCTACTTTGACCGCAATCAAAACCTCAAGGTGCAAATCTTTTCGCGCACCGTGCAGGCGAAAAAACATTTTCAGTTGATTCAGTGGGCGGTGGACTTTGATCGCGACGGCTACTCGGCGATTCTCGGCGGCGGCGACTTGAACGACAGCCGCGCCGACATCAACCCCGGCCAGTTGGAAGTCGTCTCTGACGGCACCGACAACAACTGCATCGGCGGCGACCTGACGCGCAAAGAGCTTGAGCGATGGCGGCGCGAGCGCCAGTCACACTACGTTGCGCCGCAAGCCGGGGCGCGGCACTTGAATGTGATCTACGTCTTCATTGATGCGTTGCGACCCGACCGCCTCGGCGCTTACGGTCACACCCGCAACACCAGCCCGAACCTCGATAAACTGGCGGCGCGCGGCACGGTCTTCGAGAACGCTTACACGCCGGCGCCGAACACCTTTGAAGCGCTGCCGAAGTTCATGCAGTCGTCTTACTGGGACGCGCAGTTGCCGACCTGGACAGAGGTGCTGGCGCAGAACAACTACAATGCGATTCTCTTTCCGCGCCGCGTGGTCACCATGCTGCGTCACGTGCGCGGCATGACGGTTGCGCCGCATTCGCCCGACGGCACCTTCGCCGGCTCGGTGGACACGGCAATTGAGCTTTTAAGCAAAGCGCCGACAGATCGCCCGTTCGCGGCTTATCTCTACGCCACAGACCCGCACCGCCCGTATCGCATTCACGAAGGCTTCGACTTTGGCAGTAATGACAACGAGCATTACGACAGCGAGATTGCTTACGACGATCACCAGCTCGGTCGCCTGTTCGACTGGATGGAGCAAGCGGGCCGCATGAAAGACACGATGGTGGTGATTATGGCCGACCACGGCGAATCGCTTGGCGAGCGCGGCGTTCACAAGCATTCGTCGCAGCTCTACAACGAACAATCGCGCATCCCGATGATTATCTATGTGCCGGACGTCGCGCCGCGCCGCATAAGCGACTATGTCAGCTCGGTTGATCTGGGAGCGACGATCTTAAACGCCGTCGGGTTGGATTACCCGAAAGATTATGCCGGCGTCAGCCTGATGCCGTTGCTGCGCCGCGAAAGCTTCGTACACCCGCCCATCTACGCCGAGCAGACGACCGAAGAAGACTCGCCGTACCTGCCGCCGGAAAAGAATCTGGTGCCGAACGGCAAGAAGTACATGGTCATCACTCAGGACGGCTTCAAGCTGATTTACAACCGCGACTACTACGCCTTCGAGCTGTTCGATTTGAAAAACGATCCGGGCGAAGTGCGCAACCTCTATAACACGCAGCCTGAGCGCGCCGCCGAGATGCGCGACCTGCTCGGACGCTACATTGACGTAGTGCAGGCGAGCCGCCCTGCGGATGCCGACGAGACGCAATATCACTTTGGCCCGACCCGTGGCCGCGAAGAAGGCGACGCTGACGCGGTCGGGGAAGAGCATTAGCGGCGTACCTCGACAGTCGAAACAAAGCGCCGTATGATGGCAGCTCAATATGGCTAAGGTGGATCAATAGATGAGCACACGGTCAAGAAAGATAGGCAGGTCGTTGGCTGCGGCGCTGGCGGTTTTTATTATCGGCGCTGGCGTGCTGGTTATTCGTTGCGCCGCGCAAGCCAGCAGTTCTGCGACCGCGCAAGGCTCGCCGGCGCAGAATTACTTTACCGATGTCGAGCTGGTCAATCAGGACGGCAAACCCATGCGCCTGTACAGCGACCTGATGAAAGACCGTGTGGTCATCATCAACGCTTTCTTTACCACCTGTACCAGCATCTGCCCGCCCATGACCGCCAATCTAAGTAAGGTGCAGAGCTGGCTGGGCGACCGCCTCGGCAAAGAGGTGCAAATGCTTTCGATCAGCGTTGACCCGCTGACCGACACGCCGCCGCGTCTGAAAGACTACGCGCAGAAGTTCGGCGCACGGCCCGGCTGGTATTTCCTCTCGGGCAAAAAAGAGAATGTCGAATTCGCGCTGCGCAAGCTCGGGCAGTTCGTCGAAGAGAAAAACGATCACACCAGCATCATCATCATCGGCAACCTGCGAACGGGGCTCTGGAAAAAAGCTTTCGGGCTGGCCAAGCCGGATGAGCTGATCAAAGTGGTCGAGAGCGTCGTAAACGATAAGCCGGCGGAATCAAAGTAAGACCTCAGGCTCAATCCCCTCTGCTCTCTATAGTGAATGCATTGAGACTTAGCCACAAAGTCACCAAGACACAAAGAAACACAAAGCACATGGTGATCCTTTGTGTCTTAGTGACTTTGTGGCGATTCCTCTGTTAAGCTCATCTGAAAACCGCTCTAAAGACTGTTCGCTAGCGTGTCTTGGCTTAATTGCCTCTGCCGGCGAGCGCGGCATCGCACTCGGCGAGCTTGCGGGTTAACTCATCAGGCTTGTCTGAGCTGTCGCCCTGCAAAAGATTGCGGCTGCGCAGGTCGTTGTAAATCGTCTGACTCTGGCTATAAGACGAGCGCGCCGCGCGCCAGTGCGCCGCCGACTTGCCACTTGCCGCCAGCCGCGCCTGTACGTCGCCCAGCACGAGATAGGCGTCAGCGAGCGCCGTCCGCGCTTCGACGTTCGCCGCATCTGCTGACGACAAGCCCTCAAGGATCAGCCGCCCGCGCTCGATGCTGTCAATCGCCGCCGCCATCTCGTCGCCTGCCGCCTGCACCTTGCCGAGCTTAATCAAGCCGTCGGCCAGATAACTTTTCATCTCGGCGTTGTCCGGGTTCTCGCCGGAAATCTTTTCGAGGATCGCCAGCCCTTTATGATAATGATCGAGCGCCGCGCGGCGGTCGCCCGAGCGCGCCAGCAGCTCGGCGATATTGTCATAGCCGATGCCAAGATCGAATTGCGCATCCACATTGGCCGGGTCAACGGCGGCCAGAGCTTCGTCCGAGGCAAGCGTCTTACGCTGATAGCCGAGCGCTTCGGTGATGTTGCCCATTGCCGCCAGCGTGTCGGCGATTTTTTCATTGCTGGCGGCGACCGCGCGGCGGGCCGGGGCGCTGGTCGGGTCTTCGGCGGCCAGCGCCTCGCGAATCGCCAGTCCCTGGCGGTAATGCTCAAGCGCGCTTGCCGCGTCGCCGCCGGCCATCAGCATGTCTGCGACCTTGTTGCGCATCAACGCCAGGTCGCCGCGCGCCCGCGCCGAAGGGTCATCTTCGACAGACTTTTCGGCCAGTTCAAGCGCCTGGCGGAAATGATCGAGCGCCGCGCCATTCTCGCCGGTCTGCGCCAGCACCTCCCCAACCTTCAAGTAACCAATCATCGCCGTGCGCCGCCACTCGCCATCGTCTGGGCGCGACGCGGCGATGGCCTGCGAGGTCGACAGCGCTTTGCGTTGATGTTCGAGCGCGCCCGTCGTCTCGCCGGTCGCCAGCAGCACATCACCGATGCGCTCGTAACTGACCAGCAAATCTCTCCGCATCGGGATATCGTTCGGGTGATCTTTGACCAGTGCTTCGCTGATGGCCAGCGCCTTGCGATAACTGTCAAGCGCGCCCTGAGTGTCGCCGAGGTTCGATTCAAATGGGTAGCCCTGCACGTCGCCGACTTTTTGATAAGCCTTCGCCAGCTCGCGCTGTAACTGCGCATCGCCGGCGGCTTCGGTGGCGAGGCTGTCGAGATATTCGAGCGCCCGCGTCACCAGCAGCTCGCGCACGGGAGTCGAGCCCGGCAGCGGCTCGATGCGGTCGTGGATTTCGAACATGAACGAGTTGGCCAGCCGCCGAACATCGTTGAAGCGGCGCTCGGCGCGCGCCCGTTGACGATTGATGGCCAGCAGCCCGCCGCTCAGCATCAGCAGGATCAACAGCGCCGCAACGACGCCGGCTTTGTGGCGCGAGATGAATTTGCCGGCGCGGTAAGTGAAGGTGTCTGTGCGCGCGATCACCGGCAAGCCGTCGAGGTGGCGTTGAATGTCGCTGGCGAACTGCTCGACCGAGGCGTAGCGCCGCTCAGGCTCCTTGCGCATGGCCATCAGCACGATGTTATCGAGGTCGCCGCGCAGCCGGCGGCTCAAGGCTTTCGAGCGCGGCGCGCGAGTTGGTAGTCGCGAGTTGCCTTGAGCGTCTGTGCTAACCGTTTCAGCTTGCATTTGAAACTCGGTCGCAACGGCTTCGCCGCGCGGCCAGTCGGCCACCGCTGTGCTCGGCCTGAGCGGCTCCTGTTCGCAGATGGCCCGGACAATATCTTGCGGCGAGCGGCTCTTGATTCGATAAGGACGCCGCCCGGTGAGCAACTGGTATAGCACGACGCCGAGCGAATAGATGTCTGTGGCGATGGTGATCTGCTCGCCGCGCGCCTGCTCGGGGCTGGCGTATTCCGGCGTCATCATGCCGTGGCCGGTCGCGCCCGTATCAATCAGGCCCTCGGTCTGCGTCGGGTCGAGCAGCTTGGCGATGCCGAAATCAACCAGCTTCGGCTCGCCGTCCGCGGTCACCAGAATGTTCGACGGCTTGATGTCGCGGTGAACGACGAGCTTTTGATGGGCGTAGTGAACCGCGGCGCAGACCTTGCGAAAGAGCTTCAGCCGTTCGGCAGTCGCGAGTTTACGCGCGTCGGCGTAGTCGGTGATGGGCTGGCCTTCGATGTACTCCATGACGAAGTAGGGCAAGCCGTCTTCGGTCGCGCCGCCGTCTAAGAGCCGCGCAATGTTCGGGTGATCGAGCGAGGCGAGAATCTGCCGCTCGTTGCGGAAGCGGCGAACAATGAAGCTGCTGGCCATGCCGCGCCTGACCAGTTTGATGGCAACCTGCTTTTTGTACTGCGCGTCGGCGCGCTCGGCCAGAAAGACGGCGCCCATACCGCCTTCGCCGATTTTGCGAATGACTTGATAAGGGCCGATGTTGGAGAGCCGAAACAGCTCGGCCTGCTCGTCGCCGGACAAGCCGATGGTGGCGGCGTCAGCGAGCGCGCCGGTCGCCGCTTCAACGGTCGGCGCTTCGACCGTCGGTAAGTCTGTGCGAATCTCTGTAGGCTGCGAGGGAGCGAGCCGGGCTTCGATTTCGCGCCTGAGCGCCAGGTCGCCGGCGCATGCCTCGGCGACAAACGCGGCGCGCTCGCGCGGCGCGCGCCTGAGCGCCTCTCGGAGAATCGATTCAACCTGCTGCCGGCGATCAAGGTTCGATGGTCCACTGCTCATATGCTTAAAACTATACTGAGCCGGAAAACCTCTGAGCAAGATCAGCAACCATTCATCCACCACACGGGAGTTGTTATCTGCGGCTAATCTGCGGCGCGCCTCGGGCGCGTACCGCTGAGCATGATGATTTAAGAGACCTCCGCGCCTTCGATGATTTGCCGCAAGATCGCCGCCTCGACCGTAGGCATTGCGCCGACCTGCGAGGCGACCCATGCGCCCAGCAGGTTGGCGGCTCGACTGATCTCGGCTAGCCGTGCGCCGCGCAGGTAATGATGCGCGAGCGCCGACGTGAACGCGTCGCCCGCGCCGACAGCGTCGGCGGTCGTCACCGGAATCCCCGGATGGCTGATGGCCTCGGCGGCGCTTACCAGCAAGCTGCCGTGCGCGCCGCGCGTCACGCAGACCATCTCAAGCGAGTAAGCGCGCAGCAAGGCACGCGCCCGCGCTTCATCATCATCGCCCGCAAGATCGAACATCGCCGCGACGATGGGCAATTCCAGATGATTGAGCTTGACGACCCGCGCCTGCCGCAGCGAATCGCTGATGATGTCTGCCGAGTAGAACGATTGCCGCAGGTTGACATCGAACACGCGCAAGGCATCCTTGCGGGTGGCGCTTAAAAACTTGCGAATCGTTTCGCGTGACGCCGCCGAACGCTGCGCCAGCGCGCCAAAACAGACGGCGTCGGCGTCGGCGGCCAGCGCTTGCCATTGTGGCGTGAACTCCAAAAAATCCCAGGCCGCCATTTCGGTGATGGTGAAATCCGGCTGCCCCTGTTCATCGACGTGCACCCGCACGGTTCCCGTTGGGCGCGTGTCATCACGCTGAACATAATCGGTTGGCAAGCCTGATTGGTGCAGGCGTTGCAGCGTTTCATGTCCAAGCTCATCGGTGCCGACGCGGCTGGCAACCATGCTGTGATTGCCCAGCAGGTTAGCGAAATAGGCGAAATTGGCCGGCGCGCCGCCAAGCTGCGGCCCGGCAGGCAGCAAATCCCAGACGATCTCGCCTAAACCGACAATGGTGTAGCGGCCAGAAGTCATCTCTCGTGTTCATGGGCGCGCCAGGCGTTGCTTCGTTCGTGAAAGAGAATCTCTACCTTTAGACCTGGCGATGATCGGAATAATTTTCGCCGCTACTATAGTGCAAAAGCGGCAGCCGGTCAAAAGCGGCGCGTCGGCAAAGCCGTTCAGGCTTGCATGTCCGTAGCGCGGCGGCATCTAATGTAAGAAGGACGTCGGTGAGTGCGCGACGCGGCTTGAGCGCGTCAACGGATTATTGGATTTATCCTATGTCTGAATTATTCGAAGGTTATGAAATCTCGCTATCGCGGACGCCCGACGGCAGGCCGGTGGTGACGAACGATGCCAATGTGCCAATGGCCAATGGCTGCATGATCGGCAACCCGGACGCCGATGCTGACCTCATTTATGTCCACCTCGATGTGCGGCACGACGGCAGGAAATTCCCGGTCTGGGTTTGCCTGTCCAACGATCACCTGCAAGAGGCGGATCTGGAATCGGCCATCATTGCAGGGAAGGGAGCGGAGATCGTTGCCGCTGTCAAAGATATGGAAACCGCCTGATGCCTCAGGGCGTTGGGCGTTTGCTTGACGCCAGGCACACCAGCGAAAGTTGAAGCCGCATCAGACGAGCGCTTCATCACACACCTCTCGCATACGGCAACCGGCACAGCGCCCGCTCTCATCATGGCTGCGATGCACGTCCGGGGCGAGCCGCGCCGCGCGCATATCTTCGATCACGTCGAGCAACACGATGCGCAACTGCGGCGTGTAATCCACCCGGACCTCGGCGTCGCGGTAGCGAATGATGCCGCAGTCAATCTCCGGGTCGAACAGGTCTTCGACCAGCAAACAGTAGGCGGCCAGTTGCAGAATGTGCGAGTCGTAGGGCTGACCGCTTGCGGGCAGTTTTGCCGATTTGATCTCAACCGGAATAATGCCGTCGTCGGTTTCAACCAGGTAGTCGGGCCTGCCGATCAAGCCATAGCGCTCGGAAACCAGCGGGCGCTCAACCTTCTGGCCATACTCGTCTACGGTCGCCGGGCCAAGCTTGCCGGTGACGAAACCTGTGTCGCTATAGATGAGCTTGCCTTCGGGCAATCCGGTCTGCGAGGCCAGGCGATGCGCCACGCGGTCAATCGTAGCGGCGAGCGCTATGCAAATCACGAAAGCAACCAGCAGCCAGATCATACAAACCACCTGAAGACGATCACGACGGCAATCGTCAGCGCGACGACGAACAAGAGCAAGGACAACGCTTTCAGCCGCCTCGCCTGTCGCACCTCCCGGCCATGCTCGCGGTGCCATGCCTCGCCCGCGGCGCGCGCCTTGCCGCCCGCCGTCGGGCGATAGCCGTCGAGCCTGAGCCGCCAGGCGCGGGCGCAATAGGCATATTCGCCGATCTCTGAGGCGCGAATGAACCGGCCACGGCTTTTTCGCATAGTTCATTTATCGCCTCACAACACGCAGATGCGCAATCGCCGCCGCGGAAAGCGTTGCCGGCTGACTCACCAATCTCTCACGAATTGCTCACGTCCTCTCATCCCCTGCCAAACATCCCGCCCGCGTCTGTCGGCATCAGAGCCGCCTGACAAGCACCGGTCGAATGCATTCGACCGGCGAAAAATTCGTTCACCAGGAGGCATCTCATGGTTCACAGGATCATCGCCATCGTCGTCGTCTATCTCGTCGCCGTCGCCGGCTGGATATTTCTCGCCGGCACGATCACCTACCGCACAGGCAATCAGGACGATTCGATCAAACGCGAAGTCAGCCAGTTGTGGGGCACACCGCTCGAACAGCGTGCCCCCTCGGCCCGACTCAGCGTTGAGCGCAAGACCGATACCGAAGTCACCAATCCCATGACGCATCAGCGCATGGTCAATCACACGACAACGACTGAAGAGTCCGACCTGCCCATCACGCAGAACAACATCCGCACGCGCTTTGAGCTTGATCAACGACAGAAGGGGCTGCTGTGGTATTCGACCTATCGCGTCCACTTCGCGGGCCGCTACGTCTTCGAGAACCCGCAGGACAAGCGTGGCGAGATGGTCGTCAGTTTCACTTTCCCGTCGGCCAACGGCCAGTATGACGAATTCAAGTTTGAAGTCGACGGCAGCCCTGTGCCTTTCACGCGTGGCAAGAACGATGTCGTCGTCGCCCGCATCACCTGCGAGCCAAAAGCGCGGCACGAGCTGTTCGTCACCTACCTGACACAGGGGCTCGACCGCTTCGTCTATCGCTTCGGCGACGGCATCACCGAGGTGCGCAACTTTCAGATGGTCGCAGTCACAGAGAACTTCGACCGCTACGACTTCCCGCAGATGACTCTGTCGCCGACGACCAAGGAGCGCGCCGGCGGCGGCTGGGAACTGACCTGGAACTATGCCGACCTGATCTCCGGCAACGGCGTCGGCGTCGAGATGCCGCAGAAGATCAATCCCGGCCCGATGGCGGCGCGCATCTCGTTTTTTGCGCCCGTCAGCCTGGGCTTCTTCTTCTTCCTGATCTTCATCATCTCGGTGCTGAAGAAGATCGAGCTGCACCCGATGAATTACTTTTTCCTCGCCGCTTCGTTCTTCGCCTTCCACCTATTGCTGGCCTACCTGGTAGATCACATTTCGATCCATTCGGCGTTCGTCATCTGCTCGATGGTATCGCTGATTCTGGTGGTGTCGTACATGCGGCTGGTGGTCGGCAACCGCTTCGCATTCTTCGAGACAGCGCTGGCGCAGACGGTCTACCTGATCGGCTTCTCGTACGCCTTTTTCTTCGAAGGCTTCACCGGCCTGGCGGTCGCCATTGGCGTTATCAGCACGCTCTTTGTCGTCATGCAGATGACCGCGCGGATCAACTGGTCAGAGAAATTCCGGCTCGCCGGCGCGGATAAGGAAATGATGAATGAGAAATGATGAATGATAAACTGAAGAGGAAAAGGCAAGGGATTATCTATAGAAAGTCCGGCTGCCGATTCCTCCCCAATTCATCATTAGACCTCGTGCGCAATAAGCGAACTTATTGCATACTGACAAAATCATGCTCAACGTCGAAAAGCTCCGTAAACGTCCGCCGCACTTTCTCCGCTTTGCGGGCCTGTCCATCTCGCAGTTTGATCGCTTGCTTAGCCAGATGCACAAGGCCTACCCACAGTTCAATGCCCAGCGCCTGGCCCGCCCAGACCGTCGGCGCCAAGTCGGTGGCGGCTGCGGCTTCCGCTTGTCGCTGCCTGACCGCACCCTGCTCACCCTGGTCTTTTTGCGTCTTTACTTGACCAACGATCTGCTCGGCTATCTCTTTGGCCTTGATGCCAGTAACATCTCCCGCAACCTGCGCACGCTCTTGCCGCTTCTTGAACAACAGTTGCCCGTGCCAGCCCAGCCCCGCCGACACTTGGCCCCTAAGCC
>JBJMGU010000039.1:0-12946 GCA_045807765.1 Blastocatellia bacterium
GCGCCGACCACGAGGTCCGAAGCCGCTACCGATTCGGCGATGGTGTAAGGGTTCGACGCCAGGGTGCGGATGCGGCTGCCGAAAATGTCGTCGAGATAGCGCAAGCGTTCAAGGTCGCGATCAATGATAATCACCGCCGCGCCGAGGCCGACGGCCATCTTTGCGGCGTTGGTGCCGACCACACCGCCGCCGATGATTGTCACGCGGCCCGGCGCCACACCCGGCACGCCGCCCAGCAGAACGCCGCGCCCGCCGTTGATCTTTTCAAGATAAAATGCGCCGACCTGCACAGACATGCGGCCCGCGACTTCGCTCATCGGCGTCAGCAGCGGCAGATGGCCCTGATCGTTGGTGATCGTTTCGTAGGCCACGCCGACGACGCCGCTATCAACCATCGCTTTCGTAAGCTCGCGCGCCGGCGCCAGGTGCAGGTAAGTAAACAGCATCAGGTCTTCGCGCAGAAAGCCATATTCGGAAGCAATCGGCTCCTTGACCTTGACGACCAGGTTGGCGCGCGACCAGACCTCTTCAGCCGTGTCGAGCATCTCGCCGCCGGCCTGGACGAACTCTCCATCAGTGATGCCTGAGCCTTCGCCGGCGCTCTTCTGCACGAAGACTTGATGCCCGGCGTCCGTGAGCGCCTTAACGCCGGCGGGCACCAGCCCGACGCGAGATTCGTTGTCTTTCACTTCTTTCGGTAATCCGACGATCATGATGTCTCCTTGAAAGAAGTCAGGAGTCAGAATTCAGAAGACAGAATGGAAAGGAGAATCGGCGGCAGTGAGCAACCTCGTCGCGTCTCCTTCTTTATTCTGACTCCTGACTCCTGACTTCTGCTTTATCCAATCCCACTGGTGATGGTGTCGATCTGCGCGCGTTGCAGCTTGCCTGAATAATCAACGTAGACGGCTTTCCATTCCGAGAAGATGTCTAAGACCTGTGTGCCGCCTTCGCGGTGGCCGTTCCCCGTAGCCTTGGTGCCGCCGAACGGCAGATGGACTTCGGCGCCGATGGTCGAAGCGTTGACATAGAAGATGCCGGTCTGCACATCTTCCATCGCGCGGAAAGCGCGATTCGTGTCGCGCGTGTAGATCGAAGCCGACAAACCATAGCGGACGCCGTTGGCAATCTCGATGGCGTGGTCGAGGTCGCGACATTCGATGACCGAAACGACCGGGCCGAAGATCTCTTCCTGAGCGATGCGCATCTCTGGCCGCACGCCCGCAAACACCGTTGGCTCGATGAAGTAGCCATGCTTGAGGTCGCCGCGCTCGGCGCGATTGCCGCCCGCGACCAGCTTGGCTTTGTCTTCGCGCTGGCCGATCTCGATGTAGCTCAAAATCTTTTCCATTGCCTCTTGATTGATCACCGGGCCGACGTCCGCTTTGTCGCTCAGGCCGTTGCCCAATCGCAGGGATTTCGCGCCGTCAACCAGTAGGCTCGTGAACTTCTTGGCCACCTTCTTATGAACGACGACGCGCGAGGCTGCCGTGCAGCGCTGCCCGGAAGTGCCGAACGCGCCCCATAAGACGCCTTCGACGGCAAGGTCGAGGTCGGCGTCTTCCATGACCATCACGACGTTTTTGCCGCCCATTTCGAGCGAGCAAATCTTATCGCTGGCCGCTGCCGCCTGACCGACGATGCGGCCCACGTCGGTCGAGCCGGTGAACGATACCAGGCGGACCTTTGGATGATTGACGAGCGCCGCGCCCGCCGCTTCGCCGTAGCCGCTGACGATGTTGACGACGCCCGGCGGCACGCCCGCTTCTGTCAGCACTTCGACGAAGTTGTAGGTCGAAAGCGGCGTGTCTTCCGCAGGCTTGATGACCACGGTGTTGCCGCAGACGAGCGCCGGCAGAATCTTCCACGAAGGGATAGCCATCGGAAAATTCCACGGCGTAATCAGCCCGCAGACGCCGATGGGCTCGCGCACGCACATGGCGTACTTGCTCGGCAGCTCGGCCTTCGTCGTGAAGCCGTGCAGGCGGCGGCCTTCGCCGGCGATGAAGTACGTCATGTCAATCGCTTCCTGCACGTCGCCGCTGGTCTCTTTCACTACCTTGCCCATCTCGCGCGTCATGGCGCGGGCAAACTCGTCTTTGCGCCGGGTCAATAGCTCGCCGGCGCGGAAGAGAATCTCGGCGCGGCGCGGCGCCGGCAGCTTGCGCCATTTCTGGAACGCCTCGGCAGCGGCTTGCACCGCCCGGTCGGCGTCTGCGGGTGTCGAAGCCGGAAACCGCCCGACCAGATCGCGGCTGTCCGCCGGGTTGCGGTTTTCGATGTAATCACCGGATGACGGCGCGACCCATTCGCCGTTGATATAATTGCGATACGTGTCGGTTTTCACCTTGCTGGCGGGCTTTGCCATAACGAAGTAACCTCCCTGGTTGTTGGTGTGATAAAGATGGCAGGCGTGGCGCTCTGGTCAGGATATTTGTGGCACACATAACATGGCGTCGTCTGGTCGGGCGGTTTGCCCTTTTTGGGATGGCGCGGCGACATTGGCGCGACGCCGGCATCGGGCGCGTGACAGGCCCAGCAGGCTTCGCGTTTGGTGTCGCGGGTGACCGCTGTATGTTCGGGCCGCACGTTGAGCGGCGGCGCTTTGCGGCTGACAAGCCATAGGAAGGTGAAGAGTCCGACGACGCCCAGCGCGATGAGCAAAAACCAGAGGTCTTTCTTATTCATAAAGCTTCGAGCCGTAACTCTTGCGGGTACATCCCTAGAAGGCGAATCTAACAAAGCGCACATGGGGTGTCAAGAAAGGCCGGTGAGAAGGCAAAAGGCAAAAGGCGAAAAGCAAAAGGCAAAAATGACGAATGAAAAGCAGAGTGAATCCCCTTGCGGCACTTGCCCGTAGAGTCATTGGCCATTCGTCGGGCGCGGGCATCGCCGCACAGGCTTTGACGTTTGGCTTCTGGCCGATTACTTTTATGCTCGTTGCGCAAACGGGCAAAGCAACCAAGGAGACAAACAATGAACCGACCCGTGAAAGCCCTTCTCGCCTTGACGCTGACGTTGATGGTTGTGCTGGCCGGCGTGGCTCAAGCCAAAGCGCCCGCCCGGCAAGCCGGCGGTGATGCCGAATTCAGAAAGCTCATTACAGACTACTACGCCGACTGGAGCAAGTTTAACACCGACGCGCCTGCGAAGTATTACGCCAAAGACGCCGACCTGATCTTCTTCGACATCGCGCCGATGAAGTACACCAGTTGGAAAGAGTATAGCGAGGGCGTGCAGAAATATTTCTTCGCCACGGCGAACAGCGCCACGCTGACGCCGAACATGAACGACTTGAAAATCACCCGGCGCGGCAACGTCGCCTGGACGACCGTGACCTTTCGCCTCTCGATTGCGCCGAAAGCCGGCGGCACACAAGAGCTGGGCGCGCGGCACACGGCCATCTGGGAACGGCGCGGCGGTCACTGGCTGATCGTCCACGAGCATATCAGCGTGCCGCTGCCGGGGTAGTGAGCAGGGGCTAGGGGCTGGGGACTAGGGACTAGGGACTAAAGGAAAGCGCATGATATTTCATTGCTCTCGACTCTAATCCTCGTTCTCTAGTCCCTGCCCCCTAGCCCCTAGCCCCTTCCTGAGGTTCTATGATCGTTATGAAATTCGGCGGCACGTCCGTAGGCGATGCCGCCGCCATCCATCAGGTTGCAGAGATTGTTAAGAGCAAGCTCGAACGAGCGCCGGTCGTCGTTGTCTCGGCAATGACGCGCGTGACCGACGCCCTCTTAAGCATCGCCCGCATCGCCACCGAGCGGCGCTATGAAGAAGCCGCCGCCATTATCGAAGCTTTACGCGAGCGCCACCTTGAAACGGCGCGCGCTTTGATGGCGGGCTACGCCGATACGGACAGCTATTCGCTCGCATGGGCCGCGCACAGCATCGATTATCAGTTCAATGAATTGACCGGGCTGGCGCGCTCGGTGGCAACACTTGGCGAGTTGACGCCGCGCAGCCAGGACGCCATCGTGTCATTCGGCGAACGCTTGTCGTCGGTGATTGTCACTGCGGCGTTTGCGGCGCGCGGCATTCGCGCCGAGCTGGTTGATTCGCGCCAGTTCATCCTCACCGATAACCAGTTCACGCGCGCCGCGCCAAACATGATCGAGACCCGACAGCGAACGCGGGCGGTGCTGCTGCCGGTCATCGAATCGAAGTGTGTGCCGGTGGCGCAAGGCTTCATCGGCTCGACCGTCGACGGCGTTACAACGACCATCGGGCGCGGCGGCTCGGATTATTCAGCGGCCATCATCGGCGCGGCAATTGGCGCCGAGGCGATTGAGATATGGACAGACGTTGACGGCTTGCTGACCGCCGACCCGCGTGTCGTCCGGGCGGCCCGCCGCATCCGTGTCATCTCTTTCACGGAAGCCGCCGAGCTGTCGTACTTCGGCGCCAAGGTGCTGCACCCGTCAACCGTCATGCCGGCAGTCGAGCAAGGGATTCCCGTCCATATCTTCAACACCCACAACCCGGCGGGCGAAGGGACGTTGATTGTTTCGAAGCCGCCGCGCACGGCGAACGCCATCAAATCCATCGCCTTCAAACGCGGCGTCACGATCATCAACGTCACCGCGACGCGCATGCTGATGGCCTACGGCTTCCTGCGCGCTCTGTTCGAGGTCTTCGAGCGCCATCAGACTTCCGTTGACGTCGTGACGACTTCGGAAGTCTCCGTTTCGATGACCCTCGACAGCGCCGACAACCTTGAGGCCATCGAGCTCGACCTGCGGAAGATCGGCGAGGTCGGCATCGAGCGCGACAAAGCGATTGTCTGCGTCGTTGGCGAAAACCTGAAATCCACGCCGGGCGTCGCGGGCCGATTGTTTAGCGCCATCGGCGATGCCAACATCAACATGATTAGCCAGGGTGCGTCCGAGATTAACCTGACGTTTGTCACCGACGAGCGCGACGTCGCCGTGGTTGTCGAGCGTTTGCATGAAGCGTTCTTCACAGAGGCTGATCCGGCAGTCTTCGCGTGACGCGTCATTGGTGATGGCTTGCCTTCGCCGCCAGCCGTCAGCATACTTCCCTTTCCAGAATCAGACGCGATGCCAGTACATGAACAAACCATTGCTACGCTGATTGACGCCGTGCGCCGCGTCAGCGGCTCGCTCGACCTCGACGAAGTCCTCGACACCACTTTCGACTCGCTCAAAGAGCTGATCGATTATTCGGCGGCGGTCATCTGCATCATTGACCCGCGCACCCACGCGCTCTTCGAAGTGCGGACGCGCGGTTACCCGCCGCAGGTGATCGGCGACGATTTCCTGCAATCGGGCGGCGGCATTATCGGCTGGGTCATCAAGAACGCGAGCGGCGAGATCGTCAACAACGTCAAGAGCGACACGCGCTACGTCAAGGCGCGCCCCGAAACGCGCTCGGAGATCGCCGCGCCGCTGGTGCGCGCCGACGGCGCGGTGATCGGCGTCATCAATCTCGAGGCCGATCAGGTTAATCATTACAGCGAGCCCGATCTGGAACTGCTGACCATGTTCGCGGCGCTGACGGCCTCGGCGGTTGATCACACGTTGCTTTACCGCGAAGTCCTCAGGCAGCGGCAGGCCGAGAGCGAGATTGAGCTGGCGCGCAAAGTCGTCGAAGGGTTGTTGCCGCGCGCCTTCCCCAACCACACAGGACTCGACATCTACGGGACGACGATTCCCGTGCGCGAAGTCGGCGGCGATTATCTGGACGTGATCGATCAGATATCGGATCGGCTCGGCGTGCTGGTGGCCGATGTTTCGGGAAAAGGACTGGCGGCGGCGCTCATCATGGTGACGTTTCGCGCCTACGTCCATGCCACTGTCATCAACGAGCTGGCGATGCGCGTCGTGATGGCGCGCGTCAGCCGGCTGGTGCATGAAGCGACCAATGGCGACCGCTTCATCACGACCTTTTACGGATTGATTGACGTAGAGAACAAGCGGCTGATGTATATCAATGCCGGCCACAACCCGCCACTGTTGCTGCGTAGCGACGGCAGCAGTCAGTTGTTATCGCACGGCGGCCTGCCGCTCGGCGTGTTTGAAGAAGTGCGCTACTCGGAATCGGTCGCCGAGTTACGCTCGGGCGACGTGCTGGTGCTATACACCGACGGCGTCGTCGAAGCGCGCAACTCCAAAGACGAGATGTTCGGTCTGCCGCGGCTTGAACAATTGGTGCGGGCCTATGAAAGCGAGCGCGCTTACGACATCGTGCAGGCGGTCACCAGCGCGGTTTACGAATATACCTTTGACATGGACGGCCCCGAAGATGATCTGACGGTCATGGTGATTAAGGTGAAGTGACAAGTGACAAGAGGAACAGCGTAGGCCAGAACCAGCCAGGAATCGGCGTGACATCGTCTTGCCGCTTGTCACTTTATAAAGCGTGGCGGGGGTCGGAATCGTTAGCGAGGAGATGGCGCGCGGGGCCGGGCAATCCTTTGCGGCGTGCTTTGTCAGCGTACATGGCGCGGTCTGCGGCCAATAACAGCTCATCGAATAATTCGCCGTCCGCGCCGAAGCTGGCGCAGCCGATACTGACGCCTAGCGTCACCCGGTTGCCATTGAAACCGAACTCGTGCCGGTCTGTGGCCTTCTGCAAGCGCGCCATCGCTTCGCGCGCCTCTTCCGCACCCACCTGCATGACGATGACGAATTCGTCGCCGGCATAGCGGCCCAGAAAATCCATTGAGCGGATCAGCCCAAGCATGACTGCCGCCAATTGCTTTAGCACCTGATCGCCCGCCTGATGGCCGAGCCGATCATTCACCGCCTTGAAGCCATCCAGGTCGAGCAGCATCACTGAAAAGGTGTCACGGTGGCGGCGGGCGCGGTCGGCCTCTTCTTCAAAGCGATAACGCAGCGCGCGCGCGTTCGGCAATCCGGTCAGCGGGTCCGTCAGCGCGCTGGTCTCTGTGCGCTCGTGATGTACCGAATTGGCGACCGCGTCCGAGAGCAGCTTGGCAACCGCTTCCATCAGTCGCAGATGGTCGGGGGTGTAAGCATCCAGCTCTGCCGAGTAGACCGCCAGCGCGCCGAGCGCTTCGCCCTCTTTGATCAACGGCACCACGGTCGCCGCGCTGTAGGCTTCGCCGGGGTCGAGCTGCATGGCATCAAAATCAACTGACGGGTTGCAGTTGTGCATGGGATGGCTGTTGGCGACCACCCAGCCGCTGATGCCGCGGCCTGACGGCATGCGCTTGCCGCGGAAGGCTTCGCCGTTGCGCCCCGCGACCTGCGCCGCCTCGACCTCGGTGGCGTCCTGCCGCGCCAAGTAAAGGACACAGGTGGTATAGCTGACAATATCGAGCAGGCGCGCGGAAAAGACCGCGAAGCTGTCGCGCAGGTCGAGGCTGGTGCCGATGGTTTGGGCAATGTTGTAGAGCGCCAACACTTCGCGGTGGGCATCGCGAATCTGCTCGAATGCCACCGGCCCGCTCGTCCGTTGCAGGCGCCGGTCTTCGCCCGGCTTGCGGCGGAAGGCTTCGGCCTGGGCTTCGACGCGACACTCGCGGATTTCCGCCTCGAACACTTCAAGGTGATCGAGGAAGGCCCGTACGACGTGCGGGTCGAAGACCGTGCCGGTGCCCTCTTTGAGCGTCAGGATGGCTTCGTCGCGCGACATCGCCTGGCGGTACTGGCGGTCTTCGCGCATTGAATCGAACGAGTCGGCAATCGTCAGAATCCGCGCCGTGATAGGAATCTCGTCGCCGCACAGACTGTCGGGATAGCCATGCCCATCCCAGCGCTCGTGATGATGGCGCACGACCGGCACGACCGGGTAAGGAAAGCCGACGCGCTCTAATATCTCTGCGCCGACCGTCGTGTGGACTTTCATCTTCTCGAACTCAGCGGGCGTCAGCTTGCCGGGCTTGTTAAGGATGTAATCGGGCACGGCCAGTTTGCCGATGTCGTGCAGCAAAGCACCGGCCTTTAAGGCTTCAATCTCCATGTCCGACAGGCCAAACAAACGCGCCAGCCCGGTCGCGTAAATCTGCACGCGCCGCACATGGTCTTGCGTGACTTCGTCTTTGGCATCAATGGCGATGGCCAGCGCTTCGATAGTTCGCAGGTGCAGGTCGGCCATCTGCTCGGCGTGGCGGTTCGAGGTCTCGACGCGTTCGAGATAAACGCGGTAGGTGAAATAGGTGATGGCGGCAATCGGCACCGAAAGAATGAAGGCGTAAAACGAGATGACGGCGATCAGCTTGACGATGATGCAGGTCATCAACGCGCCGCCGAGGTAAGAGATTGCCGCCCACCACAGCGATGTCTTGTTGACAGCACCGCCACCGCTCCGCCGCGTGGCGATCAGGCTGGCGAGGCCAAAATCGCAGGCGAAATGTACCGTGGCAATGACCGCTACGGCCAGGCCGAGGCTGAACATATCTGCCGTCAGCCGCGTCAGGTCGCCGAACAGCAAGCCCGCTACAGCGCTTGCGACGTAAGCCGCCAGCGCCTTGCGCGTCGCGTGGTAGAGGACGACGCGGCGCTGTTGTTTGTGCTGTAGCGAATGGATGGCGGCGTCGACGCCGGCGAGGGTCACCGCCGGGTACGGGCCGAATAACAGCATGGCCATAAAGACCAGCACGTCACCCAGCGCCAGGCCGCCCGCCAGGCGCGGCATACCGATGTCGAGGCGCGAGGCGAGCAGCACCGTGACCAGACTGAGCAGCACCCATTGCACGCGGATGCCGTTCGAAACCAGCAGGGCTGTCGAATAGGCGAGCGCCACGAGCCCCAGCCCAGTGACGACACCAGACAGCGCGTTGCCGATGGTCATGTCCCGCTCAAGAACCGCGCCCGCCATCTCTCTACGGCCTCCCCCTGGCAGTCCAAGATATAAATCGGAGCTTATAGGGCAAAGGCTGTTCCAAACCCGGCGCGGTGATAAATCTTATGTTTGCGGCCAATCGGCCCAGCTTCTCTCACGGGGTGCGGCGCGAGGCATCAGAATGAATGAGTGGCTTAAGTCAAAATGCCACAACTTGTGTCAATTGCTTCCGTAGAGGGGTGAAACCGCCCGGCGCACCTTTGCGTAAACTTCACAGGCGGGTTATAAATTTATTTAGCGTGTCCCCCGAACGACATTGAGGTTAAGAGAAGAAGTGCAGAAGCAAAGAGTAATGGTTGTCGCAATCCTGGCAGTGACCTGCATCGCGGTAGCCACCACCTTCATCCTCGTCGCAAGCAACGGCCAGCGCCGCGTCGCGGCCTCGGGCAGCGCTACGCTGATGCCGATTAAGGAAACGAGCGCCGAGGTGACGACGAGGCTGCCAATGTTCCGCCGCCTCGACGCCAACTACATGCGCGGCGGCATACCGACCAGCGGCGGCATCGAAACGCTAATCCGGCTGGGCGTTAAGACGGTGGTCGATTTGCGCTCGATTTATGACCACACGGATACGGTCGGCGTGGCCGCCGAGCGCGCCGGCTTGCGCTATTACTGGCTGCCGCTGGGCGTCTGGAACCCGGCAACCGATGCGCAGGCAAGAGAGTTTGTCTCCGTGGTCACGGACGAAGCGAAAGGGCCGTTCTACGTCTTCTGCGATGACGGCCTGCACCGTACAGGCGAGATGAGTGCCATCTATCGCGTTGCCCGCCACCACTGGAACGTCGAGCAGGCGCTGAAAGAGTTAGACGAAGTCGGTTTCAACCCCTATTACTACAGCCTGCGCAGCTATGTCTGGACCTACGCGCGCAAGTTCAACCCGCAAGCCGTGCCGAGCCATGCGCGCCGCGTCAGCGCCTTCGAATAACGGCGAACTGACGCCGCCGGGCCGGGGTATAGAAATGGCTGAAGAGAAAACCACCAATCAGCGAGAGCCGGAGCAGAGTGAAGAGACTGACCGGAAGGATTCGCAGGATTCCGATCAGTCGCCGCCAGACGCCGAAACGCCCGATCATTCGATTAAGCCCTTCGGCGAAAAGATCGGCGAAGACCGCGACAACCTCCGCCGCCGCGAAGAATGGTTCCAACGTCGTTCGGGCGGCAAATGATGCCCGCGTCGCGCGACGATTCACCCGCTAAATCTTGAGCCGCCAAATGCTCCTGCCATAAGTGGCGGCGTTGAGCGTCCGATCCTTCTCGTGGTAAACCAGATCAACCACCATCACATGCGGCAAGTTCCGCGTCAGGTTCATCCATGTCTCGCCGGCGTCGGTCGAGACAAAGACACCAACATCGTTGCACACATAAATGGTATTGGGAGAGCTGCGCGGGATGGCCATCGAGTGGTGCGGGACATCCGGCAGTTGCCCTTTATCGGCGTCCTCCCAGGTCAGCCCGCCATCCTTCGAGCGAAAGACGTGGGAATGCCCGAAGTTGGCCACGGTCGCAAAAATCTGGTTGGCGTTGCCGGGATTCGTGCCCAGGCGCGTGATGCTGTGGCCGGGCAGGGGGCCTGCCAGATTCGAGCTCCAGGTGTTTCCGCCATCCATGCTGCGGAAGAAGCCGCCGTTCTCCGTGCCGACATAGATTTGCTTGGAATTCGCCAGCGCGATTTCGATGGCCGAGACGGTGCTGCCATCCAGCGTCGCGGAGACAGGCGTCCAGGTGTCGCCATCATTTTTTGTGCGCCAGACGCGGCTCGAAGCGGTGAACAGCGTGTTACGGTCGTTCGGGTCCATCGCGATGAAACACATCCAGACGCTGTTCTGCTCGTCAACCGGAGCCGGGGGCGGCACCTCCTTATTCGTGCCGTCGCGAAAACGGACGATGTAGAGGTTATAGACTGAGGCAAAGAGATGCCCGGCATCTTTCGGATCAATCACCATCCAGCCGCCGTCGCCTCCGAGAATCTCGCGGTGGTCATCACTGCCGCCATCCGTCGTGATTAAGGTGCCGTTGTCCTGCGCGCCGCCGCCAAAGACTCTGCCGTCACTCTGAGCAACGTCTAAGTCGTAGTACATGGTCGCGGCGAGGCCATTGCTGCGATTGACCCAGGTGAGCCCGCCATCTTCACTCAAATCCATGCCGCCGTCGTTCGGGTCATAGACGCGGCCCGGCCTGCCCGCCGGCATCAACAGGCAATGGTGATCGGCATGGGCATACTTCGG
Source organism: Blastocatellia bacterium (assembly GCA_045807765.1). Lineage (GTDB taxonomy): Bacteria > Acidobacteriota > Blastocatellia > UBA7656 > UBA7656 > DATENM01. Next base: position 11,058 of record JBJMGU010000039.1, read on the forward strand.
ATTCGTGCCGCGCTCTGCATCCCATCTCGTGACTTTCGTCCAATGCTTGCCGCCGTCTGTCGAGAGGTGCAAGTCAACGCCGCCGCAGATGACGTGGTTGGAACTCTTTGGATGCACGGCAATCGTGTTGCCGTAAGAGATTTGGCCTTCCTTCTTGAAATGCGTCCCGGCGATGTTCGTCCATGTCTTGCCGCCGTTGCTGGTGCGGAATACACCAAGCATCTGGTCCGAAGAGGCGCTCATTTCGTCGGCGGCGAATGCATACAGGACGTTGGTGTTGGAGGGGCTGAGGGCGAGGCTGGTGCGGCCTATGCTGGATGCGGGCGGTAGCCCGCCTTTCAACTGCGTCCAGGTCTTGCCGCCGTCCGTCGACTTGTAGATGCCGCTGCGCGGCCCGCGGGCGGTGAATGTCGCGTAGATCGTCCCTCTGGTTTTCGGGTCGAAGACAATCGAGTGACACCAGTAGTTGGTTGATAAGACGAAGGTCTCGCGCTGCCAGGTAATCCCCGCATCATGCGTAAAGTACATGCCGCCGAGATCATTCGCCCCGCCTCCGGTCTCGGCGAAGCCGACGCCGCCGATGCGAATATGCTTCGTGTCGAAGGGGTCTATGGCGATGGCGCCGATGCGCGCGGGAATCCCCGTCTTTTCCGTCGAAGCAAACAGGTGCCAGTTCTTGCCGCCATCGAGGGTGCGATAAATCCCTACCCCGGCGTATGAGTCTGCCGAGAGATTGGCTTCGCCGGTGCCGCAATACAGGATGTCCGGGTTGACGGGATCGATAGCCAGCGCGCCGACATTCAGAACGTCTTCGTCATGCCATTGGGAATGCCACGTCTGTCCGGCATCCGGGCTGAACCAGACGCCGCCGCCCGCCGCCCCTGCCCAAATGCGCTCGGGTTGCGCCGGGTGGCAGACGATGCATGTCATGCGCCCGCCGATATTCGTCGGGCCGACCAGCTCCCATTGAGCCGGCCCAGGAGCCGGCGCCAGTGTTTTCTTACTTTGCCCGCGCTCTCGCACCATCGTTTGTGTGGGCGCTTCTCGATATGGCCATGACGCCCGCGCCTGGAACCACTTACTGCGTTTCTTGTGATATTCGAGGCGCGGCGGCGGCGCGCCTTCCAACCCCGGCTTACGGGGGCCGCGAATGAGGGTCGTTTGAGGCTCTATTTGGCCCGGTATCAACTCTTCTCTAGGCGGCATATCCACCTCTTTGGGAGTCACCGTTGCCTCGACCTTCGGCAGGCGGGACTTGGCGCTCGCCTTTGTCCCTGCCCCGGCCTTGCTGCTTTTTTGCGCACTGCTCTTGGGTTTTCGCTTTTCCATATGACCTCCAATGGCTACTCAGTCGCCCTGACCCCATGCGATTTGATTATCTGATACATTGTGTCCTCCTTACTGTGGGGAGTGAGGTGTTTGGCAGACTATAACTAACCACCACCGGTGTCAAGGAGGATTAAATCCGGCGATATGGTTTACGTCACCGACGTATAAGCGAGGACCGGGCGGGGGGTTGCGCGCAAAATAAGGCGAGGCGCGGCGCAGGCCATCCATCTCAGAGCGGGAGCCGAGCTTAGGCCGCGCCGCTCGTCTAAATAAAAAAGGCGAGATGGAACGTGGGGGGCGTTCCGTCTCGCCAAAGGGGGCTATACTCGGCAACTGCTTTCTTCATTTGTCAGGCACAAGAGCCAGACTGCGGGAACAACTGTGCGCTCACGGCCTCACGCGCGTGTACGTGAGTTCGAGCATCTTGAACTCGTGCGGGCTGCCGACCTCGTCATAGATTTCAAAGACGTACTTGTCCTTGCTGAGCAAGCGCGTGACATATTTCACGGGCTTGTCGCGCTCGTCCATCGTCGGGTCGTCCATCTTTCCGAAGGCGGTCA